>RGZA01000036.1 GCA_010031785.1 Alphaproteobacteria bacterium
GGGTTAGGGGTGGGGTTGGTAAAATCAAGAACAACCCCTCACCAAGAAAAGCTAAGCACTTAGCCAAGCCTAAGTGCAAGCTTTTCTATCCTCTCCCGCAAGGGGAGAGGAGTTCGCTCTGCGATGCTGGCACCTTTTTCAATATCGTAGATTCGCAAAGCTTTGGCTATGATGATCGCTTCTTACAACCGCCTTACGAGCAGCCCCATGAATTTAAAAGATCACATTCGTTCCATTCCTGATTTTCCAAAACCGGGCATCATGTTTTATGACATCTCCACATTGTTGATGCATGGCAAGGCATGGGAACATACGATTAATATGCTTGCAGAAATTATTGCCAAGGAAAAACCGGATCGCTTGCTGGGCATTGAATCGCGCGGGTTGATGGTCGCAGCAGCGGTTGCTTATAAACTGGGTTGCGGCTTTGCGATGATCCGCAAAAAAAATAAACTCCCCGGCCCGGTTATTCAACACGCCTATGCGCTTGAATATGGTCATGACATTATCGAGGTACAGGCCGATGCGGTATTAAAAGGTCAGAATGTTGTCATCGTCGATGATTTGCTCGCAACTGGCGGCACGATGGAAGCAGCCGTTACGCTACTTGAAAAACTTGGCGCGAATGTAAAACTCGCCGCCTTTATTATTGAGCTCACCTTTCTCAAAGGCCAAAGCAAAATTCATGTGCCCAATACCAGCTTGCTGAAATATGATGAATAGGTTTTTCGCGCTTCTCCTTCTTATTATAGGTGTAGCGCCACAGAATATATCTGCGCAGGAAATGATCATCAGCCACGCCATTGCCATGCATGGCGAGCCCAAACATGCGGCTAATTTTAAAAACTTCGATTACGTCAATAAAGACGCGCCTAAAGGCGGCACGCTGCGCCTGAATATTGTTGGAACCTTTGATAGCCTCAATCCCTACATTGTAAAAGGCCGCCCAGCAGAAGGCCTTTCTTATATCTATGAAACATTACTTGCCCGCACACAAGACGAGCCCTTTACGCTCTATCCACTCATCGCAGAAAAAATTGGCGTGCGCGCCGATCGCTCCGCAATCCGTTTTTACTTAAATCCAAAAGCGCATTGGCAGGATGAAAAGCCCATCACCGCCGATGATGTTTATTTTTCTTGGGCCACCTTGCGCGATAAGGGAAAACCCAATCACCGCAGTTTTTATAAAAAAGTTGCCAGCGCAGAAATCAATGATGCGCACAGCATCACCTTTACGTTTAAAAAAAGTGCAGATGGCGCGATTGATCGCGAAATGCCGCTGATCATGGGGTTGATGCCAATCCTTCCCAAACATATGTACCAATCAAAGTCCTTTGATGAAACAACGCTTCTTCCGCCCATCGCAAGCGGCCCCTATAAAATTGCAGCCGTTGAAGCCGGACGCAGCGTAATTTTTGAGCGTGATAAAAATTACTGGGGCGCTGATCTGGCCGCACGCCGTGGCACCAGCAATTTTGATAGCATTCGCTATGATTATTACCGCGATGAAAATGTCGCGCAGGAAGCCTTTACCGCACACACGCTCGATGCTCGCCGCGAAACTGATCCCAAGCGCTGGTCAGAATTACAACGACTTGCAGAAAACAAAAGGGCACAAACTAAAAAAGATTCCTTTCAAACCATTGCTTTCACCCATCGCCGCCCTGAACCGATGCGCGGTTTTATTTTCAACACACGCCGCGCTAATTTCTCCGATGCACGCGTGCGTAAAGCGCTTTCTGCCGCGTTTGATTTTGAATGGATCAACCGCACGCTGTTTCATGGCGCCTATAAATGGCTCGACAGCTATTTTGCCAATTCCGATTTAGCGAGCAGCGGCCTACCCGATGAACAAGAATCAAAACTGCTTGCGCCATGGAAAAAAGATTTGCCCGCAGAATTATTCACGGAAGCCCTTGCCCTGCCGCGCACTGATGAACACCATCCCTTGCGTGACAATCTGCGCATTGCCAGCGCGTCATTAGAGGAAGCTGGCTATCGCATCAAAAAAGGTGTTTTGCAAACACCAACGGACCAACCTTTTACCTTTGAAATTCTTCTCTCTGATCCACAGGATGAAAAAGTTGCACTTGAATATGCACGCACGCTTAACCGCATCGGCGTTGTTGCGCGCGTGCGCACGGTTGATGCCTCGCAATTTCAGGCAAGGCTGAGCGATTTTGATTACGACATGGTGCTCTATAAATGGATCAACAGTCTGTCGCCCGGCAATGAACAGGCGCAATATTGGGGCAGCACCGCCGCCGATATCAAAGGTAGCCGTAATTATGCTGGTATAAAAAGCCCCGCTGTCGATGATCTCACTCACAAAATCACCTCGGCACAAACGCGCGAAGAACTGCGCACCGCCGTGCATGCGCTTGATCGCGTGTTGTTATCAGGCTATTATATGGTGCCGCTTTTCTACCGTGGCACCGATCTATTCGCTATCTGGCCAAACGTTATGATCCCGCAATCAACCCCACTTTATGGGCCTGTGGTGGAAAGCTGGTGGGCTAAATAAGTGATGAGTAATGAGTGTTAAGTGATGAGGAAGATGTAAATTAGCAATTAAGAAAGATGCATCTGCTAAGGTCGTACTAATTCCTTATCACTCAACACTCGCCTCTCAACACTCGTATGGATATTTCAAACGCCTCCCTTTCCGCCGATTTCCGTGTGTCCGATGAACAGGTCATCACTTTCGGCTGGCTCGGGCTCACGTTCTGATTTTGAAGGCCGCTTCATGCCGATGATCAAAGGCGTTGCCGAGCGCAATGCCTCCAAAAAATTCCCGCCAATCATTTTATGCATCGATGAAATCCACATGATCATGCCAAGCTGTATCGCCAGCGGTGCTGCGGGTGTTTCCGATTTGATGAAACCTTATCTTACCACCGGCGACCTGCTGGTGATTGGCGCAACCACGCGCGATGAATATGATGATTATGTGAAGGCTGATCCTGCGCTTGATCGTCGTTTCCAGAAAATATTCATGGACCCACCCACCGAAGAACAGTGTAAAGTTATCCTGCGCGGTCTCAAGCAACGCTTTGCTACGCACTATGATCTTACGATCTCCGATGAAGTCAGCGACCAGATCGTGTATTTAACATCCAAATATCTACGCCGCCGCAATCATCCCGATAAAGCCATTTTGATGCTCGACCAAGCCTGCGCACGTTCCGTCATGGCTGGCAAAACCGCGCTTGATATGGATGATGTGCGTGAATCCCTTGGCCATGAATCCGGCATTGTCGCCAGCGCGCTGATTTAAGCAGTGCGCTTTACAAGCAAACCAATCTTGCTCTCTACCAATTTGCATAAATTTGTCTGTGGCCGTGGGCCCAGATGGCTGATCACTTCTGCAGCGCAGATCGATGCAATGCGCCCGCACGCTGGTATATCAAGATTATGCGTATAGCCATACAAAAACCCTGCTGCATAACTATCGCCTGCACCAGTTGAATCCACCACTTTTGCGACAGGCTCAACCGGGATCGTATAATTTTTTCCATCAGCCAACACAATTGATCCTTTTTCGCTGCGGGTTATCACTGCCAATGCGCAACTTTCGCGCAAGGCCTGCAACACATCATCGAGTTTGCTTTTTTGAAATAGCGCAGTTGCTTCCACTTCATTGGCGAATAAAATGTCAACGCCCTCTTTGACAAAGCTCAGAAACTCCGCGCGGTGACGATCCACACAAAACCCATCTGATAAACTAAGTGCAACTTTACGGCCATGTTTATGTGCGAGCTTTGCCGCAAGATAAAACGCCTCCATCGCGGGCGGCTTATCAAATAAATAGCCTTCCAGATAAGTAACACGTGATGCAGCAATAACTTCTTCATCCACATCGCTTGCGCAAAAATCCGTGCTCGCACCTAAAAAGGTGCTCATGCTGCGCTGGCCATCGGGCGTGACCATAATAATGCAGCAGGCAGTTGGGGCGCCGCTTTCCGATGCTGGCGTTGGGTAATGAATCTTAAGCGCCCTCATATCATGCGCAAAGCCGGCTCCTAGGTGATCTTTGTGCACCCGGCCAATATAGGCACCTTTTCCACCCAGACTGGCAAGCGCAGCAATGGTATTGGCAGCCGATCCGCCGGAAACGGTCGTGGTCGGCCCCATTTTTTCAAATAAATATGTCATGCGCTCTGTGTCGATCAAGGTCATGGAACCTTTACGGATGCTTTCACGGCGCAGAAATTCATCTTCCGCTTGCGCTAGAATATCAACAATCGCATTACCAACGCCAACAACGTCATATTTTAATTCTGGCATTTTAATCCTCTTAATTAAGGCGCAAATCGGGGGATTGAAGGTGTTGAATCTATTTTGAGAAACGTGCTACGTTAGCCTTACTTGGAAGCAACGTACAAGACTGATTTTTATAGATTTATTTATAGGAAAACCGCCATGAATCGCCCACTTGATCCGCGCTCAGAATCAAACGCATCGAACGCTTCTTCAAGCAGCGGTGCATCTTCAGGTACGCAAGCCCGCGCTCCGTTGCGCGCAACACCACCCACACCCACTGCACGACGCGTTGTCGACATGCCAACAACTCCAAACATGCGCCGCCCCACAACCTCGGATGGTCCACGCTTTGGCACAACACCCAGCGAAGGTCGCCGCATGGTGGTTGCAAAAGACATCACCTTGGCCGGTCAAATTTCAAAATGCGATTACCTGATCGTTGAAGGCGGCGTGGAAGGCATGCGCTATGATGGTCAAGCGCTCGAAGTAGCCGAAGGCGGTTCGTTCAATGGTTCGATCGAAGTGGACAGCGCAGAAATCGCTGGCACCTTTGAAGGCGTGGTTGTCGTGCGTGGTCGCCTCACCATTCGTCCAACTGGCCGCATTACCGGCACCATTCGCTACGGTGAAATTGAAATCAATGCAGGTGGTCAGGTGAATGGTGAATTGCAAGGCATGCAAGCCACCGCTCGCCCATCGATCTCTTCTTCCTTTGGAAATTCTTCTTCCGATGATGAAGACACGGATAGCAGCACAGATATTTCCAGCGAACGTCTGGCTGGCGAGTAATTCTCCAATACGTCATCCCGGAAATTGCGCAGCAATTATCCGGGATCCAGCTATATATGCCGGATGACGCAGTTTCTACACCGTTTTATCAGGATACTCACAATCCTTCCGCACTACACAATTCGGGCAATCAGGCTTGCGCGCCTTGCACGTATAACGGCCATGCAAAATCAACCAGTGATGCGCGCCGCTTAGAAATTTCTTGGGCACTACCTTCATCAATTTATCTTCAACCTCGCGTACATTATGTCCCGGCGCAAGGCCAGTGCGATTGGCAACGCGAAACACATGCGTATCCACCGCGATGGTAGGAATGCCGAACGCTTCATTCATGACCACGTTCGCTGTCTTACGCCCAACGCCGGGAAGTTTTTCCAAAGCGGCACGATCACGCGGTACCTCACCGCCATGCTCATCAATCAGCATCTGCGACATGGCGATAACATTTTTGGCCTTCATATTATAAAGGCCAATTGTCTTGATATAATTTTTGAGTTTTGCTTCGCCAAGCGCAACCATGGCTTGTGGTGATTTGACAATCTTAAACAGCGCGTCGGTTGCCTTGTTCACGCTGACATCCGTTGCCTGTGCTGAAAGAGACACAGCAACAACCAGCGTATAAGGATTCAAATAGCGCAATTCGGTCTTGGGTTGCGGCATCTTCGCCGCAAGGGCCGTGAAAAAGTGCAGGACAGATTCTTTGTTCATTGACAAGTTTTTAACTTCTGATTCATTGATAGAGATACGGCAAACGAATCACTTTTTTACAGTTTTTTAATAAGGCCTGGGTTTTAACGCGGATGACGGCAATTGCCAAACAGCTTGATAACACAATCTATCCAGTTCCGCTGGAGACCACCCCAACACGCGTTTTCTGGGGCTGCCATGACAGCCCGCTTGGCCCCATTATGCTGGGCATTAGCGATAAGGGCCTATGCAAGATGGATCTTTCCTCGGGCTATGGCACGCTTTACGATCTTTCTTGCTGGAAAGATGAGTGGCCCGATACCCAGTTCCTTCCTGATTCGAGCAAGACCGCGCCCTTTGCCTGCCGTATCAGCCAGATGAGCCCCCAGAACATCAGCCCTGCGACCATGGCCATGTATGGAACATCCTTCCAGCTCAGCATCCTGCGCGCGATGCTGCAGCTTCCTGAAGGGCAATCGATGAGCTATGCGGAAGTGATCAAACTGGTTGAAAAACCAAAAGCGGCATGAGCAACCAAGTCTTTACGAGCCTGCGCAAGGTGGCCTTCGGCCGTAAGACAGGAACGCGCGCATCTCATCGCCTTACACAGCCTCTAGAATCCTAATACATCTTTCATGCTATACCGACCCGGCTGCTGGCTTACGAGCCATTTGGCAGCTACAACGGCGCCTTGCGCAAAAATACGGCGGTCGGTTGCTTTGTGCGTTAATTCCACGCGCTCGCCATCATTGGCGAACATTACGGTATGCTCCCCCACTACATCGCCACCGCGCAAGGTTGCAAAACCAATATCGCCGCGCTTGCGCGGGCCGGAATTTCCTTTGCGATCATAAACCGCGCGATTTTTAAGCTGAATATTGCGACCTTTTGCTGCCGCTTCACCAAGCGCAAGCGCCGTGCCCGATGGGCTATCGATCTTGTGACGGTGATGCATTTCAACAATTTCAATATCGTACTTTGCATCCAGCGTTTGCGCGACAATCTCGGTCATTGTTGTTAATAACGTAACGCCAATGCTCATGTTGGGTGCAAGCACAATCGGGATATGATTGGCAGCATCCGCAAGCATCTGCACCTGTTCCTGATTAAATCCCGTCGTGCCGATGACAACGGGCTTACCCATTGCCGCTGCAACATAGGCATGATGCACCGATACTTCAGGGCGCGTAAAATCAATCACCACATCGGATGCTGCCAGTAATTTTTCTGGCGAAATCGTATTGATCGCGCCTTCTGGCAAGATAGTGCTGGATGGCAGGCCAAGGGCTTCGGCTAAACGCTTATCGGCAAAGGGGCTGCCTTCGCGTACCGTGCCGCCTGAAAAGGTGCATTGGGCATCTTCAAGAATTTCGCGCGCAAGCATTTTTGCCATGCGACCTGTGGTTCCAAAAATTCCAACTTTGATCGTCATGACTTCGCACTCTGTTTTTCAGATTGGGGTTTTTCAGATTTCGGTTCCGCGTTTTCCTTTGCAAAAAAACCCTTCACACGCTCAAGAAATCCATGCGCCTGCGGATTGTTTTTCTTCACATCCGTGTTGGCTTCAAATTCTTCGAGCAGCTCTTTTTGCTTCTTGCTTAAATTAATGGGTGTTTCAACGCTAATTTCAACAAATAAATCACCGCGCGTGGCTTCCCCGCGCGTACGGCCCTGTTGCAAGATGCTCATTCCCTGCCCTTTAAGGCGGAATTGCTGCCCGGGCTGCGATCCTTCAGGAAGCGTCAGGTTTGCCGGCTTGCCATCAAGCGTTGGCACCTCGATTACGCCGCCAAGACTGGCGAGCACAAAACTGATCGGCACACGCGCAAGCAGATTAGCGCTTTCACGGTGTAAAAATGCATGCGGCTTCACCGCAATAAATACATACAGATCGCCCGATGATCCGCCGCGCAATCCCGCTTCGCCTTCACCGGCAATACGAATACGCGTGCCGGTATCAACACCGGCAGGAATGGTTGTTTTCAAGGTGCGCTCGCTGCGCACGCGACCCTGACCTTTGCAATCCTTGCACGCATGCTCAATCACACGGCCTGCGCCCGCACAAACCGGGCAGCTACGTTCCATTAAAAAGAAACCCTGCTGAATACGTACCTTGCCTGCACCGCCGCATTGCTTGCAGGTTGTTGGCGATGTGCCAGGTTTTGCGCCGCTGCCTTTACAGGTTTCGCATGTGAGCGGCGTTGCAACCTTGATGGTTTTTTCTGCGCCCTTAAACGCTTCTTCTAAACTGAGTTCCAGATCATAGCGCACATCATTACCGCGCTGCGCACCGGTGCTGGAGCGCGCGGAAGCACCGCCGCCGCCCATCATATCGCCAAATACTTCGTTAAGAATATCGGAAAGCCCACCAGGGAAGCCGGTGAAATCAAATCCACCCGCGCCAAAGCCAGCACCACCATTTTGATCAAACGCAGCATGGCCATAACGGTCATAGGCTGCCCGCTTCTGATCATCGCTGAGAATTTGGTAGGCTTCACTGATTTCGCGGAATTTTACTTCGGCGGTTTTATCACCGGGATTTTTATCAGGATGATATTGCATCGCAAGCTTGCGATAGGCACGCTTGACCTCATCCCCATTGGCATCGCGGGAAACACTGAGCAGTTCGTAGTAATCAACTTTGGAAGACATGAATCAAGCGAGTAGTGAGGAGTTAGTAATGAGTAATGAGAAAGAAAGTGAGTAGGATTTTTTTTCACTACTCACTACTCATTTCTCATTACTTTTTATTTACGCAGATTTCTTGCTGTCCTTATCCTTCACTTCCGTGAATTCAGCATCAACCACGCCGGGTTCTGGTGGTGTATCAGTTGTACCTGGCGCTGGGCCACCGGCCTGTTGCTGGCTATACAGCGCTTCACCCATCTTCATCGCAACCTGATTGAGCGCATCAATCTTGGCCTTGATTGCTGCGGTATCATCGCCGCCCGTGGCTTCGCGCAATTCCGCGACGGCCTTGGTGATTGCTTCCTTATCGGCAGCCGGGATCTTGCCTTCATTTTCCTTGAGCGTCTTTTCGGTTGAGTGACCAAGCAAATCAGCCTGATTACGTGCATCCACCAATTCGCGGCGCTTCTTATCATCACCCGCATGCGCTTCGGCTTCCTTCACCATGCGCTGAATATCGGCTTCAGATAGACCGCCCGATGCCTGAATACGGATCTGGTGTTCCTTGTTCGTCGCCTTGTCTTTTGCAGTCACGCTTACGATACCGTTCGCATCGATATCAAACGTCACTTCCACCTGCGGCATGCCGCGTGGTGCTGGCGCAATACCAACCAGATCAAACTGACCGAGCAATTTATTATCCGCCGCCATTTCACGCTCACCTTGCGATACGCGAATGGTTACAGCATTTTGATTATCTTCGGCTGTTGAGAACACCTGTGATTTACGCGTTGGAATGGTGGTATTGCGATCAATCAACCGTGTAAACACACCGCCAAGCGTTTCAATACCAAGTGACAATGGCGTTACATCAAGCAACAATACATCCTTCACTTCGCCCTTTAGAACACCGGCTTGAATTGCAGCACCAATTGCCACCACTTCATCAGGGTTTACGCCGCGATGCGGTTCACGACCGAAGAATTCCTTCACGGTTTCCATGATCTTTGGCATACGGGTCATACCACCCACCAAAATCACTTCCTGAATATCCGATGGCTTTAATCCTGCATCCTTAAGCGCAGCTTTGCATGGCTCAACGGTCTTTTTGATCAGATCATCCACCAGCGCTTCAAGTTTCGCGCGGGTCAGCTTCACATTTAAATGCTTTGGACCCGATGCATCAGCGGTGATGAACGGTAAGTTCACATCCGTTTGCATCGAGGATGACAATTCGATCTTCGCCTTTTCAGCCGCTTCCTTCAAACGTTGCAGCGCAAGCTTATCCTTGCGCAAATCAATGCCTTGTTCACGCTTAAATTCATCCGCAAGGAAATCAATAATGCGGCTGTCAAAATCTTCACCGCCAAGGAATGTATCGCCATTGGTTGATTTGACTTCAAACACGCCATCGCCGATTTCCAGAATGGAAACGTCAAACGTACCGCCGCCAAGATCATACACGGCCACAACGCCGGCACCCTTCTTTTCCATACCGTACGCAAGCGCAGCAGCCGTTGGTTCATTGATAATACGCAATACTTCAAGACCGGCAACACGGCCAGCATCCTTGGTGGCCTGGCGCTGTGCATCATTGAAATAAGCAGGAACCGTAATAACAGCCTGCGTCACTTTTTCGCCGAGATAATTTTCAGCGGTTTCTTTCATCTTGGTCAGAATGAATGCGCTGATTTCCGATGGGCTGGATTTTTTGCCATTGGCTTCAACCCAAGCATCGCCATTATCATTCTTGATAATTTTGTAAGGAACAAGACCGATATCTTTCTTCACCATCGGATCATCAAAGTTACGGCCGATCAAACGCTTAATCGCGTAGAAGGTATTTTCAGGATTGGTCACCGCTTGGCGTTTTGCCGGCTGCCCCACAAGGCGCTCATTGTTGGATGAAAACGCAACGATCGAAGGCGTCGTACGTGCGCCTTCGGAATTTTCGATTACTTTTGCGCTACTGCCTTCCATGACGGCAACGCATGAATTTGTTGTACCAAGATCAATACCGATAACTTTACCCATTTTTCTCTCCTGTTGTTAAGCAAACCATGGCCAAGGCCCACTGCTGCAGCGCCCAAGCACGTTTCTTTTCATTGAATAATTTAGAGCAAGCGTGGCGTTTTGCCAGTGCCCTTAAGCCTCGTATATATAAGCCATGTGATAGCCATCCGCAACGGGTCTATTTTCTTGAAAATAAAGGTTTTTTTATGGAGGATTTAGACAATCGCATCACTTAATCATAGCCTTACAAATATCTGTCATGCCCGCGAAGGCGGGCATCCACGAGTTTACTTTCATTTTTTTATTTATGACCAATACTTACAATGGAAATTATAATTGATATCGCAGCAATGACGAGAGCTAAAACAGCAATCATGACTTGAGCTTTTGCGGCTTCCGCACTAACTCTTGCACTTTCTGCTGCATCTTAAGAAGCAACCACAGAATCACGAGCTATAGATAACTGTTCAGACATTGCCGCTTCGCTTCTTTGACTAACTCTATGTTGAAGCCATGCTTTAACAGCAAATGTTTTTGATTCCCCATAAACTTGATTTGCTAGACGTTGGCGAATTTCTACTTCGCCACATTCATCGAATTCGCTCCACAGTTTATGCTTATCATCAATCATATTTGACTTTCGATCATTTTTATTTTTTTAAATCTAGCCCACCTTATCATATAAAAGTAAGTTCGTGGATGCCCGCCCCAAAAATCCCTTCTGGGCGGGCATGACAGCCAAAATTTTTGTTTTAAAAAACTTATTCGCTTGATTTTAAAATAGATTTTGCCGATCAAGCCGTTATCGAAAATGTTTCACGTGAAACACATAACCCAGTATGCACTGGCGTTAATACTTCTTCTTTGTCATCCCCGCGAAGGCGGGGATCCACCGTGTTTTAATTAAGGACAAGGGTTCTGAATATCCATATGCACACCATCAATCGCGCGCAGCACATCGGCTGAAAGCTTCACATCCATACTACCGATATTGCTCTTAAGCTGCTCCAGCGTTGTGGCACCAATAATATTACTGGTCACAAACGGCTGCTGGTTTACAAAGGCCAACGCCATCTGCGCGGGATCAAGGCCTGCATCACGCGCGATTTTTACATAACGCGCCGTTGCACTTTCTGCATTTTTATTATTATAGCGCTGAAAACGCGTGAACAGCGCCATGCGCGATCCGGCAGGTTTTGCGCCACCCAGATATTTTCCTGATAACACACCCATCGCGAGAGGCGAGTAAGCGAGCAATCCGCAATTGGCGCGAATGGAAACTTCCGCCATACCAATTTCATAGGTGCGATTTAAAAGGCTGTACGGGTTTTGTACCGACTGCATGCGCGGCAGATTTTTCATCTGCGCTTCTTCTAAAAAGCGCATCGTGCCATAGGGCGTTTCATTGGACAAACCCACATGACGCACCTTACCGGCCTTCACCAAATCTTGCAAAACGCCGAGTGTTTCTTCAAACGGGATATAGCTTTCGCTTGCATCGTGCATATAGCCAAGCTGGCCAAAGGAATTCACATTACGATCCGGCCAATGCAATTGATAAAGATCAATATAATCTGTCTGTAAGCGCTTCAAACTTCCTTCGATTGCGCTCGTGATATTCTTTTTATCAAGGCGCGTTTCTTGTCCGCGCAGATAATTGAAATTGCTGGAACGCCCGACTACCTTGGTTGCAAGAATGATCTTCTCGCGGTTTTTGCGCGCCGCAAACCACGTACCGATATATTGCTCGGTACGGCCTGCGGTTTCGCTCGATGGCGGCACGGGATACATCTCGGCGGTGTCGAAAAAATTCACGCCTGATTGCAGCGCCATATCCATCTGCGCATGCGCTTGCGCTTCACTGTTTTGCTGGCCCCATGTCATTGTACCTAAACAGATGACACTGACTTGCAGTCCCGACGTTCCAAGCGCGCGATATTCCATGAGCCTTATACTTTTTGATCAACGTGCTGCGGTGCAGCCTGGCCGCCTTTTGCAACCGCGACCATTGCTTCACGCAGCAAGCGACCTTGGATCCACATAACCCGTTTGTAACACCTGCACGACCGTGCCCGGTGCCTTATCCGGTGCATCAATTTCAGTTACAACCTGATGATGGTTGGGATCAAACACATGGCCTAGTGCATCCATTTTTTGAATGCCATAACGCTCAAACACGCTGCTAAGCTGCTGCGCGGTTGCTTCTACGCCAACGCACAGATTTTTAACGCCCGCATTGCCTTCGAGCATTTCAGGAGTTACCGATTGCAGGGCGCGCTGCATATTATCTGCAACATCTAAAAGATCTAATTCATTCGCATCGGTCCAATCACACCGATTGCACCGATGATTTTTTCTTTGCTATTCATATAGGGTGAAATGATCATGCTGCAACCGCTGCCTTGAAACAAGCGATTTTCTGCACCGATATAAATTTTTACGCCTTCTGCCACTTGCGTTGCATCCAGCAATTTCAGCATGGTTTCGCGCGTTTCGAGTACTTCAAATAACCCACGAATACGCTCCAGATCCTGCATCGCGCTGACATCCTCGAGCAGTTTGGATTGCCCGCGCACAATCAGATGACCACCCCCATGACCACCTGATGCTTCGCCCGACCAAATGGCAAGTCCTGCTTCAACAACCTTCGTGGTTAACGCATCCAATTCATTTTTTTGCTTGAGAATTTCATCGCCCATAATGGCGCGCGCCTCACTCAGGCCCTTACCCGCCAAATGTGCATTGATAAAATTCGCCGCCATGGTGAGCGTGTGCGGTGGCAACGTATAGGATAAATTAATCACGCGGTTTTCAACAAGGCCACCTTCACTGACCAGTACTACCAGAATACGATCGGGCGCTAGGCTGACAAATTCGATTTGTTTGAGTGCGCGCTCTTCCGCTTTGGGTACCACCACCATACCTGCGCAGGAAGATAAACCCGAAAGCGTGCGCGTCATTTCCTCGAGCGCCTGATTGATATTCTTGCCCATGGGCGCAGTGAGGCTTTCAAGCTCGCGCCGTTCATCATCGCTGATCGCGCCGACTTCTAAAATACCATCCACAAATAAACGCATGCCAGCTTCGGTTGGCAAACGTCCGGCCGAGGTATGCTTTGCGGCAAGCAAACCGAGCTCCTCAAGATCCGCCATCACATTGCGGATCGTTGCGGGTGAGAGATTGCCCAAACGGCGCGAGAGCGTGCGCGATCCAATCGGCTCCCCCGTTTCAAGGAAGCTATCCACAATCTGGCGCAGAATCTCGCGGCTGCGCTCATTCATTTTTGAAATCATGCTCATGATCAGGCTTTTACCATCGATTTCACAATTATTTTAAGTCTTATTTACTTAAGTAAACTATGCCTCTCTTGCAAGGCCGCTGGAAAAAAGCCAAACTGCCGCCCTCTTATAGGAATAGCATGAACAAGACTGCATTGAATACAAACGCTTCCCGCCCGAACTCGTTTAAAACGGGCCCAGATGAACGCGGACATTTTGGCCTGTTTGGGGGACGCTTTGTTGCGGAAACCCTGATGCCTCTCATTTTGGAAGTGGAAAAAGCGTATAACGCCGCCAAGGCTGACCCGAGTTTTCAGCAAGAGCTCGACTATTATATGGAGCATTATGCGGGCCGCCCATCACCGCTCTATTTTGCCAAGCGCCTAACTGAACATCTGAACGGTGCAAAAATTTACTTCAAGCGTGATGAGCTCAACCATACGGGTTCGCACAAAATCAATAATTGCATGGGGCAGATTTTGCTCGCGCGCCGTATGGGCAAGAAACGCATTATTGCGGAAACCGGCGCAGGTCAGCATGGCGTAGCCACCGCAACGGTTGCCGCTTTGTTTGATTTACCCTGCACCGTTTATATGGGCGCGGTTGATATTGAACGGCAAAAACCCAATGTGTTCCGCATGAAATTGCTTGGCGCAACCGTTGTGCCGGTAAAATCAGGATCGCACACGCTTAAAGATGCAATGAATGAAGCGTTGCGCGATTGGGTAACAAATGTTGAAGATACTTTTTATATTATCGGCACTGCAGCGGGCCCGCACCCCTACCCTGCGATGGTGCGTGATTTTCAATCGGTGATTGGCAAGGAATTACGCGGGCAAATGATGAAGGCAGAAAGCCGCTTGCCCGATAGCCTTGTTGCATGCATTGGCGGTGGATCAAACGCGATTGGTTTGTTTTACGAATTCCTGGATGAGCCAACTGTAAAAATGTATGGCGTTGAAGCAGGCGGGCATGGCATTGAAACCGGCAAGCATGCAGCATCACTTAATGGTGGTCGCCCCGGTGTATTACACGGCAATCGCACTTATTTATTGCAAGATGCGGATGGGCAGATTTTAGAAGGCGACAGCATTTCCGCAGGACTTGATTATCCCGGCATTGGCCCTGAACATTCCTATCTGTTTGATACCAAGCGCGTAAATTATGTTTCAGCAACCGACAATGAAGCGCTCGCTGCGTTTCAACTGTGCTGCAAAATGGAAGGCATTATTCCTGCGCTGGAACCCGCACATGCGCTTGCTTATGTTACCAAGCTCGCACCAACGCTGCCCAAGGATCACCTGATGGTGATGAATCTATGTGGACGCGGTGACAAGGACATTTTCAATGTGGCGGAGAAATTGGGAGTCACATTATGAGCGTGAATAATCGTCTTGATGCGCGCTTTGCTGAATTGCGCGCGGCCAATCAGGCTGGCTTTATCAGCTTTACCGTTGCCGGTGATCCTGATTATGAAACATCACTGAAACTGTTACAGGCATTGCCAGCAGCAGGCGTGGATGTGATTGAGCTTGGCATGCCCTTTACCGACCCGATGGCCGATGGCGCTGCTATACAAGCAGCGGATTTGCGTGCGCTGGCCGGCGGCATGACACTTGTAAAAACATTGCAAATGGTGCGTGAATTCCGCGCACTTAATACAACAACGCCAATCGTATTGATGGGTTACTACAACCCGATTTATTCCTATGGCGCAGAAAAATTTGCACGTGATGCTGCGCAGGCAGGCGTGGATGGCTTGATCATTGTTGACTTGCCACCTGAAGAAGATGAAGAATTCCGCCCGGCAGCACAAAAAGCTGGCATGTATGTTATTCGCCTGACCACACCAACAACGAATGAAAAACGTTTGCCAGCGGTGCTAAGCAATTCCGGTGGCTTTCTTTATTATGTATCCATCACCGGCATTACGGGTGCAGCAACAGCCAGCGAACAGCAGGTGCAAAACGCCATTGCACGCTTAAAGCAGCATTCCAAGCTTCCTGTTGCAGTGGGCTTTGGCATTAAGGATGCTGCGGGAGCGCAAACCGTTGCACGCCATGCCGATGCGGTTGTGGTTGGCAGCGCAATTGTACAAACCGTTGAACGTAATCTGAATTGCAGACACGAACTTGTCACCAATGTATGCACCTATGTGCAAACCCTGAGCACTGCTGTGCATGATGCACGCAAAAAAGCAGCTGCCTAATTAAAAGGAAGACCGATGAACTGGATCAGTAATTTTGTTCGCCCTAAAATCCGGGCTCTTGTTACCAAAAAAGATGTGCCGGATAATTTGTGGGATAAATGCCCGGGTTGCGGCGCCATGCTGTTCAAGCGCGAACTTGAAGATCATTTCAATGTGTGCCGCGCATGCGGATACCATTTGCGATTAGAACCCTTGCGTCGCCTTGGAATGCTGTTTGATGATGGCGATTTCCGTCTGATTACCTTGCCAAAAACCGTCAGCGATCCGCTGCATTTCAAAGATATGAAAAAATATGCTGATCGTATGCGCGATGCGCGCAAACGCACCGGGCAGCGCGATGCCATTTTTGTTGCCGAAGGCAAGATGGCAACGCGCCCTGTAACCATTGCTGCGTTTGATTTCGGCTTTATGGGTGGCTCCATGGGCACAGCCGTTGGCGAAGGTATTGTGACCGCAGCCAAACAGGCTGTTGCCAACCGCACGCCCCTTGTGATCATCCCTGCATCGGGCGGTGCGCGCATGCAGGAAGGGATTTTATCACTCATGCAAATGCCACGCACAACCATTGCCGTGAATATGGTCAAGCAGGCAGGTCTGCCTTATATCGTGGTGCTGACCGACCCAACCACGGGCGGCGTGACGGCATCCTTTGCGATGCTGGGCGATATTCATATCGCCGAAAAAGGTGCACAGATTGCATTTGCCGGCGCACGCGTGATTGAAAGCAC
>RGZA01000037.1 GCA_010031785.1 Alphaproteobacteria bacterium
CACGCAGAATTTTTACATTGAATTTTTCCGGGCGCAAATCGACGCCATGATCTTAAATAAATTCAATACCAAATTTTTCGAACGCGCCGCGGATCGCCTCCATGGTGCTGGCGCGTGGCTTTCCCTTCCCGCGCTCAAGCGCGGCAATCGCTGCAAACGACATACCGCTCACGCGCGCCAGATCGCTTTGCTTCCAATCAAGAAGCAGCCGCGCCGCTTTTATTTGAGAAATAGTAATCATTATGCATTTTAATACCATTAAATAGCTTAAAATACTATTTATAAGTATTATGAAACTATTTAAACGGCTCGCTCCACGCTACGTTAACAAGGAACATTCATTCCATGAAAGCAGGCAAGCATGTTTAAACGCGATATACATTTGAAGGAAACAGGTACCGATCACGAATGGCATCCGCGCTATATTGATATCGTTGCATGCCTCTATATTTGTACCAACATGATCACATGGGTGATTGCGGATAAATTATGGGTCATCGGCCCATTCACTTTTTCTGCTGCAACTCTGGTCTATCCCCTCACCTGCGTGTTCGGCGATATTCTGACAGAAATCTACGGCTTTAATCGCACCCGCCGATTAATCTGGGCAGGATTTGGCTGCGGCTTACTGTTTTTATTTTTCGTACAAATTGCGATCATGCTTCCACCATCCCCTGATTATAAACTGCAGGAAGCATTTTCCGCGGCTAACAGTGGCTTGCCACGCATCATCATCGCATCCTACATCGCCTATGTGTTTTGCGAATTTACCAATTCCTACATCATGTCAAAAATGAAACTGTGGTCGCGCGGTGATAACTTCCCATTACGCGCCTTAGTATCGACACTGGGCGCGCAGCTTGTCGACAGCAGCGTTTTCTTTGTTGTTGCTTTCGCAGGAAACATTCCAACACACACCATCATCATGCTTATTCTTGGCACATGGATTGCCAAATCACTCTACGAAGCCATTCTGCTGCCACTCACAACAATAAGCGTGAAATGGCTTAAAACACGGGAGGGAGTCGAGCATTTTGACCGTTACAGACTCACGATATTAAAATTCTAAAATATAAGTAGCGATAACATGGCGTTAGCGGTTATGGTTGAGTATCAACTTTACCCGTTATCAGCATGCAATTTGATATCATCCAACAGCTTGAACGTCTTCCTAGCAATCCAATCCTTGTGGTCGGCGATGTGATGCTTGATCGCTTCATGTATGGGCAGGTGGATCGCATTTCTCCCGAAGCACCCATTCCCGTTATGCGCTATGTGCGTGAAATCTCGATGCTTGGTGGTGCTGGTAACGTTGTGCGCAACCTTGTCAGTTTGAAACAGCATTGCGATTTGATTTCGGTGATTGGCGCCGATAGCGCCGGGTTTGAAGTTGCCAAGCAATTATCCCTTGATGAAGTTATCACCCCACATCTACTTACCGACAAAGACCGTCCCACCACGATTAAAACTCGTTTTGTTGCTGGCATTCAGCAAGTACTGCGCTGTGATGTTGAGCGCGCAGAAAATCTTAGCGCTGCAATGGAAGATCAGGTTATCACGCGCCTGCGTCTTGCCGTACCACAAGTCAGCGCTGTCATTTTATCCGATTATGCAAAAGGTGTGCTGACGCAAAAAGTAATTGCCGAAGCGATTGCGCTGGGTAAGCAACATAATAAACCTGTGATCATCGACCCCAAGGGCCGCGATTACACGCGTTATACCGGCGCAGATATCGTCACGCCCAACCGCAAGGAACTGACCGAAGCCAGCGGCCATGAAATCCGCACTGTGGAGGATGCCGTGAAAGCATCCGAGCAACTGATTGCAAAATATAAATTCAAAGCGGTACTCGCCAAGCTAGGCGGCGATGGCGTGTGTCTGGTTGCAGCAGGCAAGCCACCTATCCATATCAAGGCAACGGCGCGCGAAGTCTACGATGTATCGGGCGCTGGTGATACCGTGATTGCAGGTTTTGCAACCGCGCTTGCTGCAGGAATGAGCATGGAACATGCAGCGCACACTGCCAATGAAGCAGGCTCAATCGTGGTAAGCAAAGTTGGTACCGCAACTGTCAGCATCGAAGAACTGATCAATAATTTCCGCCAGGTCGAAGACCGCGATATCAATGAAAAAGTCCTTACGCAAAACAAAGCGATTGAATTGGTGGAACGCTGGCGTCGTCAAGGCCTCAATGTTGGTTTTACCAATGGCTGTTTTGATCTTGTGCATCCGGGGCATATCTCCCTGCTTCAGCAATCGCGCAAGGCATGTGATCGCCTCGTAGTTGGCCTGAACAGCGATGCGTCGGTAAAGCGTTTAAAAGGTGCAGAGCGCCCCGTCCAAAATGAAAAAGCGCGCGCAACGGTTCTTGCCACACTCAACCCCGTTGATCTGGTGGTAATTTTTAACGAAGACACACCGCTTGAACTCATCAAGGCCTTGCGCCCCAATGTGCTGGTAAAGGGCGCGGATTACACCGAAGAAACTGTTGTCGGTGCTGCGGATGTAAAAAGCTGGGGTGGCAGCATTGTGCTTGCCAATCTTGTTGAAGGTCAAAGCACAACCAACACGATTAAAAAATTGAAATCCGGTGCATGAAAACCGTTATCAATTATCTTAAAGCACAATCCGGCACTAGCCCAACAGAAGTGTTCGGCATTGATGTTGCGATTACCAGTTTTCTAAAAGCCTTTTTCCGTTACAGCCGCGCCGCCGAATTTTTCTTCTTCGCAGGCAGTGATGAAAGTGCGGAGGAACTTAAAAATCTTGCGCGCAGCGAACGCATTGATTTCAGCCGCTGTGCACTAATCCCCAGCGCAAATCCTGCCTATGCGATGCAGGATGTTGGCTTGCTCTTCCGCCCCGACCCCAATCTGGGTGATCATATCTGGCGCCGCTTGCAAATTCCTGGCACCGGCTATGCGGTATCGAGCATTGTGCATACGTTGTCGGGGGAGCGTATTGCCGATGTGATGCTGCAATATCTCACCGCGCCAACGCAAGTTGGAGATGCGATTATTTGCCCATCGCGCGCTATTCGCGATGCGATCAAAGCACTATGGGATATTCAGGCCGAATATTTACAACACCGTTTTCGTGGGCATTTTACCTGCCCGGTTGATCTACCGGTGATCCCGCTTGGCATTTATACATCGCGTTTCCAAACGCTAGCCACACCGCAGCATCGTGCAGCACAACGCGCCGCTTTGCGCATCAGTGACGATGAAGTCGTCATTTTATATGTCGGCCGTTTAAGCTATGCGACCAAAGCCCATCCAATCGCCCTTTTAAAAGCAGCCGAACTTGCCGCACAACAGGCTGTGCCTAAAAAAGTGCGCCTTGTGATGTATGGCTTCTTCAAACCCGAATTGATGGAGCCTGAATTCCACCAACTCGCGACCGATATCTGTAAAAATGTGCAGGTTGATTTTGTGCTCAATAATGATCCGCGCTTTCCGGATGGATTGTGGGCGTGTGGTGATATTTTCTCATCGCTTATTGACAATATTCAGGAAAGTTTTGGCTTCACCCCGATTGAAGCGATGGCGTGCGGCCTTCCTGCCGTTGTCAGCGATTGGGATGGGTATCGCGATGGTGTGCGCGATGCCGTAGATGGTTATCTTGTTCCAACCATCAGCATTGCGCCCGGCAGCAATCTTGATGTCGCGACACATTATTATAATCTGCGCAATTATGGCGATTACCTCATTCGCAATAATCAAACCGTTGCCGTTGATATCGATAAAGCGGCCGAGGCGTTTGTTACGTTGATCAATGACAAGGAAAAGCGCATCGCCATGGGCGAAGCAGGCCGCAAGCGCGCCATTGAAAATTATGACTGGAAGGCCATTATTCCAGCCTATGAAGATTTATGGGATGAACAAATGCGCAAACGTAAAAGTGCGCATCTCAATCATCCTGCGCCAGCCAACTGGCCTGCGGCGCACCCTTCCTACCCTGATCCATCTAGCATGTTTGCAGGTTTTGCGAGCACGCATATTCTTGCAACTGATCGCCTTGAAATTCTTGCTAAAACGCATGATATTGAAATCATCGCGCGTCATCGCATGAACATGTTCGGCATGGATATGCTGCTGCCCGAAGATATAATGAGTAAAATCATGGGTGTCCTTTACGTCAATCAAAAGCGCAGCATTCAGGAAGTTCAGGACGCGCTGAGTATTACGGATACGGCACGTTATATGCGCACCATCGCATGGTTCCTGAAAATGGGCCTGATGCGCCTGCACCGAGTGTAACAATCACCATCCGTCATGCCCGCGAAGGCGGGCATCCACGAACTTGTTTTTCTTTTTTCTTAAAAACTGAGAGATTCTTTTTGTATTGAACATTTTCAAGTAAACTGGTGGATGCCCGCCTTCGCGGGCATGACTAATAATATTGAGAACAATCTTCATATGTCCGAATACACCCTAATCACTTTTTTAAAAATCATCGCTGCCATTCTTGTGGGCGGCACGCTAGGCAGCTTTGCAGGCGTCTTGCTTTATCGCCTACCACGCAAGCAATCGATCATTGCACCACGTTCTTATTGCAACTCCTGCAAGCAAACCCTTGCGCCACGCGATCTCATTCCAATTGCATCCTATGTTATGAACAAAGGCCAGTGTCGGTTCTGTCACGCGCCCATTGGCCGCGAACACGCACTCATCGAACTTCTCTTTATCGCACTATATGTATTGGTTGTACTGGCTATTTAACCTTCGCGCGCGGATGTGTTTTTTCAAATACCGCAAGCAAGCTTTCTTCATCGACCTTGGTGTAATGCTGCGTTGTTGAAAGTGACGCATGGCCAAGTAATTCCTGAATACTGCGCAAATCCGCACCGCTATTGAGCAGATGGCTGGCAAAGGAATGACGCAGCGCATGCGGCGTTGCATAATCGGGCAGTAAATATTGCTTACGAATGCTACGCATCGCGCGTTCGGCAACGCCGGGATTCAGCCGCCCGCCTTTCTCGCCGCGAAAAATCGCTTCATCACATTGCATTTCAAACGGACAGGCTTTGATATAGGTTTGCAACTCAGCTTTGATCTGCTCAAGCACAGGCACTACACGCTGTTTGCGTCCCTTCCCTGTTACATTTAATTGCCCTGATTGAATAGCACGCCAGTCATCGCCATTAAGCGATAATGCCTCGCTAATCCGTAAGCCACATCCATAAAGCAGCATAAAAAGTGCGCGATCACGCGCGCCAACCCAATCGGGGCGCACCACTTGGGCATTATCCATAAAATCATCGACCTGATGCGCGGTGAGCGGATGCGGCGTGCGTTGCGGTTTTTTTGGGGAACGCAGGGTTTGCAAAATGGCGTTCTGCACCAGTTTTTGTTTGGTCAGCCATTTATAAAAACTACGCAATGCTGAAATCGCGCGCGCCCTGCTTGCTGCGCCAATATCCTTGGCAGCGAGATCCGCAAGCCACGCGCGCGCTTCGGTCATATCGAGCGCATTAAAATCAGCAACCGTAATTGCTTGCCCACGGTAATTGCCTAGAAATGCAATAAACACGCGTACATCATGCGCATAGTTGGTGGTGGTATAGATCGATTGATCGCGAATATCGGTAAGGTATGACAGCCATGCATTGACCGCTTCTTCAGCAGTGCTGGCATGCGACAATGTTATGTCTGGCTCAGCCATTGCCGCCCTAACCGTTCAACGCAACGCGCAAGAAATACATAGGGCTCCAGCGCCTGTCCGAGCGATAAATATTGCGCATTGCGGTTCGCCATTACGAGCGCACCATGACGATCTCCTGTTTGAAGTGGCAGGCAAATCGCAAACGCCATTTGTGCGGATTGCTCTGGAAACAAACTTTCCAACTGCGCACGATCTTCTACGATATGAAATTCAGTCGCCGCAAAGGCCGCATTGACCATAAAAGCCGGAATAGCACGGAAATAGCTGCTCAATGCGCCGATTTTATCATCCGCAAGGCGCTCGTAAATTAGGGTAATTGCATCAAACCCTAATAACCGCGCGACATCTTCCTGTAAAATGCTCACCGCATCAGGCAACGCTGCGGCATCATGCAACATAATCACCGCTTCATGCACCACCTGCACGCGTTGCCAGTAAAGGCGACTACCTTCGATAATTTCGCTACGCTCCTGACGGATATGCATCAAATCATTTTGCAGTTTGCGAACAAGGCTTGAATCAAACGCGACAACGTTTTCTTCTTTGGCGTTTTCTTCTTTTTCTGATTCAGGTCCCGCCACGATTACACTCTATTTCAAGATTTTTTGGCCGGTCTTCGCCCAATCAGCAACAAATTGCGCTAAGCCCTTATCTGTTAGCGGATGACCAAAAAGCTGGCGGATAATTGCAGGGGGGCATGTTGCAACATGCGCGCCCATTTTAGCTGCATCCACCACATGGCGCGGATGACGCACCGATGCCACCAATACCTGTGTTTTAAGGTCTGGCTGTGCCTGATACATATGGCAGATTTCTTCAATCAGCCCCATCCCATCTTGACCAATATCATCAAGGCGGCCAACAAACGGCGATACAAACGTTGCACCCGCTTTTGCAGCAAGCAAGGCCTGCGCAGATGAAAAACACAAGGTCACATTGACCATCGTGCCTTTGCCCGACAAATACTTGCATACCTTTAATCCTGCTTCCGTTAGCGGAACCTTAACCGCCACATTAGGTGCCAATGTTGCCAGGTACTTTCCTTCTTCCAGCATGGTTTCATAATCAACCGATGCAACTTCAGCGCTCACAGGGCCATCGACCACAGTGCAGATTTCCTTAATCAGCTCCACAAAATTGCGGCCCGATTTTGCAACAAGCGATGGGTTGGTTGTAACGCCATCCAACAAACCAGTAGCGGCAAGATCTTTGATATCGTTAATATCAGCGGTATCGACAAAAAACTTCATTTCTTCTTCTCTTTAATTTTGAATTTGGCCAGATGTGGCTACACTGTAATCGAACATGAACTCTGATTCCAGCCCCGTAATGCCAAATAATGGTACAAATTTAATTGAGGTTTTGACCGCGCAAGCGGCGCCCAAACCCTTTACCTATGCGCTTCCCGCCAACATGGATGCACCGCGCGGACAGTTGGTGGAGGTTCCACTTGGCAGCAAAAAAAGTTTTGGTGTTGTTTTGGGCCCATCATCGGAAACTATTCCTGCACACAAAATCAAAACCATTCATGCGCTTGTCGATGCACCGACATTGTCGCCTGTCATGCTCGATTTTATTCTATGGGTTGCTGATTATTGCATGGCACCCGCTGGAAATATTCTGGCCATGCTGCTGGGTGGGCAAAGCGCGCAAAAAAATCCTAAGAAAGAACGAAGCGCAAAAAAAGAAGCCGAGCATGCACCCGTTCAAAAGCCGGTATTAAGCGCCGAACAATTATCTGCTGCGAATTCCCTTATCGCCACTCTTGGAAATTTTTCAGTTACATTACTTGATGGTGTAACCGGTTCTGGAAAAACAGAGGTGTTTTGTGAAGCGATATGTGCGGCCATGGCGCAAG
This sequence comes from Alphaproteobacteria bacterium, assembly GCA_010031785.1. Lineage (GTDB taxonomy): Bacteria > Pseudomonadota > Alphaproteobacteria > UBA9219 > RGZA01 > RGZA01. The sequence continues at coordinate 7,523 of RGZA01000037.1, forward strand.
GCAAACAATGCCTGCTCTTATTGCCGGAAATATCACTCACCACACAGATTTTCAGCCGTCTTGAATCACGTTTTGGCTTTGCGCCCATCCTATGGCATTCGGGCCTTACCCCTGCGCAACGCCGCAACGCATGGAAAGCGATTGCACATGGCAAAGCACCAATGGTGATTGGTGCGCGCTCCGCCCTCTTCCTGCCGTTTAAAAATCTTGGCCTGATTGTCGTCGATGAAGAGCATGATGGGTCCTATAAACAGGAAGAAGGCGTGATTTACCATGCACGCGATATGGCGGTAATGCGCGGTAAGCTTGAAAACCTTCCGGTTATTTTAAGCTCCGCTACACCATCGCTTGAAACGATGGTCAATATGCAAAGCAAGCGCTATGGCCATGTCACGCTGCCACAGCGCCATGGCATTGCCAAACCGCCGCATATTCATCTGATTGATTTGCGGCAGGAAAAACTGACTGCAAAAAACTGGATCAGCCCAACGTTGCAACAGGCAATGCGCGAAGCAATCGCGCGCGGTGAACAGGCGCTGTTATTTATCAACCGTCGCGGTTATGCGCCACTTACCCTGTGCCGCGCGTGCGGATACCGGTTTCAGTGCCCGTCCTGTTCCTCGTGGCTTGTTGAGCATCGGCAGGATGGAAAACATCGCCTCAACTGCCACCATTGCGATTATGCCTGCGCCTATCCGCGCGCATGCCCATCATGCAAGGCAGAAGATAAACTCGCTGCATGTGGCCCCGGCATTGAACGTCTTGCGGAAGAAGCAAAAAAATTATTTCCGGATGCACGTCATGCGATTTTAGCAAGCGATACCCAGAATAATCTTTCCGAAGTGCAACGCATTGTTGATGCCATGGGTAAAGGTGAGATTGATATTCTGATTGGCACACAGATTGTTGCCAAGGGCTATCACTTTCCAAAACTCACGGTTGTAGGCGTGATTGATGCTGATCTTGGCCTGCAGGGTGGTGATTTACGTGCAGCAGAGCGCACCTTTCAATTGCTCTATCAGGTTGCGGGGCGATCAGGCCGCGCCGATGATAACGGCCATGTGTATCTGCAAACTACGCAACCGCAGCATGCGGTGATGCAAAATTTAAAAAATCATAATCGCGATGGGCTGATGAATGTGCTGGTGGCAGAACGCGAAAAATTTTCGATGCCGCCGTTTGCGCGCCTTGCCACGCTTACACTTTCTGGAACCAATCACGCCACCGTTACCCAAGCTGCGCATATGCTTGCGCAACTTATTCCTGAACAGGCAGGGTTCAGGGTTTTAGGCCCAGCGCCAGCACCGATGGCATTATTGCGTGGCCGCCACCGGCAACGTTTTTTAATTCAAAGCCCAAAATCGGCAAAGATGCAGGCTTTTATGCGCACATGGTTGAGCAAGGCAAATCTTTCCAAAAACATACGCCTGCATATTGATATTGATCCGCAGAGCTTTGGCTAATGGTGGTTATAGATTTGGCATAGGTCTATTAGCAGTATTGGATGGAATGAAAGAAGGCCGCCCAGGAACATCAATCGCCGTTGGTTGGCGATGCACATAGCCCAATTGATTTGAAACAATTCTGGTTCTGCCAATCGATTGATCATCGCATTGATGCGTATGGCCATAGATCCATACCTCAGGCTGATACTGTTCAATAATACTGCGCATATCTTCCGCTACAAACGCAGATGATAATAAACTACGCTCATGGGTTGGATGAAGATGATGAACAGGCGCATGGTGGCTAATAACAACATGTGGCCCAGGCAGAGCGCGCTTAAACCACAATAGTAATTCAAGCTTAAACGCTTCATGCAACGCGATCATATCAGATGGTTTTAAAGGGATATGATTTTCATTTTTGATAAGCTTGAAATCTTGCATAAGCTTTGTAGCAACACTCATCGCGTCCACATTCCCGCCGGAAAAATCAGTCCACATCGTACCACCGAAAAAATGTACGCCATCAATGGTTACTGCCCCATTTGCAAGAACCCGAGCATTTGGATAGCTGCTCTCTAGCCAGCTTTTAAAACCTCTTTCAGAAACGCTCATGGGTCTTTGTGAATAATATTCATGATTGCCATGGACATAGAGGACGGGCTTGCTCCATACCTCCAAAAGCTTTGCAAGCAACTCATAACTTTTATAATTTTCCATAACTACGCAATCGCCAGACAGCGCCAGAACATCCGCATCCGATTGCGCCAATGCATCCTTCAACGCCTCGATATCCGGCTTAAATTCCAAATGCAAATCGCTGTACGTAATAATTTTCATGCAAAATGAGGTATTTGTTTTGGTTTTATACAATTAGCTTACTAAAAAGCTGAATCATACTAAACATTTTATATAACCTCTTATTCTACAAAGGAAATTTCTCAAGCAATTGTCTGACTATTGCGCTTTTATTCTTATCCACACCTCATTTCAGTAAGTAGGAATTTTTGACTCCACAAAATGGGGGCAATCTATCTATTAATAAAGTATGAACAACATCTCCCAATTCATCCCGAATAATTTGCGTGTTTTTGCCTTTACCGATGATGAAGGATGCATGGCGCTTAAAAAAGCCGGCAGCCGCATCAATGATCAGGAGGTCAGCATTATCTCAAGCGGGATGCTGCATGCGCTTGTAGGGCACGAGCCGCACAACTGGCCATGGCACGATGCTGATCACCTCAAGCTGCAGCGCCTGATGCATTATCACCGCATGCTTGGCGCTGTAACCGTGCTTGGCAAAGTTATTCCTGCATCCTTTGACAGTGTGTTCCAACATTCTTCTTCCATTCTTCAAGCGCTGCACCATCATCAACGTGATATCCTTGATCTGCTAGGCAAGTATGGCACCTCGCGGCAATTTTCGCTCGTTGTGCGCTGGGATAGCGCAGCGATGCAGCAATTAATGGAACGTTTTCCAAAAAACCAGAATACCGAGCTTGCGATTGAAACCGAGCGCCGTTCGGTGCGCGATCAGATGCTGCTGCATCTGCAGCGCCATCTGCAGGACATCATCATTCTTGAAAACAACGATAATGATATCGTTTTACAGGCTATTTTGCTTGTTGAAGCACATCAGGAAGAGCGCGTCGTCAGCGCCCTGCAGCATATTGATAATGAATGCCGTGGCCGCCTTGATATGCGCCTTACCGGCCCTTTGCCCGCCTGCAACTTTGCACGTGTTGAGGTAAAACTACCCGATGTGCAAACGGTCAAACAAGCTTGCCGCGATCTTGGTATCCGCCCCATATCGCGCCTGACGGAAATCAAAAACGCCTATCGCGCACGCGTGAAAAATCTGCATCCGGATAACGTCAATAATGCCGGAAGCAATGATGTGATGGTGCGCCTCACACAATCATACCGCTACCTCACCCGCCTCGCCGCGCAGCAAAATAACGGCCATGAAAATAATCCGGATAAGCAATGGTTGCGTTGCGATAATCAGACGCTGCGCCAGACGCCATCCTACGCCATATCATGCCTGAACCGAAACAATCAGCGTCTTCTTTGCCTAAATCGACTCCACCTCTGCTTTGGGGGTTGCTCGGCTTGGTGCTCGTGGTGGGCTTTGCCTGTTTTCTAGCGCTGACTGCGTACCAAAATGAAAAAGCGATGCGCAATACCCTGACGGGCATGCAAACCTCATGGAATGAACGCATCAAAACATTAAGCAATGCAGAACAGGATCGCGCTGAAATTGATACGCAGCAAGACAAGATCAAGCTGATGCAAATTACCGATACCTATCGCCAGCTTTATCAACTGATCTCCATCACTGTAATTATGCTGGTTGCTTTCTCCCTCATTTGCTTTTTTGCATTCCGCTACGGCTTTTTATCCCCGCTCAGTAAACTCGAAAAAAGCAGCCGTGAACTTTTAGAAAATGATTTAACCGGACATATCTGGGGCCTTGATCGCAGTGATGGCTTTGGCAGCCTTGCGCGCAGCATCGCCAATATCCGCAAAGCCACCATCGGCATATCCGATATGGTCGTTGAAACGGAACGTGGCGAGCAGCATGTGCGTTTTGAAGGAAGTACCGCAACGATTTTCAGCGCATTAATCAGCGATTTGCAGAAAACCGTAAACCAGTTAACCGAGCACAGTTCAACACTGGAAACCGTTGGCAAAGCAGGCCATGAAAACCTTGTCGCTTTAGGTGAAACCACCACGCGCAGGGCGCAATCGCTTGAAGAAATCATCGTGGCTGCAAACACACAGATGAATACTACGCATAGCGAATGGAGCGATAAGCTCTCCACCCTCTTTTATCAAAATAACCAGATCCAGGGACAATCCAAAGATATCGTCGAGCAGTTCAAGCGTGATATGCATTCCCTCAATGAAATTGCAGCGGCAACCGGCACGCGCGTTGCGCAAACCTTGCAGGTGCTCTCCGCTTCCGACCGTGACATTAAAAAAGCTGCACAACAAAGTTTGGAAGCCAGCAATACGTTTGCCGTGCAAGCCAGCGACCTAACACAAAAGCTGCAAGCCGCGACAAACCTGCTGCGTGCAAGCGGCAAGGTGATGTCAGAAACAACCGACACCGCGCGCATGCGCCTTAATGAAGCGATCAATAGCGTTTCAAGCCATGATCACGCCATCCGCGCTTTCCTTGGCGATACCGAAGAAAAAACCGATCGCATCACCAGCCTGCTTGAAGATGTATCGCGCAGCGCTGTGCATGCAAGCGAAACCATCAGCGTCTTTGACAACCGCATGGCTTCGTTTGAAGAGAAAAGCAATTCCGCCTTCTACCGCATTGAACAAAGCGGTGAAGCAATTGGTAACGCATCCGTGCAGCTCCATGATGTTAACAGCATGATGCATGGCTCGCTCGATGCGATGAATAATCATACCGAAGCGCTTGCTCATGTGCTGATTTCAATCCGCGATGAATATTCGAGCTTCAGCAATGAATGGAAGAATAATCTTGCTGAAACCGATCCAATCCTTAAACAGCTCAAACTCGCCAGCAATACCCTGCAATCGCAGCTTCAGGATGAATGGACTGGCTATGCGCAGCAGTCACGGCAACTCCTCACTGCGCTTGAGCAAGATGTGCGCGCCATGAACACGCGCACCGAACAGGTGACCAAAGATACCGAAAAACTCATCGGCCATCTTTCCGAACAAACGCAACGCGTCAGCGATAACGCCAACCATTTTGATCTGCAAATCGCCAATATCTCGATCCGTCTGGATGATGCCGCCACAAGCGTTCTGCATAGCAACGAAAAGGTACTTAACACAACCCATTCGCAAATTGAGATGATCCACAACTCTGTTCAGGACATGACGCAGCGCCTGAGCATCCTGAGCCAGCTTACCGGAACGCTTGGCGCAGTTGCAGGTCAGCTTGGCCAGATTGTTCCAACCCTTGGCGATGCTGGCCGCATGTCGCGCGCCGCGCTTCCGTTTGCTGATACCGCAAACCCCGCGATCCTTGCCAAATTCGAAGAGCTCAGCACCGGCTTCTCTGACACGGTCAATAATATCAAAGGTGAATTTGATGGTGTGCGTGGCCAGATCAGCCGCTGGGTTGAAATGCTCACCAATGGCTATAAAAATCTTGCGGATCAGATCAATGCGGTCGATGGCAGCATTGAAGCAAAAATTACTGCGCTTAAAGGCCAGCTAGAATACCAGCTTCCTGCAACTGCGTCAGCGCCCGCTATTAATCTGGGCGAAGAGCTCGTGCCTGCCATGCGCCTCATTCATGAAGAACTTGAAAAGGGCTATGCAATTGATGCAAAGCTTTCCAGCGATCTGCAGCAGCTTAAGAACGATCTTAGCAACATGGCCGGGAATATTCATAACACCAGTACCTCGCTACAGCAGCTTGGTACGATGGTCGAGCATGGTTTTGAACGGATTGATGAGCTAAAGGGCGAACCGGTTACGGTTACGGTTGATGCCACGCGCGTTGAAAGCGCCGCGCAAATGCTTGAGCGCCTTCTCGCAACACTGCAAGGCCAATCCAATGATGTGGCTGACAAACTCAGCAGCCTTATGCGTCGCCTTGAAACTGCGCCTGCGCTAGGCACCGACCAAACCGCAGCGCCACTTGCACCGCTCGATTTCTCTGAAAAAGCCAATCTTGATCAATTGCAGCATCAGATTGAAAATATTTCAGCCATGCTCGATCAATTCTCAACCGATGGACCCGCCCCTTGGTTGGCATGGACACAGCCCTGCTGCTTGGCCCCATCAACGCAACGTTCCTCTTACATGGCAGCGCCCATGTGGGCGTTTATATCTTTTTTGTTTTATCCGGTTATCTGATGGGCAAGGGATTTTACAGCCAGCGCTATAGCCTTGCGCGCGTAGGTATCCAGCAATTTTATACCAACCGCATCAAAAAAATTGTTCCAACCTATTTTTTCGTACTTCTGGTCATCGCCGCACTCACCCATACCTATGAAGGGCTTACGCTTCCTGCTTTCTTGGGCGAAATACTCCGACACATCACCTTCACTTTTAATGGCGTGTGCGGCGCAAATAAAGGCATCGGCCACTTCTGGACCGTTGCCACAGAAATGCAATTTTATCTGCTGGTTCCATTGCTGTTTGCATTCGCCGGAAAATGGTCGCAGCGGTGCACGGCCCTTACCATCGGCGTACTTATCATATTCGGTGCATTAAACCGCGCCTACTGGATCCAGCAGGCATCCGGTACTGGCGGCTGCATGACAACATGGGATGCAATGGTCTATACGCCCTTATGGATGAATCTTGATTTATTCTTCACTGGCTTCCTGCTCAATGGCCTTTCATCGCTGTTCAAAAAAATCCGCCTCTCGCCATTGGCAATCATAGGCTTCGGCTATCTTGTTATGTCTTATATCGCTTTCACAACCCATCTAGTGATTTCTGGGACATCCGATTTATCGCATCTGGTCAATGAGGCGATCCGCCAATTTTATTCGCTCGGCCTGCCATCCGTTACGGCGCTCTATGCGCTTATGTTGATTGCATCCTGCGAGAACAGAAATGCGATGAATGATACAGCGCAAAACAAAAACCCGCTCGCACGGGCCGCAATGCTGATGGGCCTATATACCTATGCCATTTATCTGTGGCATCCCTTGTTCCTACCAACGCTTGATGGAATTATGATTGCAGGAATGCCTGCTCTAACCTTCTGCCTGCGCTTTATCTTTTTGATTGGCATAACCGGCGCAATGGCTGCTGTGACCTATTACGGGCTTGAATCCCGCATTCACCCGCCGCGGCAACGGTAAATACACCATTTATTGTCAGGCTTGACCCCTGCCCGCAAAAGCCGTAAACAATTTTTTCTTTAAGGGACACATAGCTCAGCGGTAGAGCACTACCTTGACATGGTAGGGGTCACAGGTTCAATCCCTGTTGTGTCCACCATTTTTTCATTATTTATCAATAACTTATATCTAGTCCACGCACATACTGCCTGTCAGAGTTTATTTCAGGTAAGCATGGGGTAAGCACGAAGCCAGAGATTACCTATATCAACATAACAAACTGTCGGGCATACAAACTCCATGCCAGACGGCAATACTTTAGCAAACTCAAAGCTTAAGCAATTTTACTTCGTCGCTGCAAAGCTCCATGCCTGATTCACACCTAATAAGCGGAGGGATATATCCCCTCCACCTAAGTAAGGACGTGAATCGATGATAAAGCTCAATCTTTTCAATGAGTTCGACTCTTCTATCTTGCAAGGCTATAATTTTGCATATGGAAGAAAGACAACAAGCTTTAGGCGATGCAGCAGCATTTGCGATAATTTCTTGGGGGGTTCTGGCAATGATCCCTTTTCTTGAAAACAAGAATTTAGCTCCATATGCGATTATGGTCGGTATTGCTTGGCTTATTTTTACTAGATTTATTCCATTAAATTGGGATGGTATCAAAATACAGCAGCCGATATGGAGTGTATTCAGCAAATACATGCCATTAGATGCGGCAGCTTTCCTCGCATAAAAGCCGGAAAAGAATTGTAAGCAACAAATATAGGCGGTAGGTTTGCGCATAGGCTATAATTCCGCTGCTTTGTTGATATCACAGTTGGCAGGTTATATATCATCCTGTACTTTAACTGTTCTGAATTTCTGGAGAAATAAATGACCACAGAAGTAGCAATTATGAACCGTAGAGCAGTGGTGCTGTCGGCAGATAGTGCCGGAACAGTTACATCATGGCAAGAAGGGAAACAGGAAACTAGATACTTCAAAGGCGAAAATAAAATTTTCCAGCTTTCATTGATGTATCCTATAGGGATAATGATTTATTCAAATTCTAGCCTTCACGGAATTCCTTGGGAGATAATAATTAAACACTATAGAAGTGAACATAAGGATCACCACCCGCTGTTATCTGATTACTGCGAACATTTTTTGAATTGGCTTAATGATAATGATTATTATTTTTCATCAGAGTTTAAACAACAAATCATTCTTGATAAACTTAAAGAAGCTGCTCTCCAAATTATTCTGCCACTGATCCAACAAGATAATTTTAAAGTAATCCAAGAAGCAGAGAAAAAAATTCAATTTATAAAAACGTATTTAGAGGGTTTACTTACAAAGCTTGAACAGATTAAGTTGATAGGAAGCTTGGATATCGTAGATCTACAAGCATCAATCGCCGAATATGAAAATAAGGCAGCGGATTTTATATTAAAAATATTCCATGCTGGGATGGTTGCAGATATAAATATTGTTGGCTTGGCACCCATTATTTTAAGAACTTGTATGAATATATTATACAGGGAGCATGATTTTCATGATTTGACCGGAATAGTTATTGCGGGTTATGGTGAAAAAGAATTTTTTCCCTGCTTGTATGAATATAAAATTTTTGGATTTGCAGGAAAAAAACTGGCATTCTCAAAGAAAAACGAAAGAAAGATAAGTTTGGTCTTCCCCCGGTTCACTAGACAAAAGTTAAGGTCTATAAATGAACTGGGAGGAAGCTATGAGAGGAACAAGATATACAGCGGAGTTTAAGGCTGAG
>RGZA01000038.1 GCA_010031785.1 Alphaproteobacteria bacterium
TAACCCCGCCCGCAAGAGGCGGGGGGCTAGACCTGCCCTATTGCAAGTACAGTCTCTAAGATTCCAAAGACATACACATGTTCCTTTTACACCCTTGCACACCCCCGCAAATCACGCTATTTCATGGCCATCTTTTTGCAGTGCAATAACGCTTTTGCCTGCTTTTGACGCGCTCTTTATATGATAGGCCAAACCAATGAACATTCATGAATACCAAGCCAAAGAACTTCTTCGTCGTTACGGTGTAAACGTTCCGCGCGGTGGCGCAGCCTTTACGGTGGAAGAAGCAGAAAAAGTTGCCAAGGATTTGGGTGGCTCACTCTGGGTTGTAAAATCACAAATTCATGCAGGCGGTCGCGGTAAAGCTGGCGGCGTAAAAGTTGTCAAAAGCATTGAAGCGGTAAAGCTCGAAGCACAACGCATGCTCGGCATGACACTTGTTACGCACCAAACCGGTCCCAAGGGACAAAAGGTTGGTCGTATTTATGTTGAAGAAGGCTGCGACATTAAACGCGAACTGTATCTCGGCTTGCTCGTTGATCGCGCAACCAGCCGCGTGACTGTAATGGCATCCACCGAAGGCGGTATGGATATCGAAGAAGTAGCCGCCCAGCATCCTGAAAAAATCATGAAGTTCTCGGTTGATCCTGCAACCGGCATGCAAGCCTTTCATGCACGCAAAGTTGCATTCAGCCTTGGCCTTGAAGGCACGCAGGTCAATAACTGCGTGAAATTCCTGCTTGGCATGTGGAAAGCCTTTAATGAGCTGGATTGCGCGATTGTTGAAATCAACCCGCTCGTTGTAACGGGCACTGGCGACATTATTGCGCTTGATGCCAAGGTTAACTTTGATGACAACTCCCTCTTCCGTCAAAAGGAAGTATCGGGCATGCGCGATGAAAGCGAAGAAGATCCAGCAGAATTGGAAGCAACCAAGAATGACCTTAACTATGTGAAGCTCGATGGTAACATCGGCTGCATGGTGAACGGTGCAGGTCTTGCGATGGCAACAATGGATATCGTGAAGCTCTATGGCGGTGAACCTGCCAACTTCCTTGATGTCGGCGGCGGCGCAACCAAAGAACGCGTAACCAAGGCATTCAAAATCATTCTTTCCGATAAAAACGTGAAAGGTATTTTCGTGAACATCTTTGGTGGCATCATGCGCTGCGATATTATCGCTGATGGCATCATCGAAGCGTCAAAGGAAGTAAAGCTGAGCGTACCGCTCGTGGTACGCCTTGAAGGTACGAATGTTGATCTTGGCAAAAAGATGCTTGCTGAAAGCGGTTTGCCAATCGTGTCCGGCGATAATCTTTCAGATGGCGCAAAGAAAATTGTTGCTGCTGTTACAAAACAAGCTGCTTAAAAGGGGACGAAGAAGCGAAGGGACGTAGAGACGAAGGTAAAAAAAATCTAGCTTCGCCCATACGTAACTCCGGCCCTTCGCCCCCTGATTAAAAAATTACTCTCGATAAGGAAACATCACATGGCTGTACTCGTAAATAAAGATACCAAAGTAATTTGTCAGGGCTTCACCGGCTCGCAAGGCACCTTCCACTCCCAGCAGGCGATTGCCTATGGCACCAAGATGGTTGGCGGTGTAACCCCAGGCAAAGGCGGCGGTGTTCACTTGGATCTTCCTATCTTTGACACCGTGCATGAAGCGGTTTCCAAAACCGGTGCAAACGCATCGGTGATCTATGTTCCACCTCCTTTTGCTGCTGATGCTATTCTGGAAGCAGTGGATGCAGAAATCCCGCTCGTTGTTTGCATCACCGAAGGTATTCCTGTTCTGGATATGGTACGCGTAAAGCGCGGCCTGTCCGGTAGCAAGACCCGCCTGATCGGACCAAACTGCCCGGGCGTTATCACCCCAGGCGAATGCAAGATTGGTATTATGCCAGGCCACATTCACATGCGCGGTAAAATCGGTATCGTGTCACGCTCTGGCACCCTCACCTATGAAGCAGTTGCGCAAACTACCGCAGCAAAACTGGGGCAAACCACCTGCATCGGTATCGGCGGCGATCCTGTTAACGGCACCAACTTTGTTGATGCACTCGAACTGTTCCTCAACGATCCTGAAACGCAAGGCATCATCATGATTGGTGAAATCGGCGGCAGCGCAGAAGAAGAAGGCGCAGAATTCTACGCACGCTCAAAAATCAAAAAGCCAATCGCTGGCTTCATCGCTGGCGTAACGGCACCTCCGGGCCGCCGCATGGGTCATGCAGGTGCGATTATCTCTGGCGGTAAAGGCGGCGCACAAGACAAAATGGAAACCATGCGTTCTGCTGGCTTTATCGTTACCGACAATCCAGCCAAGCTTGGCGAAACCATGCTTGCTGCAATGGCTGGCAAAAAGGCTGCTTAATCTAAAAATCGATACTATTTTAAGGGCCGTTCCGGGTATAAACCGCGCGGCCCTTTTTTTATTTAGTGGTGGTATAATCCAAAAAACAAAAAAGGCAGCCTAACCGCCTAAAGCGAGCTGCCTTTCTTCTTAAAGACTTACCCTATCGGTAAGCCTCACGCTGGCTTAAGTCATTACGAAATAGCCAATAACGCCTACAACGAGAACCAGAATGAAAACTACTTCCTTTTTCATAAACACTCTCCCCTTAGGTTGCTGAAATAAACCCCTCGGTTTATCTCTACATGCATTGTCTCACAACACGCTTAAACCGGTATTAAGCAGCAAGCGTCTTGGTCGTTTTGCTGCAATGCATGATGTGCAAAGCAGCATGCCGCTATTCGCCTTAGAAGAGGAAAATCAAACAAAAACACTACTGATTTGCCGCGCATTTGCAATGTAAGGGGTTTTTGCTATGCTGCGCCCTTCATTTACCAACCACTTTTATTGGTCAGGCCATCCTTCATGTCACAAGCAAATTTCTCATTCCTTTTTGGTGCCAATGCCGACTTCATTGGCGAACTGTATGAGCGTTATTTAACAGAACCTGCAAGCGTTGATCCAAGCTGGCAGAATTTCTTTTCTGAAATGAAAGATGATGCGCCCAATATCGCGAACGAACTTCGCGGCGCAAGCTGGAACAAACAAACCAGCAAAAAAGTAATTGGTGTAAAAATTGACTTACCTGTTCCTCCTAAAGGTGCAAAAGGCGAAGCAAAGCCCACACCTGCGAATACATCTGCTAACACCAGCGAAGATGCACAAACAGTTGCGCGCCAATCGGTTCGCGCGTTGATGCTGATCCGCGCGCATCGCGCAGTCGGTCATATGATGGCCAATCTTGATCCACTGGGTATCAAAGAATTAACGCCTGTTCCAGAACTTGATCCTGCCTTTTGGGGCTTTGCGCCCGAAGATATGGACAAACCGATCTTTATTGATGGCGTTTTAGGCCTGCAAACCGCAACCTTAAAGCAAATCATTGATTTATGCCGCGCAACCTATTGTCGCAGCATTGGCTATGAATTTATCCATGTGCAAAACCATGATCAAAAACAATGGCTGCAAACGCGCATTGAAGGCACCATTCCTACATTCGATAAAGCAGGCAAAATCACCATCCTTGAGCAACTGACCAAGGCGGAAAGCTTTGAAAAATTCCTCGCTGTAAAATTCCCCGGCACCAAGCGCTTTGGTCTTGAAGGCGGTGAATCCACCATTCCTGCCATTCACACCATCTTGCAACGCGCTGCCGATCTTGGCGTAAAGGAAGTGGTATTTGGTATGGCGCATCGTGGCCGTCTTAATGTGCTTACCAACATTCTTGGCAAATCCTACACCGCGATGTTTGCAGAATTCCAGGGCACCCCTGCCTATCCAGACTCTGTTCATGGTTCGGGCGATGTGAAATACCATATGGGTCTTTCCAAAGACCGTGAGTTTAACGGCAAAACATTGCATCTCACGCTGTCGCCCAACCCATCGCATCTTGAGTTTGTAAATCCCGTCGTCATGGGCCGTGTACGCGCAAAAATTCAGCAACATGCCAATAAAACATCCAACCTGGATGATAAGGATTTTGAGAGCGTCGTTGGCATTCTCATGCATGGTGATGCGGCCTTTGCCGGGCAAGGCGTCGTTGCTGAAAGCATGGAATTGATGGATCTGAAAGGCTATCGCGTTGGCGGCACCATTCATATTGCAATCAATAATCAGGTTGGCTTTACCACCAATCCTGAATATTCCAAATCATCGCATTACTGTTCAGATATCGCCAAGAAAGTGGAAGCACCTGTGTTCCATGTGAATGGCGATGATCCAGAAGCTGTTGCGCATGTTGCACGCATGGCGATGGAATACCGTCAGACATTTAAACAGGATGTTGTGCTCGATATCGTATGCTACCGTCGCCACGGCCATAATGAAGGCGATGAACCCGCCTTCACTCAACCACGCATGTATAAGGTCATTAAAAATCTTACCACCACGCGCGAACTTTATGCGCGCAAGCTGGTTGCAGAAAACAGCCTTACCCAAGCAGAAACCGATAAAATCCAGAATGATTTTGTGGCCGGCCTTGAAAAAGATTTCGCATCCGCGCCAAGCTTTAAACCCAACAAAGCCGAATGGCTTGAAGGTCAATGGTCCGGCTTTGAAGTGGCATCAGGTGAAGAGCGCAGCGGCAACACCGCCGTTGATCTTGCAACCCTAAAGGAAATCGGCAAGAGCATTTCTACTTTCCCGCAAGGCTTTGACATCAACCAAAAAATCGCCAAGCAACTTGAAGCACGCTTGCAGGCAACCACGACCGGCGAAGGCATTGATTGGGGTACTGCCGAAGCGCTTGCCTTTGGCGCATTGGTGATTGAAGGAACGCCGGTACGTTTATCAGGACAGGATTGTGGTCGCGGTACCTTCTCGCAACGCCATTCGGTGTTGACCGATCAAACCAGCGAAGCACGCTATGTACCACTCAGCAACATTCGTCCCGGCAAGCAATCCACCTATGAAGTGATTGATAGCCCTCTTTCTGAAACATCAGTGCTGGGTTTTGAATATGGCTATGGGACCGGAGCATTCCTCCGCACGGCTAGAGCGCTTCCTGCAGCTTTCCGCCGAAGATAACTGGCAAGTTGCCAATTGCACGACGCCTGCAAATTATTTCCATATTTTGCGCCGCCAGATCCGCCGCCCTTTCCGCAAGCCGCTTATTTTGATGACGCCAAAATCCTTGCTGCGTCACAAATTATGCGTATCAACCCTTGCCGATATGGGCCCGGGCAGCAAGTTCCAGCGCATCATTCCCGAAGTCAGCAGCAACATGGTGGATGATAAAAAAATCCGCCGCGTTGTTCTGTGCAGTGGTAAAGTCTATTACGATCTTGCAGCCGAACGTGATGCGCGCGGTATCAAGGATATTGCGATTGTGCGCGTTGAAGAACTGTACCCCTTCCCTGCCAAACCGCTTGCCGAGCAATTCAAGCGCTACTCCAAAGCAGAGATCGTATGGTGCCAGGAAGAGCCACAAAATATGGGCGCATGGTTCTACATTGATCGCCGCATTGAAGCCGCACTTAATGATGCGGGCCGCAAGGAACGCCCCATCTATGTTGGCCGCGTGGATGCTGCATCGCCAGCAACCGGCTATCTCAAACGCCATAATAAGGAACAGGCTGAGATCGTCGATAAAGCGCTCGGCAAATAAGCCTATCATTGGCCTATTAAATCAATCCCGCAAAGCCGCATACGCTTTGCGGGATTTTTTATGCTGATAAGCCTTGTCTTTATTACGCAAGTAATAGGCACATTGCTGTGCATGGTTATGGCGAGTACATTATGCCCTGTTATTTTTAAGGAAGTATTTTATGTCTAAGCTTAGTGCTGCCAGTTTTGGTTTACTGGAAAACACAGCCATCGTTACAATTAATAGAAATGCACAAGCAGGGCAAACCTATGCGCAGTTTCATTGTTCAGGTACAAAAGAGCCCAGAGAAATCGTAAGAGCGTTCATTGCCGCAGCTCTTAAATTTACACATAAACACGTATCTGGCTTTTCAGAAATATGTGGCATTCCACGTACAGCATTAACCTGCCTCCTTAACTATGGATCACGAACATCTGTCGGCGACGCATTAACCAGCACACAGACACTGATTCAAATTGCACATGCATGCGGGCTTGAACTGGCCATTACAGCCACTCCTGAGGATGCCCAGATATCTCAACTGACAAAGGTAGTCGAACCGCAGATTGTCGTCCTGCCAGTTATAACACTAAGCCCCAGCCCTGAGGATATGATAGAACGTGCAAAGGCATTCGGAGGATTCTTCCGACGATTGAGGGGAGAGATGAAACAAAGCGGATATGGAGGGTTAATAGGCACCTGTCCAGTTTCCCTCAGGACATCTGAGCGAGCGCACCAAAATCATAAATGCATAACTCCACAGCTAACCACTGTTTTGAGACATCAATCAGCTAAGTATAAAATCACATTGGAATTACGCCGCCCCACACCCCCGTAATAAAGCCCTGTTTTCATTATGCAAGTAATAGGTTTATTGCCCCACCCTTACAGAGAAATTAAACTACCCGCATAGATTTCAAGATATTTTTTATGATGATTTTTAAGGTTACTGAGTTATGGCGCGGAAAAAGGGGAAATACCATATTGGAAAGCTTATTTTAAAAAAAGTTGTATTACGCAATTCAAGCTCCTTCACAATCCATAATCGCGGTTTGCTAGATGCGGGGGAACTTTATGCAACACTACATTTCCTTAATCCTGATAATCCTAAAAAAATAGCAAGGTTACTATCGCTGTTTATGGTAGCAGCAAGCAAATCAGCAGGATTATGCGATACGGAACTGGCAGAAAAAGCTCAGCTTGATAAAGGGATGCTAAGCCGACTAAGAAATGAGAGACACGAAACAGGCGCGGGCAAATGTATCCTACTACTTATTGCAATTGCTCATGCTTGCAAGCTAAGCCTTTCAATAAAAGCAACCCCTCAAGACGGCCTGCAGAGCAAAGAAAAGATAATCCGCTTTGGCGCAGCAGCATCTGAAATAATCATTCCTACAAAAGACAACACTGCCTTGATGAGCTTAAGTACCACCGAGCTATCGGGTCTTATGAAACATCTAAGAGGCGAAATGTTGCAACCTCAGCTTGCAACATTACTCGCTATTAACAAGACCGTGGTAAGTAGTGAGGAGAACCCTAACCGAGGTATTCCTTTTCTTCCCACTATTTTGCGCCGCGCGAAGGTGATGAAATTTACCATCAGCTTACAACTGCACAAACCTCAGCTACCTGCGTCTCATAAGCAACCACGCTCTATGAGCACCACAACCGCAACGTTATAAACCAATTTACTGAACATTTTTTAGAAAAATTTATCACCATGCCAAGCAAGAAAATTATAATCGCCCCAACAATCCAGCGGCTTTTAAACAATGAATCGACAGCGGTTACAATAACCCGCACCGTAAAGCCGGGGGATGAATATGCTCGTTTTAATTTTGATGGGACAGAAAAACCCAAAGACATTGTAAGAGCGTTTCTTGCCGCCGCTCTTGCACTGACATCTAGCTCATTAAATAATTTTTCACAAAGGTCGGGCGTCCCACAAGCCACACTAAGCAAGCTTCTCAACCATGGCTCAAGAGATCATGAGGGTGATGGATTAGTTCAAATAGGAACCTTAATCAAAATCGCTGATGCCTGCGGCCTTATCCTGGGAGTCATGGCAATGCCGTGTGAAGGGGCAGCCACAAACAAGGAGCATACAATTTCTTTCGATGAGAAACTTGCTAGTCTTGAAGCACGCGCTAAAGCATTCGGAGCACTCTTCAAAGCTATGAGAGGAAGCCTAAGCCAAGATAACTATGGGGCGCTCATTGGTGCGTCACGCATGTCTATCAGCCACATCGAGTCTGGGCATCGCGGTAAGGTTTACAGCATGCCCAATCTAGCATCTATAGTGCAGCACCAGAAGGCCGGATATACCATATCCCTGAGATTGCACCGCCCAGCAACACAACCTGCAGAAAAGGCAAAAGCCCACAGCGCCACACCTGCGTAATACCAGCATCAATTACAATACCCTTGCACTTTGGTAGGTTTTTTAGGAATATCCCCTCATCTCATATACCCATCCCTTACAAGGTGATTATTCCATGCCTATTGAAATTCGCGTACCCACCCTTGGTGAATCCGTTTCCGAAGCCACTGTTGCCAAATGGCTCAAGAAAGTTGGCGATGTTGTGCGCATGGATGAACCCTTGGTCGAACTTGAAACCGATAAGGTAACACTCGAAGTAAACGCCTCAAGCGCTGGCATCATCACAGAAATTAATGTTCAGCAAGGCGGCAATGTTGCTGTTGGCGCATTGCTTGGAACCATCGGCGAAGCAGATGCTGCTGCGCTCAAAGCTTCGGCTGCGAATGCAAACAAAACCGCTGCCCCGGTAGCAGCGCCTGTTGCTGCGCCCGCGCCTGCTCCGCAAGCTGCATCACAAAATAGCGGTCAGCCACTTTCACCTGCGGTTCGCAAAATGACCGATGACAACAATATCAATGCTGCTGCCATTGGTTCAGGCACGGGTAAAGATGGCCGCCTAACCAAGGAAGATGTGCAGAATTATATGGCCCAGCCTAATAAGCCTGCTGCTGCGCCTAAAGCACCATCAGGCCCACGCAACCGCGCCGATCAGGAAGAGCGTGTACGCATGACCCGCCTGCGCCAACGTATCGCGCAGCGCCTTAAGGAAGCACAAAACACCGCCGCAATGCTCACCACCTTTAACGAAGTGGATATGAGCAATCTGATGGCGATGCGTAAGCAATACAATGAAACCTTTGAAAAGAAGCATGGCGTGAAACTGGGTTTCATGTCGCTTTTTGTGAAGGCATGTATTCAGGCGCTCAAAGCCTTGCCAGCCGTGAATGCTGAGATTGACGGCGAAGATCTTGTTTATAAAAATTATTATGATATCGGCGTTGCAGTTGGCACTGAAAATGGCCTTGTAGTTCCGGTTGTGCGCGATGCCGATCAGCTTGGTTTTGCAGAAATCGAAAAGACCATTAGCAAGCTTGCGGTTAAAGCACGCGATGGCAAATTATCGATGGATGAACTGACCGGCGGCACCTTTACTATTACTAATGGCGGCATCTACGGCTCACTCATGAGCACGCCGATCTTGAACCCGCCCCAATCCGGTATTCTGGGCATGCACAAAATTCAGGATCGCCCCGTTGTCGTTAACGGACAAATGGTGGTGCGCCCGATGATGTATCTTGCACTTTCTTACGATCACCGCGTGATCGATGGCCGCGAAGCCGTGACCTTCCTTGTGAAGGTAAAAGAATGCCTGGAAGATCCACAGCGCATGCTGCTCGACCTCTAATCGTTTACTCCCCTCCCTCCGGGAGAGGTTGGGGGAGGGCCGCCTCAAAAAATCAAGCTTGGTTGTTTGATCCGACCCTCCCCTTTATCCCCTCCCGGAGGGAGAGGAAATATCTCTTGAAATTACTAGGAGTACCATGTCTGAACAAAGTTTTGACCTCGTCGTTGTTGGTGGCGGCCCCGGTGGCTATGTGGCTGCTATTCGTGCAGCGCAGCTGGGATTAAAAACCGCATGCGTTGAAATGCGCGAAACCCTTGGCGGTACATGCCTCAATGTTGGCTGCATTCCATCCAAGGCATTGCTCACCTCTTCGCACAAATACCATGAAGCGCAGCACGGCCTTGCGGTGCATGGCGTCAAGCTTGGCTCCGTATCGCTCGATTTAAAAGCGATGATGGGCCATAAGGACAAGGTTGTTAAAGACAACACCGTGGGCATTGATTTCCTGTTCAAGAAAAACAAGATCACGCGCTTTAAGGGCAAAGGCAGCATCGCGGCCGCAGGCCAGGTGCTTGTTACCAGCGCCGATGGTAAGCAGGAAAAAATCTCCGCTAAAAAAATCCTCATCGCAACAGGTTCCGATGTGATGCCATTGCCCGGTGTAACGATTGATGAAAAACAAATTGTATCATCGACTGGCGCACTATCATTGTCTTCCGTTCCAAAGAAAATGGTTGTAATTGGCGGCGGCGTGATTGGTCTTGAACTGGGTTCAGTCTGGCAACGCCTTGGCTCTGATGTAACAGTTGTTGAATTCCTTGATCGCCTGATGCCCGGCATGGATGCTGATCTTGCCAATAACGCGAAGAAAATCCTAGAAAAACAGGGGATGAAATTCCGCCTGTCTTCCAAAGTCACTGGCGCAAAAACCATGCCCAATAAAGTCACGCTTTCCGTTGAAGCTGCCGCAGGTGGCAGCCCCGAAACGCTTGATGCCGATGTGGTACTGGTGTGCATTGGCCGTAGCCCTTATACCCAAGGCCTTGGCCTTGAAGCGGTTGGCGTAAAGCTGGATGAACGCAAACGCATTGCGGTTGGCCATAATTTTGAAACCAATGTTGCAGGTATTTATGCAATTGGCGATGTGATCGCTGGCCCCATGCTTGCGCACAAAGCCGAAGATGAAGGCGTGGTTTGCGCAGAAATGATGGCGGGGCAATCCGGCCATATTAATTACGATGCAATTCCCAGCGTTGTATACACACACCCCGAAATTGCCAGCGTTGGTAAAACCGAAGAAGAGCTCAAAAAAGCTGGCGTTACGTACAAAACCGGTAAGTTCCCCTTCTCCGCCAATGGCCGTGCGCGCGCAATGAACGACATTGATGGCTTTGTGAAAATTCTGGCAGATGCAAAAACCGATAAGGTACTGGGCTGCCATATCCTTGGCCCAGATGCCGGAACGCTGATTGCAGAAGTCGTGCTCGCCATGGAATTCAGCGCATCAAGCGAAGATATCGCACGCACCTGCCATGCACATCCAACGCTTAATGAAGTTGTGAAAGAAGCAGCCCTTGCTGTCGATGGCCGCCCGATTCATATCTAAGGTTTAGCGTTTAGCTTCTTTTCAAGCTCGCTCACAACGGTAAAAAACTCGGTCTTTGCCTTGACCGAAAACGGGTTGTCGCGTTCGATCGAGCGGAACAGATCATCGCTATCATACCGCACCATTTCAACCATCTGCTTAAGCAGCGTGTAGGTTTTGGTGGTCTGCGCAAATTCCGGCAAATCCATGCCCACAAACACCTTGCCGATCAGATGGGTTAGGCCCTGCACATAGGCCATTTCCTTATCATGCTGCTCGGGCGTTGCCTCAATAACATTAAGGCCGAGTTTATCTTTTAAAAACGGCACGATTTTCTTATCGCGGCTCCCTCGCACATTGCACACGGTAACATTCAATCCCTGAATACCGTTCTTACCGCTTTGTGGACCAAACAGAGGATGCAGGCCGATGATATCGACATAGGCGGGCAAATGATCCTGCAATAATTTAGCAGGCAGCACTTTCACCGATCCCACATCCATGACTAATTGCCCGGCACGCAAATGCGGTACGATTGTCTTCACAACGTCCTCAAATGTTTTAACCGGCGTTGCGATGATGATAATATCGCTCTGGCACAGCGTAGCCAAATCACATACTTCGACATTTTTAATCTTGGCAAGCGCACCAAGATCACGCTTGCTATCATAGACACGCACGCTGCGATGTGCAGCCAGATGCGGTACAATAAATTCGCCAAACGCGCCAAACCCAATGATACCAAGCACTTCGGTCATTTTGTATTCTTCCAGTCAAAGGATTTAAGCGCAGCAAACAGCGCGAGCATTTCATGCTCCTGCCCAATCGTAAAGCGCAGGCAATCAATCAGGCCATAGCCCGCCATCGGGCGGATCAGAATGCTGTTGGCTTTCAAATGATTAAACATCGCAACCGATTGCGCGGGCGAAGCAAAGCGCGTCATCATAAAATTACCCTTGCTCGGATATGGCTTTGCGCCAAGGCTTTGCAGTTTCAGGAATAATTTTTCACGCCAGATAATCGTATGCGTGCGGCTCTTCTCAATAAACGCATCATCATTAAGTGCCGCAACGGCCGCATCCATCCCTACCCGTGATGCATTAAAGGGTAGACGCATCAGATTCATGGTATTGGCAATCATATGCGAGCCATAGCCATAGCCAATCCGCATACCTGCAAGCCCGTGAATTTTTGAAAAGGTGCGCAATACAACCACGCGTCCCTCTTCCGCAACCCATTCAAACCCATCCGAATAGTCAGGATCATCCATAAAATCCGCATAGGCAGCGTCATAAACAAACATCACATGTTCTGGCAGATCGCGTAAAAAATTATGAAGATCGTTGCGTGAAAGGCAATCACCTGTGGGATTATTAGGGTTAGCCATAAAGACGATACGCGTGCGCGACGTAACGGCCTTGAGCATCGCCTGCAAATCCATCTTAAGATCATTCTCAGGGATCATAACTGGTTTTGCACCGACCAAACGCGCCGCAAGCTCATACCGTGAAAAAGCGTATTGGCTAATGATAACTTCATCGCCTTCCTTCACAAAACCACTCACAAGAAGGGCGATAAGCTCATCAGAACCAACACCAACAACAATGCGGTTTACATCAAGATTATATTTATCAGCGACAGCCTGACGTAAATCCCCATAAACCATATCCGGATAGCGATGACTATCCTTTAACGATGCTTCTGCCGCCGCAATCGCTTTGGGACTTGGACCAAATGCATTTTCATTATAGCACAAACGGTATTTAACCCGGAACAGGGTAAGCGCCAATAATTTTATGCCGCAAGAGCTGATGTCTATGCTGCTGATACCATGCGGCTAACGCTGCATCGCCGCGTTCAACAAATCCATCAAGCTCCACCCAACTGCAAGCTGGCTCTTTGCCTGCTGGCACAAACACATGCGCCGCTTTGGGAAAAAGCAAATTGCTTAACAACACATCCACAGCTTTTTTATCAATATTGTTTTGCCATTCAAGCACCAGAATGCTGTGATCCTGACCCGTGGCTTCAGGCGGAATTGCACCAATCACCAAACCTTGATGTTCGGTGTTACGCGCATTGCCGCTTACCCCATCAAAGGGGAACGCATAAAACACATTCGGAATGGCATCTTGCTCCGCGAGCAATAAGCGCCACCAGATATTGCCTTCGCTATCTCCTTCACGCGGGAATGGCAGCGCTGCAAGCTGATGCGTTTCACTGAGCACAGCGCGCAGCGCGCTAATGGCACCCGAAAAAGACTGCATCGGCGTAAAGCTGCCAAAATGATCGCGCGCAATATCCCAAAATCCTTCTTCGCCTTCCTGCATAGGGATTGCGACATTCATCATCCCTTCCTGCAAGGTAAAGGCGCCAATCATCTCGCGCCATAAACGATGAATAAGCCCTTTGGGCAAATGGCCAGATGGCTGCTTGAGCAAGACCCGCAACATGGATGCTTCGCGGCCCGGGCGGATGTAAATTCTTTGCTTACCCTTTACTGCGCGCACTTCCTCAATCACATTGGCGCGGCTGCGCAACAGATCAAGCAGCTGTGTATCAATCGCATCAATCTTGTTTCGCAGATCGTTGAGCTTTGTTGCATCAACCATGCGGCACCGCCAGCATTCGCTCCACCGCTAAACGCGCACGCGCAGCAAGTTCTGGCGCGATGGTTACTTCCGTTCCGCCGCCCTGCAGACATTCAAGAATTTTTGGCAAGGTAATCCGCTTCATATGCGGGCACAGATTACACGGGCGCACAAATTCCACATCCGGGTTTTCTACCGCCACATTATCGCTCATCGAACATTCGGTAATCATAATCACCTTGGCTGGCTTATTATCCTTCACATACTGGCTCATGCGAAAGGTTGAACCAACAAAATCAGCTTCCAGCAGCACATCGGGTGGGCACTCAGGATGCGCAAGAATAATCGCACCGGGATTGCTTACGCGGTAATCACGCAATTCCTGCGCTGTAAACC
Organism: Alphaproteobacteria bacterium; assembly: GCA_010031785.1. Classification (GTDB taxonomy): domain Bacteria; phylum Pseudomonadota; class Alphaproteobacteria; order UBA9219; family RGZA01; genus RGZA01. The sequence continues at coordinate 13,838 of RGZA01000038.1, forward strand.
GTTCATGCACTTCGCAATGGCCTTTCCAACTGATGATCTCAACCTTGGTATGTTTTGCGATATAGTTGGAAAGATATTCATCGGGCAAACAAATCACCCGCGGCACACCAAGTGACTCTACAACACGCACCGCATTGCCCGACGTAATACAGATATCGGATTCCGCTTTTACATCAACCGATGAGTTCACATACGTCACCACCGGCACACCCGGATATTTCTGGCGCAACAACCGCACATCAGCACCGGTAATGGAATCCGCCAATGAACAGCCTGCTAATTTGTCCGGAATTAAAACCGTTTTATCAGGGTTCAGCAGCTTGGCCGTCTCCGCCATGAAATAGACGCCCGCCATAATAATGATCGATGCCTTGGTGTTCGCTGCCTCATGCGCAAGCTGCAAGCTGTCGCCGACAATATCGGCAACACCGTGATAAATTTCAGGAGTCTGATAATTATGCGCAAGGATAACCGCATCACGCTCGCGCTTCAGTCGGTTAATTTCAGCAATATAGGGGGCATGAAACGGCCATTCAATTTCGGGAATAACCTTACTAACCTTTTGATAAAGCTGCGCCGTGCTTGCTGCAATTTCAGGCGTATAAGCCAACATTCGTGTTCCTCAAACCATTTATATAGACAGGTATACCGTTAGCAAAAATGACTGGATTTCGTCATGCGAAAACGCTAAATCAACTGCTTATTCCTATAATCTCAATTATTTAACCACCCGTCTAGCATTAAGAATAAGGAAGTCCACCCATGCCTTATGTTGTCACCGAACAATGCATCCGCTGCAAATACATGGATTGCGTCGAGGTTTGCCCTGTCGATTGCTTCTATGAGGGTGAAAACATGCTGGTCATCAACCCCGACGAATGCATTGATTGCGGCGTATGCGAGCCGGAATGCCCAGCAGAAGCCATCGTTTCCGATACTAACGCGGTTGCTGAAAAATGGCTGGAAATGAACCGCGAATATTCAAACATGTGGCCCAATATCACGCGCAAGAAACCCGCGCCTGCCGATGCCGATGAGTTTAAAGGCGTGCCGGACAAGTTTGAAAAACTATTCAGCAAAAATCCTGGATAATAACCAACCGGCTATTTCGTCACATAAATCGCGCGAAAGTCATTAACGTTGGTTAAAGTTGGCCCCGTATCAACAATGCCATCCGTCAGCTTGAAGAAGCTGTAGGAATCATTATTCGCAGCATAAATTTTCGGATTTGCCTTTTGATCCAGCGCTTTTTGTAATGTATCAGGATGCAGGATCGCGCCAGCATTTTCTTCGGTGCCATCGCTGCCATCGGTGCCGCATGAAATTGCATAAATGCGCGGATGCCCTGCTGTATCCATCATGAAGTGCAACAGGAATTCAGAATTACGTCCGCCCTTGCCCTGGCCTTTTACGGTCACGGTTGTTTCACCGCCTGAGATAATCACGCATGGCGCAGGAAGGGGTTGATCATGCAAGGTTACTTGCTTGGCAATCCCGGCCATTACCAGCGCAACATCGCGCGCTTCACCTTCAATTGCATTGCCAAGAATAATCGGCGTGATGCCTTGCTGCCGCGCAAAAGCTGCCGCTGCTTCTAGCGCATCTTGCGGGCAAATGATCAGATGATTTTCAACCGCTGCCAAACATGGATCATCCGGCTTGATGCTTTCTTTTTTAGCTTCACGAAGATAGCGCTCCACCGCAGCTGGCGGCGTAATATTGTATTTTTTTAGAATGGCTTGCGCATCCG
>RGZA01000039.1 GCA_010031785.1 Alphaproteobacteria bacterium
TCACCACCTTTAATGAACAAACGCAACTTGGCCTTGATGCTGCGATTGCCGATTTTGAAAAAAATGCTGGCGACAAGCTGATTGGCTACGTAGTCGATCTGCGCAACAATCCCGGCGGCTTGCTGGAGCAGGCGATTTCTGTTTCCAGCACCTTCCTGCCTGCTGGCATTCCTGTGGTATCGACCAAGGGCCGGCATATGGAAGACAACCAGTCGTTCATGTCACGCGGCGGCGATAAGGCCAAGGGCAAACCGATTGTTGTGATGGTAAATGGCGGCTCCGCTTCTGCATCTGAAATTGTTTCAGGCGCCCTGCAGGATCATCATCGCTGCATCGTGATTGGCACCAAATCCTTTGGTAAAGGGTCGGTACAAACCATTATCCCGCTGCAAAATGGCGGCGCAATGCGCCTTACCACCGCGCGTTATTATACGCCATCGGGCCGTTCCATTCAGGCCGAAGGCATCAAGCCGGATATCGAAGTTCAGCCTGCCAAGGTTGAAGAAATCAAGGCCAAGAAAGGCCTCACTGAAGCCGATTTGAAGGGCGCGCTCATCAATGATCAAAAGAAGAAGGATGAGAAAAAACCCGACGCTGCTGCAAACGACAACAAAGCAGATAAAAAAGATGAAGCCAAGAAGGACGACAAGGCAAGTGCAAGCGAAGGCGCGATAAATCCTGACGATGAGGAAGCACTCAAAGATAAGGATGGCAAGGAAATCAAGAAGCCATTCGATTATCAATTGGCACGGGCGCTTGATCTGCTGCGTGGTATTTCATTGTATGAAAAGCGCGGCACCCCCCCTACGCCAGCACAGGCTGTTCCCGCGCCTGCAAAAAATGTAACGCCATAAGGTTTATCGTTTGGACATCAAGCTTCCCGACATCTCAGACGCCTTGAAGCCTCTTCCGAGGCTCAAAAGTCTTGTGATGACTGAGCTTGAGGAGATCAAACGCAAAACGCCGATTGACCGTAAGGTTTTTCTGTATGCGTTTCTTGGTGTGTTTGGTTTTCTGCTGCTGATTGCGTTTTTACTACCGCTGATCAGCGCGCCTTCACACACATCCCCAACCGCAGCAGCGGTGCATGCGCAGGCGCCAGCAGAGCCTGCGCCAGTTACATCGGCGCAGCAAAAAGCCATTGATGAGAATGATGGCCACTCCCACGATCCACTACCGCCCGCTCCGCTTAAGGAACTTGAAGAACCGCTTGGTACCAATACTATTCCTGCAATCGCTACCGATGGCCGCAAGCCCGCACAGATCTATGCACGCCCCTATAATAAGGATGATATCCGTCCGCGTATTTCGCTGGTGGTGGGTGAGCTTGGCCTATCGCGCACATTAAGCGAAGCAGCGATTAATGATCTCCCCGGCCCTGCAACATTGGTTTTTTCCAATTACAGCAGTGAACCCGATGGATGGATGGCCAAAGCGCGCCAATCTGGTCATGAAGTATTGCTCAGCATTCCGATGGAACCGCTTGAATATCCATCCTCTGATCCGGGGCCCAATGCTTTGCTGACCCGCAATAATAATGATGAGAATAAAGCCCTGCTGCTCAAACATCTTATCAATGGCAAAGGCTATATCGGTGTTACCAGTTTTTCAGGCTCGCGCATGAATACGGCAGCGGAAAAACTCAAACCCTTACTGGAAGAGCTTAATAAGCGCGGGCTGATCTGGCTTGATACAAACTTCACCCCTTTTAGCGTTGGCGATAGCACCGCAAAACAAATTAGCCTTGCTTCCACAAAAGCCAATGCGTTGATTGATGATAATATGGGCATCGCCGCGATGGATCGTATATTGCGTGATGTTGAACATGATGCGGTAAAAATTGGTCGTTCAGTGTTGTTGGTGCAAGCATCACCGCTTGCAATCTCGCATTTGCGCGAATGGGCCAAAGGCCTTGCCGCCAAACATATCTCGCTCGCGCCTCTCTCAGCCGTCATTGAATAAGTGATTGAATAATGGAACAAAACACCCTTCCCTATCGCGCCTGCGTGGGCATTATGCTGATCAATCAGGATGGCCATGTGTTCATGGGCGAGCGCCGCGATACACCCGGCGCATGGCAAATGCCGCAAGGCGGCATTCAAAAAGATGAAGATCCGCGTGTTGCAGCATTACGTGAACTCTATGAAGAAATCGGCGTGAGCAAAGCTGAGATTATCGGCCAGACCGCGCAAACCTACCGCTATGATTTTCCGGATTTTCTGCAACACCGTTCCGTCTATAAGGGAAAATATCGCGGGCAGGATCAGCACTGGTTCGCCTTGCGTTTTCTAGGAACCGATGCCGATGTGGATCTGGTTGCGCACAATGATGCTGAAGGCCCCGAATTCATTGCATGGAAATGGGTACCCATCGAACAGGTTTCACAACTCATCGTGCCCTTTAAACGCGCGGTCTATGACGGTGTGGTGGCGGAGTTCAGGCCGCTGATAAAACAGCTATAACTGCCCGCAATATGCGTGCGGTTTCCTTATCGACAACGCCCGAAAGATTATGCGGCACGTAATGCCGCTGGAATGCGGTGATCACAAGCGCCAGATCGCCACTGCAATCATAGCCGATGTGTTCCAGCAGCTTTTGCGTTTCAGCAGAGGATAAAGGCTGCGCATCCTGCGTTTTTGTATCCGGCCAAATGCCGATGCCGTGCTGCGCAAGCATTTTCCAGTCAAATAATTCGCCGGGATCTTCCTTGCGCTGTGGCGCTATATCGGAATGGCCGATGAACGCATTACTTGGTAACTCATAACGCGTTTTAATCTGCTGACATAACTCCAGCACTGCGTGCATCTGCACATCTGGAAAAGTGCGATAGCCATGCTCATGCCCGGGATTGACGATTTCAATCCCAATCGAATGCGAATTCACATCGCTAATACCGCGCCAGAAACTTTTGCCTGCATGCCATGCGCGCATGGTTTCATCAACCAGCGCAAAAATGCGGCCATCCTCTTCCACGACATAATGCGCACTGACTTTTTCTTCCCTATCACATAAACGCGCGAGTGCTGCTGCGCCATCCTTCATCCCCGTGTAATGCAGAACAACAAGGCTTGGCGCTGTGCACCCGGTACGTGCATCAAAATTGGGCGATGACATCGTGATCATATGCGGGATCATCTGGCCGCCGCTCTTTTAATTTTGTTATAAGCATCATTGATCAGCACGGTTTTTTCCTGCGCGCGCTGCATGGCAAAGTTATTCCTGCCCTGCCAGCGATCGGGGTGAAATTCCTGCACCAAACGCTTATAGGCTTTGGCAGCAGCCTCTAGCGATGCGCCGGTTGGCAAGCCAAGGATTTGATAAGGATCATACAAGGCATCTGGTAAATAGCCTTTAATGGTTGCAAGCGCTGCAAAATCATCGGCGGGAAAGCCAAGCCGTACGGCCAACTGCTCCAATGTTCCCATCGTTGCGCGGTCAAGGTGATGCTGCTCATCCACCGCAAGATCAAGCAGGCAAGATAGCATCACACGTAATTTCTCCGGTTTGCCTGCGCCTTCAATGCGCAACTGCCCCAGCGCATAATCAATTTCGGTAATGCCTGCTGGATCAGCAGCCACAATGCGTCCGATATAACGCAGGCTTGATGCATTAAGCGCATAAAAGCGTTTTAAAATCGCAATCGCCTTGGTCGGCTTGGCAAGTTCAGGAAATGCAAAAGCCTTGGCCAGCATGACAAGCGCAACCACCGTTGGCGCATCATGCGTTGTGCTCATTTCTGTTTTTTGTGTTTTTAAGCCCGACAAAAACCGCTCCCATTCATCATAACCATGATAACGGTTCTTTCACAAAACGCGATAGGGAAAGAGCGAGTTAGACCTTCTTGCTATAATAAGTCCCATTGGCACTATCAAACAGGCCGCCATTGAATTGCGCGAGAAGATCATTGATACCGCCAGCACTATACGCACCGGATGTCGCATAGCTTACCTTGCGTGCCGGCGTTTCGGTTGTATCGTAATCTTTTTCGTAATATCGGGTCGTTGAAACCTGAATAGCATAATTGGGCGTTACCGTATTCAGATCACCCGTATCACGCGTGACCTTAAGGTAATAGGTGCCTTTTTTGATATCGAGTTTTTGCCCGCCAGCACTTTGGAAATTATCGTATAATATTCCCTTCTTTGCTTCGCTGTCTGCAAATACGCGCCCCTTACTGTCCAGAATTTGAATTCGAACACCCTTATCCGTGGTGACAGCGATGCCCAATTTCTCATCTACCGTTGCATTGAATTTGAAGAAGTCAACCTTATCATCTTTGGTAAGCGCACTAATGATATTTAAGCGCGTCTTGCCCTTGGTTAGATCACCAATCGTGCGCGCATTCAGCGCGCTATCATTCTTAACGTCGGTTGAGCTCTGCTTATAACCACGAATATTTTTTGGCGGCTCTTTATCAAACGGATCAGGCGTAACCTTGGGCGCGTTTTTTAGATCCTTGAGCAGATAATAATTCTTTATAATGGCGTCAGTGTTCGCCTTGATTTTCTGCGCAGGTGTTAGTGATGTTGTCGTATCAGCCATCGCGACCTCAATAATGTCTTCACTCATTATGGGTTTTATGTCTTAACAAGACCTAAACGGAAAAAGCTGCCTAGTGAATGATTTCAATGGGTTACAAGCGGAAAAAGTATTAACCGAAAAAAATCAGCTCACAATGGCGTTTGCCAGATCATCAATGAGCCAACCCTGATAATTGCGCACGCCAAGTTTCTGGCCAAACTTCAAGGCTTCATCATGATCGCAGTGGCTGAAAATTATTTTTTCGGATGGCAATGCCTGCAATGCGCGCAGCACAGCAGGGTCATGCATGCCTTCCCACTTATCGCGCGTGACGTTGATTTTATAATAATCAACATTCATGCGATTAAATTCGATATAGGGCAAGACGGATGCCGTGATGCCATCAATACCCACATTAAATCCTTCTTCTTTCAACACGGAGAAGGCATTGCAGGTGGTTGTAAAATTCAGAAAAAGTTCCGAGCGGTGAATTTCAAAATTGATCGTGCGGCGCAATGCTTTTGGCAGCACATGGCAAAATTGTGCAAAGGCAGATGACAACACCGTCTCCACCGACAAGTTTAGACCAATGCTTTTATTTTCCCATTGTTCCTTGCAGCTTGCCATCTCCAGCAATAATTTGCGATCCAGCGCATAGCATAATTCAAGAAACAAGCGTTCGGGCGTTTCTAGAATAAGCTTTGGAAAACGCTCGCGCTTGAGATCGGTCACGCTCACGAAAAAATCAATTGAGCGCTTTTCCCATATGCCGCGATCACCTTGGTAATACACCGGTTGGGTACGCACATAGCGCTTGATATCAATTTTTTCGAGCAGCGTTTCAACCTGGCTCAGGCTCCACGCCGTCAGGGGCCCATGCACATCGTGTGATTGCAATGCGAGCGTTGCACTTTGCATCTCGCCCATATGCTCTGCCGCATTAGCAAGGCTGACATAGGCATTCGCACGCTCACGCACGCTCGTATAATCTTTTGGTAAATGGTAAGCGATAATCGGCTGCGGATGTTCTTCTTGCGGGGCAAGATGATGCATCATCGCATTCGTCAATGCATCAAGCTGCGGTGCGCCTTTAAACATTGCAAACAAATCGCCATTGCTCATCACATAGGTTTCACCGCCCGCTTTTTTTATAAGGGCCTGCAACTCTGCCCCTGCACTATCACCATCGGGCTCATTATAATCGGCCAGATAGCGAACCACATTCAACACAGTCAACGCCGTGTTAAGGCGGTTAAAACGGCGAATAGCGAGAATGAAATCCTGTTCAGCAATCATGACACATAGATTAAAAGGAGCATTACGATACGGCAAAGCAATTCGCGAATGCCAACTGTGGCTCTAACTTTGGCCCCAACTGTGGAATGATTCAATTAATTTCTAGCTAACAAGAAAAATTGCCTCGACCTCAACCGGCGCATTGCCGGGCAGCGAAGCTACCCCGATGGAGCTGCGAGCATGCCTGCCCTTCTCGCCCAGCACATCCAGAAGTAATTGCGATGCGCCATTCATAACTACAGGCTGCTGTACGAAATCAGGCGTACAGGCAACAAACCCAGTCAGCTTCACGCATTGCTTGATGGCATTAAGACCCACTGCTGCCTGAACCTGCGCCAGAAGATGAATGGCACATAAGCGCGCGCAGGCCGTTGCATCTTGCATCGATACATCCCGGCCCAATAATCCGGTATACAGCATCTTATCATCCTGTCTGGGCAACTGGCCCGAGATAAACAGCAAATCACCTGCGCGCTGCGTTGCAACATAAGCAGCAACTGGGTTGGCGGGTGTGGGTAACGTAATGCCAAGTTCTAAAAGACGTTTTGCTGGATCTATGGACATGGTTTGTTCGCCTGTGATGAGAAAAAGGATGGAAAAAACAAAGCATAACCAAAACACTTGAGATTTGCTAATACTCTTGTCATCTTTCATCCATCTCGCCCACTACCCCCTTATTCTTAAATAGGTTTTCCCGTGACCGCTGTTCGCAAATTAAAGAAAAAATCCACATCCTCCGCTTCACATAAAGTAGGAAGAGTTAAATCTTCTTCCAGCAATAGCACGCCATCCCCCAGTACATCACCTAATGTAAGCGCGATTAGAAAATTATTTTCATCCCACATTCCTGCGCGTGACCGCACCCAATTTCATGATAATGATTTACAAGCGATTGCAGATAGCTTTGCTGCCTTTACCGATGAGCGTAAAATCGGTACACCCAAATTGCGCATCCTTAATCCAACGTTGAAAAAAGATGGCTACATCAGCCGCCACACCGTCATCATGATTGCCAATGACGACATGCCATTTTTGGTAGACTCAACAACCGGCGAACTAAACCGTATGGGACTTGGCATCCATCTGATTGTGCATCCCGTAGTGCACATCGTGCGCAATGAGCGTAATCAATTTGAACAGTTTGCCGGAAAAACAACCCACGACAGCGATCTACTCACCGAATCATGGATGTATATCGAAATTGATGAAATCAGTGAAAATTCAAAGCGCGATGAAATTCTCAAAAACCTTGAGCATGTCTTATATAATGTGCGTCTTGCTGTGCGCGACTGGTCAAAAATGCGTAGCAAAGTCATCGAAACCATCAGCGATTTACCGCGCAATGAAACCGTGGGATTACCTGCGGGCGAGCGCGAAGAAACCGCGAATTTTCTTTCATGGCTGGAATCCGATAACTTCACCTTTCTTGGCGCGCGTGATTACGAAGTCGTGGGCAAAGGCAAAGAGATGCGCCTTGACGCCAATAAGAGCAGCGGCCTTGGCATTTTATCCAGCGCAGTATCAGTGATGTTTTCAGGCGAAGATGGTGAAGGCAGCCAGCCATCTGACATTTATAATTTTCTTGAACGTAAACAACTTGCACTCATTACCAAGACCTATAAACATTCCGTTGTTCATCGCACAACGCCGATGGATGCCATTTTAATCAAACGCTTTAATGCTGATGGCAGCTTGATGGGCGAACGTTTGTTTGTGGGCTTGTTTACATCCTCCTCCTATAGCCGCCTTGCCAAAGACGTGCCACTGATCCGTGAAAAAATTTCTTACGCGATCAATCATGCAGGCCTTGATGCACGCAGCTTTAACGGCAAAGCCCTTAGATATATTCTCAATAGCTACCCGCGCGATGAACTGTTCCAGATTTCTGCGCAGGAACTTTTGACAACCGCATTGGGGATTGTCGATTTGCAGGAACGTCAACGTCTTGCGCTGTTTATTCGTCATGATGCGTTTGAACGTTTTGTGAACTGCCTGATTTATGTTCCGCGCGATTTATATTCAACGCGTCTGCGTAAGCAATTCCAGCACATCCTGATGCGTGCGTTTAAAGGCGTTCAGGCGGATTATAACGTCAATATAACGAACGAATCCCTGGCACAAATCTTTATTCTGGTGCGCACTGCCAAAGGGCAAATTCCTAGCTATGATAAAGCAAAACTTGAACAAGCGCTTGATGATGCAAGCCGTGGCTGGTCCGGGCGTCTGCGCAATGAACTGATTGCAGCATTTGGGGAAAGTCAGGGCCTTAAGCAGGCAAATAAATATGCGGAAAGTTTTCCTGATACTTATTCCGACAGCATCGATGCAGCGGAATCACTCAAGGACATCGCCTTTATGGAAGATGTGCTACAGAACAATAAGCTCGAGCTCAATCTGTACTGCCCGCTTAATGGCGCTCCAGAACAAATCAATCTAAAATGGTTCTCCCCCGATAACGCGCTTTCGCTCTCCCTCATTCTGCCAATGATGCAGGATATGGGTCTTAAAACCAATGCCGTGCTAGGCCCCTATGAAGTAAAACCGCAAGGCTCTGATCGTTCGGTATGGATTCAGGATTGTCATGCTGAAGTAAAATCCGGCATCACTGTTAATCTGGAACAGGTCAAAGAAAAATTTGAAGAATGCCTTCTCAAGGTCTGGAATCAGGAAGTCGAAGCCGACGCTTATAATCAGTTGATCCTGCTTGCCGATATGGGTTGGCGCGAAGTCGTTATTCTGCGCACGATTGGCAAATATCTTCGTCAGGCCCGCCTGCCCTATAGTGAACAGGCAATTATCCGCGCACTGTCATGCCACCCCAAGGTAGCGCAATTACTGGCACAGTTCTTTATTGCACGTCACAATCCTGAACTGGGTAAAGATGGCGCATCATTAGCGGCGCGTATTGAAAAAGACATCATCGAATATCTGCGCGATGTAAACCTGCTTGAAGAAGATCGCATTCTGCGTCGCACCCTGAATGTCATCCAAAACACCTTGCGCACAAATTATTTCCAAATGGATGAAAATGGCGCGCCTAAATCCTATCTTTCGATCAAAATTGATAGCAAAAAAATCAGTGATCTTCCCTTGCCACGCCCGCATGTGGAAATTTTTGTCTACAGCCCGCGTACCGAAGCCATCCATTTACGTGGCGGCAAGGTTGCACGCGGTGGTATCCGCTGGTCTGATCGCCGCGAGGATTTCCGCACTGAAGTATTGGGACTGATGAAAGCGCAACAGGTCAAGAATACCGTCATTATCCCTGTTGGCTCCAAAGGCGGCTTTGTGGTCAAAAACCCCAAACCTGCGGATATGGCCAAGGAAGGCATTGCGTGCTACCAGATCATGATGCGCGGTCTACTCGATATCACCGATAACCGCGCTGGCGAAAAAATTGTTCCCCCCAAAAATGTAGTGCGTCATGATGGCGATGATCCATACCTTGTCGTTGCTGCGGATAAAGGCACTGCCAAATTCTCCGATATCGCCAATGCGATCTCGCAGGAATATAAATTCTGGCTTGATGATGCATTTGCTTCGGGCGGTTCTGCTGGCTATGACCATAAAGGCATGGGCATCACCGCGCGCGGCGCATGGGAAGGCATCAAACGCCACTTCCGCGAAATGGGTAAAGATATCCAGAAAGAAGATTTCACGGTTGTGGGCGTTGGCGATATGTCGGGCGACGTGTTTGGCAATGGCATGCTGCTTTCCAAACATATCCGCTTGCTTGGCGCATTTAACCACAAGCATATTTTTATCGACCCTACTCCGGATGCCGCAAAATCCTTCATCGAACGCCAACGTTTGTTTGATCTCCCTGGCAGCCAGTGGAGCGATTACAATAAAAAGCTGATTAGCAAAGGCGGTGGCATTTTCAACCGCGATGCAAAGACCATTGTACTTTCCAAAGAAGTGCGCGAGTTGTTCAACATCCGTCAGGAAAGCATCACGCCCGATTCGCTGATGCAGGCGATGCTGCAGGCACCGGTTGAGCTGCTGTATTTCGGCGGCATTGGCACCTATGTGAAGGCCAATGATGAAAATGATGCAGATGTGGGTGATCGCAGCAATGATGCGTGTCGCATTAACGGAGAACAACTCAATGCGCAGGTCATTGGCGAAGGCGCAAACCTTGGCATGACTCAAAAGGCGCGTATTGCCTATGCGCTGAAAGGCGGTCGTCTCAATACCGATGCGATTGATAATTCTGCCGGCGTTGATACCTCCGATCACGAGGTCAATATCAAAATCCTGCTCGCCCCTGTTGTGGCAAGCAAAAAGCTGACTACGCCTGCGCGCAATGCGTTGCTGGCGAAGATGACCGATGATGTTGCAGCGTTAGTATTGCGTGACAATGATCTGCAAACCCTTGCGCTCACTACTACGCAAGCACGTGCTGCCGAGCTTCTCCCCTTGCATTCACGTCTGATGCAATCGCTGGAGCGCAAAGGCTCGCTTGATCGCAAGATTGAATATTTGCCAAATGATGAAGCGATCCAGGAACGCACGCGCCTTAACAAAGGTCTTACGCGCCCTGAACTTGCCGTATTGATGGCCTATGCAAAAATTGATCTGTATGACGCCATTCTTGCAAGCTCCCTGCCGGATAATCCCGCGCTTGAAAGCGATTTGTTCCTTTATTTCCCCAAAGCCCTGCAAACAGGCTATGCCCAAACCATCCGTAATCACCGCCTGCGCCGTGAAATCATCGCAACGGTAAACACCAACAGTCTGGTCAATCGTGGCGGCAGCCATCTTATGCAAATGCTGCATGAGAAAACAGGCAAATCCACCGCAGAGATTGCGGTTGGGTACACGATCCTGCGCAATGTGTATGGCTTGCGCGGCATGTGGGCGGACATTGAAAAGCTCGAAGGCAAAATCAACAGCGATACCTTGACCGAGCTTTATACGCGCATCAGTAAAATGATTGAACGTGCAATGCCGTGGTATGTGACCCATGCGAATGAAAAAAACATGGAAAGCATCATCACAACGCATAGCAATGCCGTTGCAAGCATCCGCAAATGGATGGGCGGTCATGGCGAAAAAATTATCAATCGCGATGAAAACGAACAATATACCAGCGATCTGCGCAGTGCGGGTGTTCCGGCTAAAATCATCCATGATGTCTTTTGCTTGCCAGTGCTGGCGCATATTCCGGAAATCGTTAGCCTTGCTGAAAAGACCGGCCGCAGCATTGAAAATGTCGCGGAGATCTATTTTGCGCTCGAAGATCGCCTGCGCCTCTTCTGGCTACGGACCAAGGCGCGCGATTTATCATCTGAAAATGTATGGCAACGTGAAGCATCAGCAAACCTGATTGATGATCTCTATATCATGCAATCCACGCTGACGAGCATGATCCTGCAAGGACATACGAAAGCAAAATCAGCCAAGCAGAAAAAGATGGCGCAACCTTCTGTTGTGCAACTCGTGGATACATGGGCAACATCAAAAACTGATACACTGCAACAATACACCACCATGCTCAGTGAAATTGCCAATGCGCGTCATGCCGATTTTGCGATGCTCAATCTTGCGCTGCGTCACCTGCAACATCTTGCCTATAAAGGTTAAATATCTTAGTGAAACGCCGTGAACTCTTCGCGCCAATAGAACCATACCAGACGGGTATGCTAAAGGTCAGTGAGCTTCACACACTGTACTGGGAAACCAGCGGCAATCCCAAAGGAACACCGGTAGTATTTTTGCATGGCGGCCCGGGTGCGGGTACCCAAGGCATGCATCGGCGTTTTTTTGACCCCCGTGCCTGGCACATTATTCTGTTTGATCAGCGCGGCTGTGGTCGTTCCACGCCGCATGCAGAAACCACCGAGAACACCACGCAGCATCTCGTCGATGACATCGAAAAATTACGCCAGCATATGGGTATTGAACGCTGGCATGTCTTTGGTGGCTCATGGGGCTCAACGCTTGCGCTTGCCTATGCACAAACGCACCCTGCCCGCATTCTGGGTTTAATGCTGCGCGGCATTTGTTTGCTGGAACGCTGCGAGATTGACTGGTTCCTCTATGGCCTCAGCGCGGTGTTCCCCGATGCGTGGGAAGCCTTTGCAAGCCTTATCCCTGTTGCAGAGCACACAAATTTATTAGACGCCTATCTGCGTTTGATGAATGATCCAAATCCGAATATCCGCGTGCGCGCCTATGCCGCATGGTGTGAATATGAAAGCACCTGCTCTACCCTTTTGCCCAATCCGGATGTTCAGTCAAACCCTGATGAAGGCAAACGCGCGGCAAGCATGGCGCGTCTTGAAGCGCATTATTTTAAAAATAATCTCTTCAATCCTGAAACGCAGTTGATTGATAATGTCCATCGCATTCGCAACATCCCCGGCGTGATTGTGCATGGCCGCTATGATATGGTCTGCCCGGTTGCCAATGCATTTAAGCTGCATAAAGCATGGCCCGAAGCAGATTTTATCGTTGTGCCCAATGCTGGCCATGCCGCAATGGAACCCGGTATACGCAGTGCGCTGATCGAAGCGACGGAGCGGTTTAAGGATATTGTGGGGTAAACAGTGAGCCGTCATGCCCGCGAAGGCGGGCATCCACAAACTTACTTTTTATGTCTAAAAGCGAAGAGATTTTTCAGTAATAAATATTTCAAATAAACTCGTAGATGCCCGCCTTCGCGGGCATGACGAATAATGTATGCTTTAAAAACATAAAAAAAACGCCGCGATCATCTCGCGGCGTTTTTATTGTGTTATTTAGAAATCGCTTATTGCCAATTCTTCTTACTGAACGAATACGATTTCTGCGCGGCGGTTCTTGGCTTCACGAACATTGTTGGCGGTTGGAACCATCAACTCACGTTCACCTGCACCACGGGTAACGATTTCATTACGTGGAATGCCAAGGCTGGCCATGTATCCCTGCACCATCTTTGCGCGGCGATCAGACAGGCGTTGGTTATACTTGCTGCTGCCACGGGTATCGGTGTGTCCCGTAATCTGCACGCGTGCTACACCACCATTGCGATACGCATCGGCAGCGCGCTGGATGGTTTCTTTTGCTTCGTTGGTCAGGTATGACTTATCGAAGTCAAAGAACACGATATAGGTTTCAGGAACAACGGGTGGTGGTGGTGCAACCATTTGCTGTTGCTGCTGCATCACCATTTGCTGGCGTGCCATGACTGGTGGTGCTGGAACAACCGTTACAGCGCGCGGAACAGAGCGCATTGCAACCGGTGCTGGTGTTTCGCGATCAACACCAAATACATAACGCAAGCCCACAAGGAACGTATGGTTGCGATAGCTGCCATCGGTTGTGGTCAGATTGGTGTTGGTTTTGTAATCAGGATCAAGCGTTGCAAAATAACGGTAATCGGCTGTTACGTCCCAACGTTCGCTAAGTTCATATGCCAAGCCAGCGATACCTTGATAAGCAAACACAAATTGTTGATCATTGAGCGTGGTTGCGCCATTGAACAAACGCCCCGCATCATTACCAGCAACCAATGCACCCCCCACACCACCACCAAGATAAGGCGTTAGGCCTGTATGGGTTTCAAAATCATACATCAAGTTACCCATGAATGCGACGCTGCTCATATTGCCATTGGCAGCACCAGCGCCAGTACCTGATGTTTTATCAACGGTATTACGGCGGTATGCAATTTCAAATTCAGGGCGGAATTGATTTTCAAAACCATAACCAACCGAACCATCGAGCATAAAACCAGGATCGAATTCCAGTCTGTTCTGAACGCCAGCTGATTTTGGTTCAATGTCCTGAAGGAAATTTGCGCCAGCGCCTAAACCTACATACCAGCCTTGCTTGGGATATGCATGCGCTGCGTTTGGCGCCATCATAACAGCCGATAATGCGAGTGCCGCAACCGCGCCCAGGAAATAATTGGGAAAATAATTGGTTTTCATAGTTATACCCTCTGTGATTCAAAAACTTAATATTCCGTACCATTTTTAATATAAGGGCCCTATTATTATCTAAGCTAATCAATGAGTCCCATTAAAGACGTTGCATTTATGCAACTATCTTTTTTAACCCTTTTGATGATAGAAATCCGGCTTCACCAGATGGCTGGATGGCCGCCTTTCATGCAAATGGGGGGAGGAAAGTCCGGGCTCCACACGATTATGGTGCTGGCTAACGGCCAGCGGGGGTGACCCTAGGGAAAGTGCAACAGAAAGATACCGCCAACCGGTTTCTAAGACGAAGGGGTTGGTAAGGGTGAAATGGTGCGGTAAGAGCGCACCGCGCTTTTAGTAATAAAAGCGGCATGGCAAACCCCACCAGGAGCAAGACCAAATAGGGATGGTTGGCTGATCGTGCCATTAACCATCCGGGTAGGTTGCGCGAAGTGCGGAGTAATCCGTACTCCAGATGAATGGCCGTCTTAACGCGGCGAAAGCTGCGCGATGACAAAACCCGGCTTACAGGCCATCTGGTGAAATTTTTTAGTTTCAGGAAAATATGGTAGATTAATGAAGTAATGAATAGCTTATTTAGAAGAGTAGCAAGCCTGTGCAGGAACGCCGCCACTACTCTGCTACTCGATTAGCTCAACCAGATTTAAAACATGAATAAGCGTCAACGGAAGAAACATCAGGCTAAGGAAAATCAGCCGCTTAAAAAAGAGACGGTAAGCGCTGCACTGAGAAGCCGTCCGGGAGCGGGTACAGCAGAACCTACAGAACCACCACTACCTATGACTACACTCACAGATGAAGAACAACAAAGAGAGCAAGAGATATGGGGACAAAA
>RGZA01000040.1 GCA_010031785.1 Alphaproteobacteria bacterium
GGGGGTAGGGGAATATCACTGCTCTGCTTCATTGAAAGCTATTTCTAAATTGACTGGCGAGTGCTGGGCGCTTGACATGATATTAACGCTTGCCCTAGAGAGTGGGCCACAAAACAGCATCATTTTTATACCCGAAGGACGTACCCACATTATGGATATCAAGAAAGTTCCCACCGGAAAAAATCCTCCCGAAGAAGTTAATGTAATTATCGAAGTGCCGCAGGGCGGATATCCGGTAAAATATGAGTTCGATAAAGAATCCGGCGCGCTGTATGTCGATCGTTTTCTGCACACCGCGATGGTCTATCCAAGCAATTATGGATTTATTCCGCACACACTTTCTGCGGATGGTGATCCTGTGGATGCGTTGGTGGTCGGACGCTCGCCCGTAGTGCCGGGCGCGATTATTCGTTGCCGCCCTGTCGGTGCATTGCTGATGGAAGATGAAGCGGGCGGTGATGAGAAACTTTTGATGGTGCCGGTGGACAAGCTGCATCCTTATTATTCAAAAGTGCAAAGCTATAAGGATTTGCCAGAAATTCTCATTGAGCAGATCGCGCATTTCTTCCAGCACTATAAAGATCTTGAAAAAGGTAAGTGGGTGAAGATTGTGAAATGGGTTGGCCCAGAAGAGGCCAAGGCGCTGATCACGGATGGGATTAAGGCTGCGGCTGAGAAGTAATTAGTCTGGCGTATAGCTTGCGGTAATGCCGCGCTGTTTTAGCGTACGCACCAATTCTTCTGCGGGGAAGTTGGGCAGGGTGGTTGTAATGGTGATATGGCGTTTTTTTGAATTTCTAACGTTAGGTGATAAAGATCGCGCTTCACGCTTTGTAAACACGGGTTCGATGTCTACTACAATATCTGCGGCCTTTGCCAGGCCATGAGCGTCGAGAGGATCGAGTTCATTAATAATATGCTCTCTCTTGAGCAGATCTGCATGTTGTAAGAAAAGTGGCCCGGACAATTGGCGTGTGCACATGTTGTGGCTGAAATTACCCTGCACCATCCCGCATACATCGATGAAGATGGCTTGCAGTGTATGGCCACCTTGCGTTGATGTTTGGCTGTAGGACCATTCTTTTTGAAATTGCGTATCTGTTCGGGGTGGCACAGAAATTGGTTCGCCCTGGATACCTTCTGCCGCGTTGGCTAAAAATACGGACTTCCCACTTCTTTTTTGGGCATTCACATGGATGGTAATAACTTTTGTTGTATCAGCTTCGTTAGCCAAAAAATAAGGACGAACGCGCTTGCCAAATTCCAGCGCTGCACGCTGGAATTGCTTCAAAGTTACGTTGGGTAATGTAAGCGTGGCCATTTAGCAAAACCCTTTTTGCTGCAGATTCATTCGAAGAAAGTGCATAGGAAAATCCGGCCTCGTTGTTTCAACAGTAATGGTGCGCGGTTGATCGCTATACCATTCTTGCCGCGTAAGTATCCTGTGTGAAGTAGCTGCCCATTTTGTTAGTGTCGTTCCAAAAAGTTGCATAGGCTTGAGGCCAATTTTTTTTGTAAGCCTTGTGTAAAAAAATTCTTCTGCACTCATCGGGACGTTAATGGTTATGGTAAAATCCGACTGGCGTTCCTTGTCGATTATTTTAAGCAGATCAACATGTTCAACGCATAATATTCCTGAATGATCATTATATGCCCACTGCACTAAACGCTGTTTTTGAGGTGCGGGTATGTCCATAATGCCTTTAAGATCCATGAACATAACGGTTCGAGCCCGGCCAGCCTTGTCATAGCCTTTTTCTCTATAGGCGGTGCTTTCAAGCAAACGGTGTGGTTTGTTCAGTTTTTTATTAAGAAAAACTTCCATTGCTGCGCGCGCAAAGGTTGATTTGCCAATGCAGGCTTTCGTGCCGCCATCGTTTGTCGTGCCGACTAATCCTATTTCTATAAATTCATCGGGGCGGCCCCAAAGCATGACAGCGAGGCACGCGCCAAATTCGTTGGCGATTGTTTTAACATCGCTTTCATTATTGACTAGCCTGGTTGTTATGCTCAGTAATTTTATCATTCAAAATTCATAAAAATTAGTGTGGTGGGGGAGTATACCACAAGGCTCTGAAACTAAAAAACCCGCCGGTTAAGGCGGGTTTTTCGTATTCTTTAGTATTTCCGGCAATCCTGCTTCGCCAGAGGCTACGCAGGATAACGTTTTGCTAAACTCCCCAGCTTGCGCTGGGGTCGTTAAGCAAAGCCGTTATTTTTCCTCTTTACCCTTTTTCAGAGCAGCGCCCAGGATATCGCCCAAGCTTGCGCCTGAATCCGATGAACCATATTCGGCCATTGCTTCTTTTTCTTCATCAACTTCACGAGCCTTGATGGAGAGGGTGATCTTGCGTGCGCCCTTGTCAATTTGCGTGACTTTGGCATCCACTTTTTCACCAACAGCAAAGCGGTCGGGGCGTTGTTCGGTACGTTCACGGGACAGTTCAGCCTTGCGGATGAAGCCGGTGAGGTTATCGGACAGGGTTACTTCCACGCCATTTTCATTGGTGGAGGTAATGGTGCAGGTGACCACATCGCCCTTCTTAACGCCCAAGGAAACGCCTTCAAACGGATCAGCAGAGAACTGCTTGATACCCAGTGAGATACGTTCTTTTTCAGCGTCGTTTTCCAGAACCTTGAACTTAACAACCTGGCCTTTGGCATAGTTGGTAAGGGCTTCTTCGCCGGCCTTGTCCCATGAAATATCGGACATGTGGATCATGCCATCGATATCGCCGGGGAGGGCAACGAACAGACCGAATTCGGTGATGTTGCGGATTTCGCCTTCCAGCTCTGTGCCAGCAGGATGCTGTTGTGCAAACTGTGCCCATGGATTTTCCTGACACTGTTTGATGCCAAGGGAAACACGGCGTTTCGCGCTATCCACATCAAGCACAACCACTTCCACTTCCTGGCCGGGGTTGACGATCTTGTTCGGGTGCATGTTCTTCTTGGTCCATGACATTTCGGAAACGTGGACAAGACCTTCAATGCCGGGTTCGAGTTCAACAAATGCACCGTAATCGGTGATGTTGGTAACCTTACCGCTAAAGCGTGTGCCAGCAGGATACTTGGCTGCTACGCCTTCCCAAGGATCGGATTCCAGTTGCTTCATGCCAAGGCTGATGCGCTGGGTTTCGGAGTTGAAGCGGATAACCTGAACCTTCACGCTCTTGCCGATTTCCAATGCTTCGGATGGGTGGTTGATACGCTTCCATGAAATATCGGTAACATGGAGCAAACCATCTACGCCGCCCAGATCAACGAATGCACCGTAATCGGTGATGTTCTTGACCACACCTTGCAGGATTTGACCTTCCTTGAGGTTGGAAACGAGTTCGGTACGTGCTTCAGCGCGGGATTCTTCAAGAACCGCACGGCGTGACACAACGATGTTACCACGTACACGATCCATTTTTAAAATCTGGAACGGTTGCGGGGTGCCCATCAATGGGGTGATGTCCTTCACAGGACGGATATCTACCTGGCTGCCTGGCAAGAACGCAACAGCGCCTTGGAGGTCCACGGTGAAGCCACCCTTAACCTTGCCAAAGATGATGCCGTTGACGCGGGCTTGGGAAAGATGTGATTTTTCGAGAAGGATCCATGCTTCTTCGCGTTTCGCTTTTTCACGGGAGAGAACGGATTCACCATTGCGATCTTCCATGCGTTCTACGAACACATCAACGATATCGCCGGTTTTAAGTTCAACAGTGCCGAATGTCCCGAATTCGCGAATATTTACGCGGCCTTCGGATTTCAAACCAGCATCGATTACCACGAAATCTTTTTCAACGGAAATGATGCGGCCCTTTACAACCTGACCTTCAAGGCTCTTTTGCGTGCCATAGGCTTCGTTGAAAAGGTCGGAGAATTTTTCGCCCTTCAGATATTGGCTGTAATCTTGTTCATCTGGGGTGATGGTGATGGCGCGGCGCTTTGGTACCGAGCGGCTGTTGTTGCGATTGTTCTTATCGCCACGGCCTTCTTTGCCACCTTTTTTATTATTGTGATTACCGTGCTTCTTTGGTTCTGCTGCTGTGCCTTCTGGCTTGCCGTCGGCTTTTGGTTTACGTGCTGCTGCTTGTGTCATTGAGTGTTCTTTCTTTGAAGATACGTGATCTTCGTGCGGCTTGGGTTTTGGGTTTTTAAAAACGCTGCGCTTGTTTTTTATCAGGCTCACAAACCGCTTTGTGATGCGTGAAACAATCGCTGCGCTTCTGGCACACTGCCAGATGATCTATCGGTTTTCTTTAACGATTGAGAGGGCGGCCGCGAAGGCTTCATCCACATTCAAATCGCTTGTATCCAGAAGCACAGCATCGGCTGCGATTTTGGAAGGTGCTGTTGTCCGGCTTTCATCCCGGGCATCACGCGCCTGCAAATCCTTTAGAACGGCTTCGTATGTAGCGGTTTGTCCCTTATTTTGCAACTCTTTAAATCGGCGTTCGGCGCGTTTTTCAGCGCTGGCGGTGATAAAGAGCTTAATTTTCGCCTGCGGGGCGATCACGGTGCCAATATCGCGGCCATCAAGCACCGCGCCGCCGGGTTGCGTTGCGAATTGCTGTTGTAATTCAACAAGTTCACGGCGCACTTCGGGCATGGCAGCGACAACCGAGCTTGGCTGCGATATCGCATGGCTGCGCAGTTCAGGGTCATCAAACCCCATTTCCTTTATGTTTTCACGCAAGAAGATTGCGGCATTCGCCGCAGCAGCAGCATCATCGGGCGCGTAATTTTTGTTTTTGAGATGCAGTGCTACCCAGCGATAGAGCAGGCCCGTATCAAGATAGGGAAGGTTGAAATGGCTGGCGAGTTTGCGGGCGATGGTGCCCTTGCCGCTGGCTGATGGTCCGTCGATTGCGATGATCATGAATTTAACCGGAAATCTTTGCGCCAAGCCCGTTCATCAGCCTGACAAAATTAGGAAAGCTCGTATTGATAAAACTGCCATCATCAATGCGTACAGGTTCAGATGATGCTAGGCCCATCACCAGAAAGCTCATCGCGATACGGTGGTCCATCGCGGTTAGAATATCGGCATTGCCCTTGGGCGCTTTTCCATTGCCATGCACGATTAAGGTATTGCCCTTGATTTCATGTTCAACGCTGCATGCAGCAAGGCCGGATGCAACCATTGCAAGGCGGTCGCTTTCTTTGACGCGCAATTCTTCAAGGCCATCCATCGTCGTGCTGCCATCGGCAAAGGCTGCGAGCACCGAGAGGATGGGATATTCATCAATCATCGATGCTGCGCGCGATGCAGGCACATGCACGCCTTTTAATGCGGAATGTTTGACGCGGATATCGGCGACTTTTTCACCGGCCTGCATGCGTTCATTTTCAAACACGATGTCTGCGCCCATTTCGCGCACCGTGTCGTAAAAGCCAGCGCGCAAGGGGTTAATGCAGACATTCTTAACAAGTAGGTTGGAGCCGGGCGTGATGAGCGCGGCTGCAACTGGAAACGCAGCAGAGGAGGGGTCGGACGGAACATCAATGTCCTTGGCAATCAGTTCCGGTTGGCCATGCAGATGGATGACATTCTTGCCATCTTTGTTTTTGGCATAAGTAATTTTTGCGCCAAAATGTTCGAGCATGGTTTCGGTATGATCACGCGTGGGCGTTGGTTCAATCACGGTGGTGATGCCAGCGGTATTAAGGCCGCAGAGCAGCACGGCGGATTTTACCTGCGCGGAGGCCACGGGCAATGAATAGGTAATGGGAATAGGGCTTGACGTTCCAATCACCGCAAGCGGCAAGCGCCCGGATGAACGGCTGTGAAAGGCAACGCCCATTTGTTGCAGCGGAATCGTCACGCGCGCCATGGGGCGTTTGCGCAAACTGTCATCACCGGTAAAAAAGCTGGTGAAGCCATAGCTGCCGACAAGGCCCATCAGCAAACGGGTCGAGGTTCCGGAATTGCCAAGATCCAAAACATTGCTTGGCTCCAATAAACCGCCAACGCCAACGCCTTGCACCCACCAGGAGCCATCGGCATTTTTGCCGGACTTCACGCCCATGAGACTTAGGGCCTTGCCGGTATTCAATACGTCTTCGCCTTCTAAAAGGCCGCGGATGGTGGTTTTGCCAATGGCCATGCCACCGAGCATGAGCGCGCGATGCGATATGGATTTATCGCCCGGAACGGCCATTTCACCGGTTAAGGATTGGGCTTTATGGCTGCTTAGGGGCTGGGCGGTACCGTGTGACATGAAAAGTGCTTTTAGATAAGGGAGTTAGATATTAATGCTCAAACGCCGCATGGCTACGCTCGCATAAGCTCGCGGCATGGCGGTCGCCATGACCATAGACAATGCAAATTATAAGGCTTTTTTGCATTGTCTATCATCATTTTCAAAATAGTTTTGACAGCAAACCTCCTGTATGGCAAGTGAGCGGCTCAGAATTTAAGATTCCATACACATTTTAGGGAGTTACACCGTGGTCAATCCTGATTGGGGCATTAAGCGTACCTGCCATTCCTGCGGCGCGAAATATTATGATTTGAAGAAAAAGGCGCCTGAATGCCCAAGCTGCAACACGCTGTTTGATCCTGAAGCGTTGCTCAAGTCACGCCGCCGCGCAATGCCCGAAGAAAAAGTGAAGAAGGTTGAAGTCCTTGAAGAAGTGGTTGTTGAAACCGAAGATGAAGTCGAAGAAACCGAGAGCGATGAAGTGTTGGAAAACACCGATGATCTTGGCGGCGACGATGTGGAAGTTGAAGCGGAGCCGGACAAGGAAGAAGAGAAGTAAATTCTTTTAGCTTTGTAAAGTTTATGAACGCGTCATTGTGCAACAGCCGCAATGACGCGTTTTTTTATGGGGCATGTTTTTTATGGATTATATGCTGGCATGGGTTGTGTGGGCGTGTGATCTGTTGCAAGCTTAATATATGACGCCTCCTATCAGTATCCATGTAACAACGACGTTGCCGCGCTTGCAGGAACAACTGCATAAGGCCTGGCCGCGCGTGCATGGGATGGCGCAGCGCAAGAAATGCATCCGCGATATTTGCACGCATATTCATGCGGTTAATCCGGCGCACCATCAGGGCGATGTGGTTGTTTATGTGACTAATCAGGTGGATGGCGCATTCGATGATACGCAAGGTTTTATCTATGATCTTGCCAGAATGCGGATTGCTACGCGGCATCATAAAAAACGGCGTAATAAAAAAATTGGGCAGTTGCACATCTATCATTCGCAGCATGATACCGGCCAGCAGGATGGAGAAAATTTGTCGCAAAAAACAGTATTGCCATTGGCGCGCATTATTCAGCTCAAGCAATGGCAGCAGGAAACCTTCAAAACGGTTTTGCAGTTGATGGCCGATACGGCGCAATCGATGGAGGCGCAGACATCGCTGCGCGGTGCCATGACGGGTTTGCGGCGGCTGGGTGTGATGTTGGCAGCTGGCTCTGTGAAAACGAAACAGCGCGTAGTACGTCAGCGGGAGATTGTAAGTAGCGTAGCGGGGTTGCGCAGCAATCTTGCCGGGTTAAGTGATGGAATGCGCTTGCCGTCTGCTGCGCAAGTGAAAATCAGAACGCAATTGCAGAAACTGGATAAGATTGTGCCGGTGGTTGCTGCCAAGATTCCGGTTGTGAAGCGGGTTGCAATGCCTGCGCGCATGATCAAGGCGCTGCGTGTTGCTGTTGCCCGGCAGGGGCCATTGAAATCAATAGCGCTTGTAAAGCATACGCGATGCGTGGTGCCAGTGTTTTTAAAAAAGCTGGAACGTGTGGTGCCTGTTAAACTATCAATGCTGCGTACTGTAAGACATCACGCTATAAAACATATCGCCACGCCGTTGCGGATTATGCGTAGCATTCCTGCGGTTGCGCGCCCGGCGATGGCTAAGGTCGTGCCGCGCTTTGTACAGCGTTTTACGATTAGCAGAATGATAACCGCTAAGCTGCCGCTTGCTGTGCCTGCAGTTGCGCGCGCTATAATTTCGCAGACTATAACAAGGCCAAATGTTGTAGCTCTGTCACCCAATGTGAAAATCGATGGCATTGCGCCTAAATTATTTAGTCCTGCAATACCGCATGTTCCTGTACGGGCGCTGCGGCAAACAGCACGTCCGCCCGCGCTGTATCAGCCAATCTCTGCGATCAGTGCTGCAGTGGATTATAGACACGCTGTGGTGGCCCCGAGCATTGCACGCGTTCAACTAAACGCGCAGCCAATAAATATACAACCAATAACGGCTTTGCCTTCTGTTGCGTCTGTTGCTGTGCATAAGGAAATGCAAGCTGTGCCTGTCAGCGTGATTGTGCCATTAGCAAAAGCACCGTCGGGTGTAACGTCAAAGGGAGAGATGCTTTTTACAAAACCATCCGCTGAAACGAAGGTTCTATTAAAAGCGCCAGAAATTTCTACTGAACAAGATCGCCAACGCACAAAACCAATCGCGCGGGTGCATGTGCCGGTTAGCAAAGCTCCTTTATCTGAAGCGAGCGCTTCTGTGAAACAGGCGAATGTTGCGAAACTAGCGCCAATTGTGCGTGCAGATATTCCATTGCCTGATGTAAAGGTGCTCAAGGCTAAAGATCGCACTGAGCCTGTTCCTTTTATCGCGCCATCATCTGCGACTATTGTAGAAAACAAATCGCCGACGAATGTTCCCGCAAAAGTTATTAATAGTGTGCCGACCAATGATCCGGCGTCTGATAAAATAACGATTATAGCAACGCCAGATCTTAAGGAAGGCGCGGCAAAAGGGAGTAATTTGCCTTCGGGTGATGTTGATAATACGCCTTCTCAGGCAGACCCAAATAAATCATTACCTCATTTAAATGTAGATTCGCTTTTTGATCCGCCAAAGGATAAAATAGGTTCGTCTCCACCAGTGCCGAACCCGGAAGAAGGTAATAAAAATACGAAAAAAAAATACAGAGTTGTAGCGTTGGATATATGTGGCGGTGGAATACCATCAATTGAAGCAATGCTTCAAAAAGGTAATAATTTAGCAAAGAAAATATCAAAGAAATTTTTTAGATCAGCGCCTGCATAGGGTGTGGGATAATATATAAAGAGAAGTTAAATGCCTGAAGTAAAGTTTATGATCCTTGATGATGGGGCTGCGCACGATTTTCATGCGTTTTTTGATGTTAAGCTTAAATCAAAATGGGCGCGGCTATTTCGCTATGTCGCTTCATGTGTAACAGTGCGTAATCAAAAAGCCGATGCAATGGTAGACACTTTTTTGGTAAAACACAGCGCATCTTTATTGCAGCCTTGGGAGATGGTATCAGAGAGGGCAAATCGCTTTCTGGTTTTTTCAAAAACGGGTGAAGTTTGCAATGCTACTACATTATCGGGAGCCGTCATGGAAGGCGAGACTGGCTATACGGAATATATTCAAAGGTTGCGTGGTATAATTGGTGTGAAGATTCCCGCACAAGGCGATAGGGTAGAGGTGATAATGGATCCTTTGCCAGTTAATGCAAAACTTGCGATTTTTTCGCGTGTAGAAGAAGGGCGGCCATGGTCGATTGCCTATGCGCATGGTCGACCAAAGCTTGATTACCTTCGGGATTTAATCAAGCATGATAAAATCAAGGGATTGCCAGCTCAATTAAGTATCTATGAATTTGCTGATGGAACGCAGATATTGGCGCGTAATTATTTGGGGCGCTATGAGGATGAAACATCTGGAAAGATAATACGCGGTGTTCATGTGGCTGCACTTTATACACGCGATGCAAAAGGGAATGTGTGTCAGGGTGTTTCCTATGAAGATTTTTTTGCTGAAGGTGAAAGAAATGTCTTCGTGCCAGCTCCTTATTGGTTGGAGGAACAGGAGGTACTATATGGTAAGTGTAAGTCTTTTCACAATGTAGGAGATGTTCAGGAATGCAAAACATTCGTGGGCGAGGAAGATTCTTATTGTGCAATTTATAAAACGGAAGCTGCCAAGTTTGCAGAAAGCATCGCCGCAAAAGACTGTGCCATCGTGAAGATTGTAGGATTAATGTTGCAGGATAATCGTATCCAGAATGATAAGGGAAGCATTCTGGAGCCAATATTTGCAACGTTATTTGGTCATGATATAACCAAGGTGCATACAAGGGCTTTAATGGTTAAACCGTTTGTGATGCCCAAGCTACCTATTGTAAAAAGGCTGGGTAATATTTTATGGGGTGCTAGTCATTCTTGAGCACCCGTTCAATCCGCCGATCCGGGATTAGCCATATCAGCGCGACAAGGGCATAGATAGCAATCGCGATCCCCGGATTGATGAAGGCAGCGCCAATTCCCAAGCAGTATAATACAGGTGACATTTTGCCTTTCACATCGCGACCTATTGCTTTGGCAAGAATGGAATGCGTGCCTTGGCTGTGGATGATTGTCGCTTGTAAAATGAAATAGGCGATGGCGGCGCAGAGCAGCATCACGCCATAGACAGCGGTGGGAAGGGTGGCAAAGTTATTCTCGCCCGTCCATGCGGTGGCAAAGGGAATGAGCGAGAGCCAGAATAACAAATGGGTGTTAGCCCATAAAATCGGCCCGGTCACGTGCGTGGCGGTATGCAGCATATGATGATGGTTGTTCCAGTAGATCGCGACGTAAATAAAGCTTAAAACATAGCTTAGGAATACCGGCCATAATTCGCTCAGCGCAGCAAAATCGCTGCCATGCGGGACTTTAAGTTCCAGCACCATGATGGTGATGATGATGGCGATAACGCCGTCACTAAAAGCGGCTAAGCGGTCACGTTCCATTAAAACCTCCACATTATTACAGAAAATTTCATTATTTTATTCGCGTTTTACTCTTGAAAGCTGCGTGAATAACGCCAAACTATATGATACTCTTCCATGAATGCGTAGGAGGAAAAAAGGATAAACAATGGCAAACAATACAGTAGTGAACGACAAGAACCGGGTGATCATTTTTGACACAACTTTACGCGACGGGGAACAATCTCCTGGCGCGGCGATGAATCTTGAAGAAAAACTACGCATTGCAACCGTGCTTGAAGAGCTTGGCGTGGATGTTATTGAGGCGGGCTTTCCTGTGTCATCGGCCGGTGATTTTCAGGCGGTCAATGAAGTTGCCAAGCTGATTAAAAATTCAACCATTTGCGGTCTTGCGCGCGCAGCCAAGATGGATATTGAACGTGCTGCGGAGGCATTGAAACCAGCAGCGCGCAAGCGTATTCATATTTTTCTGTCAACGTCACCGTTGCACATGAAATACAAGCTGCAAAAAGAACCGGAGCAGGTATTGCAGGCGGTGATTGATGCGGTGAGCTTTGCGCGCAACCTGAGCGATGATGTGGAATGGAGCGCGGAAGATGGTTCACGCTCGGAGCCGGATTTTTTGTGTCGTTGTGTAGAGGCGGCGATCAAGGCTGGCGCAAGCACGATCAATATTCCTGATACGGTTGGCTACACCACGCCCGATGAATATGGCGCATTGTTTAAAATGCTGATCAACCGCGTGCCCAATGCCGATCAGGCAACATTCTCTGTGCATTGTCATAATGATCTGGGGCTTGCGGTTGCCAATTCTCTTTCCGGTGTTATTAATGGTGCGCGGCAGGTGGAATGCACAATCAATGGCCTTGGTGAACGTGCAGGGAATGCTGCGCTAGAAGAAATTGCGATGGCATTGAAGGTGCGCAATGACCGCATGCCTTTTACTACGGGCATTAATACCGAAGTGATCACGCGCGCATCGCGCCTGGTATCGGGCATTACCGGTTTTGCAGTTCAGCCAAACAAGGCGATTGTGGGCGCCAATGCATTTGCGCATGAAAGCGGCGTGCATCAGGACGGTATGCTTAAAAACCGTGAGACCTATGAAATTATGACGCCAGCATCGGTTGGTTTAAGCAAGTCGTCACTGAAGCTCGGGAAACTTTCGGGCCGCAATGCGTTCCGCTCCAAGCTCAAAGAATTGGGGTATGAGCTTGGCGATAATGCGCTGGAAGATGCGTTTAAGCGCTTTAAGGATCTGGCTGATAAAAAGCGCGATGTATTTGATGATGATATTATAGCGCTGGTGGATGATGAAGTTGCCAATATGGCGGCGCGTATCAAGTTCCTTGGCCTTGAAATCTATGCTGGTTCAAAGGGGCCGCAACGCGCGGAGCTGGAGCTGGAATTTGATGGCCGCGTGCATAAAGTAACAGCAACAGGCAATGGCCCGGTTGATGCAACCTTTAACGCGATCAAGCAGATCATCCCGCATGAGGCGACGTTATTGTTGTATCAGGTGCATGCGGTCACGCAAGGCACGGATGCGCAGGCGGAAGTCACGGTGCGTTTGGAAGAAAATGGCCGCACGGTGAATGGGCAGGGGGCTGATCCTGATACCCTGGTTGCTTCTGCACGTGCCTATATTCATGGCCTCACCAAGCTGATGATCAAGCGCGATAAAAAAGCGCCGGATAATATGACGCTGATTTCTAACGGATAATAGTGGCAGAAAAATACCCTGCGCGGGGATCCGCGCAGGGTATGGTTCAATAGTGTACAAGAGCGATCATAAAAGCTGTGGTGGTTCCTGTTTTACCAGGAGCATTTCTTTTGTATATGAGCCACTTCGTTTTTGGTGTCTGCATATACGTCTGTCACTCCACCATCGGTAGCATAATAAATGCGTTTCTTTCTGGCCGAACTGATGTAGCTGGCTACACCGCTGTAGCCGGACATGCTGTGCTGTGTTGACCAAAGCAGCGACTTTGGAGCGACGGTTACAATATATGTCCATGCGCTGGAACCGACATCAATGCGATACGGTGCTTGGAGCTGACCACTCCATGCCTTATAATTCCAGAAATTTAGGCTCATGCGATAAGAGCAGTTTACATCAAAATCATCGGTTGAGTTCAGATCGACCTCAACCCATTGGGCGTTTGCAAGATCTGCGAGATCTTTGCATACAGCCTGATGATTGATGCTGGTTAGATACTGGTCTTCCTTACAGTTTGGAAGCGATTGTGTTGCGCATTGAAATTCACTACCGTTATAGGTCAGGAATTCATTTTCTTTACATGTTTTTGCGGCTGCGCTCTGATCGATACAAACGAGTCCACCACCTGTGTTTGTCAAAACCTGTTTTGCTGTACAGTTTGGCGTTTTCATTGATTTACATGTGTAGTTCATCCCATCATAGCTAAGATATTGCTCCGCTGTGCAGGTTGGAATGGTAACCACTGTTGGTGATTTACACGTATATTTTCCACCTTCAAATACCACTTGCTGGCCTTCGGTACAGTTAAGGGTGTCTGATAAAATACTTTGTCCGGACGTACATGCTGTTGAATTAACGCCATCCCAACTCATATAGACATTCGATTGGCCATTACATCCGGTCGGCGGGAAGATAGATACCCCTAAGTTTGAATTTGCTTCTGCAAAGGATGGATTACTGCTAAGACACAGAAATAATGCACAAAGAGCTGCAAAAATAATTTTCATACTATTATCCTCTCGCAAATGATGAATTGTCCTGTGACACCTCAAAATAGCAAAAAACGGATAAATTCTTATTAATTTTAAAAAATTATAGCGCAAAATAAGGTAAATTTTTATCTTAGCGGCCTAGTTTTTCTTGCAGGCTTGCATAAAGACCTGACCCGTAATGGAACCACCGGTGGCTTTGCTTGTGCAGTCGCCAAGCAGGCACACGCCGAGCGAAACTTTGGTCCAGCCAGCGCGGCAGGAACAGCCTTTGCGTGTGATACCTGAAACGCCGATAGGCAGGCTGATGCCAAAGATCTGCGTTTGGTCAAAAGTGAGAAACTGGTCTGCCTGACAGGTAGGGGCTTCATCCGTCTGATTGATGCAGATAAATCCGGTACCATCATATATGGTGTGCGTCATGGTGTTTGTTAATGAATATAAACAGTGAGATAAAAAATAATGGAGCGCTTTGATGCGATTATAGGTGGTGCAGGTATTGCAGGCGTGTCAACTGCGCTGCATCTGCAACGGCGCGGCATGAAGGTAGCGCTGATGGATCGGCGCGAGCCGGGGCAGGAGACATCGTTTGGCAATGCAGGCATTATCGAGGCTTCCTTTGTGCTGCCCTATGCATTTCCACCGCTTAAGCGTTTTGCGGATATTCTGCTTGATCGTAATCCGGCAGCGCGTGTTGATTTGCTGTTTTTGCCGCGCATTTTAACATGGCTGTGGAAGTTTTATCAGCTATCAAGCGTCCATAATCGTGAAATCAATGGCTGTTTGATGCGGCCGCTGGTTGAGGATGCGGTAACAGAGCATCAGGAGTTAATGCGCGCCAGTGGCGCAGAGCGTTATCTATGTAAAGAAGGCCGCGTAAAACTATATCGCAGCGCGCAGTCTTTTGCGGGGGATGCATTTGAACGTGAGGCATTGCAAAAGCATGGTGTGCCATTCGACATTTATGATACTTCCCAGTTTTTAGAAATCGAACCGCACATTAAACCCATTTTTTATCGCGCGATGAAACTAGGCAGTTCGGCACGCGTCACTGATCCGGGTGCCGTGGTA
>RGZA01000005.1 GCA_010031785.1 Alphaproteobacteria bacterium
CTTTCTCACGCCCTATGAAAAAATAATCGAGGATTGGAAAACAAACCCTGAACTCTTTTATATAAACCCACTCCACTTCAAAACGGGACTAAACAACTAACCCCTCCCGCAAAGGGAGGGGAATTACACAATGCCAAGGCTAGCTTTTATGAATAGCATTGCATCTTTATTGAATCAGTTTCATCAACAGGCGGTGAACAGTTTAAATGTTCTGCTGCCGCCGCTTTGCGTTATGTGCGATGATCTGGTCAGTGAGAGTCATGGTTTTTGTGGCCCGTGCTGGCAAGGCCTTACATTTATTGCGCCACCTTTGTGCGTATGCTGCGGATTGCCATTTGAATATGAAGGGCAGAGCATTAATGAGGATGCGTTATGCGGTGCGTGTCTGCTGGCGATGCCGCATTTTACACATGCGCGCTCGGCGCTTGTTTATAATGATGCGAGTAAATCATTGATCCTTCCCTTTAAGCATAATGACCGCACCGATTATTCGCGCGCGCTGGCGCGATTGCTGCTGAATGCAGGGCAGGCGATGATTGAGCGTGCTGATGCGTTATTGCCGGTGCCATTGCATTTCATGCGACTTTTTTCGCGGCGTTATAATCAATCAGCATTGCTTGTGCATCATCTTGCCAAAGCAACGGGCAAGGACATGCTGTTGCATGGGCTTGTGCGCAGTAAAGCAACGCAAAGCCAGGGGCATCTCTCGCGTGAACAGCGTGAGAAAAATGTAAAAAATGCATTCCTGGTGCGGCCAAAGGCGATTGCAATGATTAAGGGAAAACATTTGTTGCTGATTGATGATGTGCTAACCACAGGCGCAACGGCCAATGCATGTGTTTCTGCGCTGTTAAAGGCGGGTGCAGCCCGTGTTGAGGTTTTAACTATCGCTCGAGTGGTCAAAATCAACCAATAATCCCGATTACACTGGCTGCTTTTCGCGTTTTTTCTGCGCTTCCGGTACGCATGTACTTAATGTACATTTGCGTTCCGGTTCTCGAAAGAAACACGAAAATCACCTCAGTGTAACGAGATTCTGAACAGGTACTATTTTAAGGAGAGAGCGATGCCCACCATTACCGTTTATTCCGGCCCCAATTGCCCCTATTGCGTGCGCGCAAAAGAATTACTCAAGAAAAAGGGCGCAAACTTTGATGTGATTGATGTGAAAGCCGATCGCGAACAGTTTGACGTGATGCTGTCTAAATCGGGTGGCCGCCGTACCATTCCGCAGATTTTCATTGGCGAGTTGCATGTGGGCGGATGTGATGATTTGCATGCGCTTGATGCTGCCGGAAAACTTGATGCGTTGTTGGCAGGATAAACCATGACGAGGCTTACCATTTCCTGCATCCAGACCAATATCGGGCCAGTGCTGACGGATAATCTGACGACGATTGAAGGATTGATCCGAAAGGCAAAAGCGCAAGGCGCAGAGATGGTAGTTTTGCCAGAAAATGCAGATTGCATGGTGCATGACCGCGCGAAAAAGCGCGCGCAAAGCTTTCCCGAAGATGATAATCCATCGGTCAATTTATACCGGAAACTCGCGAATGAACTCAGCGTTTGGATTATCTGCGGCAGCATTGCCGTACCAGCGGTGGAGGATAAATGCGCCAATCGCTGTCTGGTATTCAGACCCGATGGCAGCATTGCTGGCCGTTACGACAAGATCCATCTCTATGATGCTGTGCCAAAGCCGGGTGAAGTCTACCGCGAGTCTGAGCTGTTTGTGCCGGGTGACAAAGCCGTGCTGGTTGAAACGCCATGGGGCAAATTGGGCCTGAGTATTTGTTATGATGTGCGCTTTCCCCATTTATATCGCGCCCTCGCCAAGGCAGGTGCGGTGATGCTGAGCGTGCCTGCGGCCTTTACGGAAACATCGGGCAAGGCGCATTGGCATACGCTGCTGCGCGCACGCGCGATTGAAACCGGATGCTTTGTGTTTGCAGCAGCACAAACGGGCACGCATGATGGCGGGCGCAGGACGTTTGGTCATTCGCTGATTATTGCGCCATGGGGCGAAATCATTGCTGATGGCGGTGAAGCTGTGGGCGTAATTACCGCGACTATTGATCTTGATAAGGTTACAGAGGCGCGCAATGCGATTGCATCACTGCAGCATGACCGCACGTTTACGCTGGAATAAAATTACTCCAGCGAGCCGTGGCAGTGTTTGAACTTCTTACCCGAATTGCAAGGGCAGGGGGAGTTGCGTTGGATTTTCCCCCATGTGGCAGGATTTTTTGCATCAAACCCTAACGCTGCAACGGTTGCTGCGCCTTTGCCATACGCCGTTGGCGCTGCAGATTTACGCATCATGCCTTTGGGCAGCATTTCATCTTCGTCTGCGCCGCGATTTTCGATCATCGGCTGACCACGACGTTGTGCAAGCACTTCATCTTCGGTGGGTGGGCGCTGTATATCCGCGAGTAATTTGGATGTGGTATCTTCGCGTAGCTGATCCAGCATATTACTGAACAGATCAAACGCTTCACGGCCATATTCATTAAGCGGATCGCGTTGACCATAGGCGCGCAGACCAATGCCGCTGCGCAAATGATCAAGCGCGAGCAAATGATCTTTCCAGACCTGATCAAGTGTTGAGAGCAGCAACAACTTTTCAACCTGATGACGC
This sequence comes from Alphaproteobacteria bacterium, assembly GCA_010031785.1. Taxonomy (GTDB): domain Bacteria; phylum Pseudomonadota; class Alphaproteobacteria; order UBA9219; family RGZA01; genus RGZA01. Next base: position 2,639 of record RGZA01000005.1, read on the forward strand.
ATATGTTCTTCAAACATACCGATGCGCTGCGCATATTTTTCATCAGCCGCTTTTTTAATGCGTGCTTCAAACTCGGCTTCGGCAATGCCGTCTTCCTTGCCCCAGTCTTCAATAGGAAGATCAAGGTGCAGAACGGTTTTGGCGCGTTCCTGCAGATCAGCAAGCGCCCATTGCTCAGGATAGGAATGGGGCGGCACGGCAGTGCTTACCATGCCTTCAATCACATCATAGCGCATGGCGGTGATGGTATCGGTGACATTGGTTGCGGTCATGATTTCGCGGCGCTGTTCGTAAATTACCTTGCGCTGGTCGTTCATGATGTTATCGAATTTGAGCAGGTTTTTACGCACATCGAAATTGCGCGCTTCGACTTTTTCCTGCGCCTTGAGAAGGGCGCGGCTGATCCATGGATGCTCAATTGACTGGCCATCTTTAAGGCCAAGGCTGGCGAGCATTGCATCCATCCGGTCAGCGCCGTAAATACGCAGCAGATCATCCTGCAGTGAAAGGAAGAAGCTGGATGTACCAGGATCGCCCTGACGGCCCGAACGACCACGCAGCTGATTGTCAATGCGGCGTGATTCATGACGCTCCGTACCAATCACATACAGACCGCCGGATTGACGCACGAGTTCGCGCGCTTCTTCGATTTCCTTGCGGATGGTTGCGATTTTTGCTTCGCGTTCATTGGTGTCCTGAATATCCGCCGCTTCCTGCGCGATACGCATATCAAGATTACCACCGAGCTGAATATCGGTACCGCGACCCGCCATGTTGGTAGCGATGGTGACAGCGCCGGTGCGGCCAGCTTGCGCAATAATATAGGCTTCCTGTTCGTGGTAGCGCGCATTGAGCACATTGTGCGGGATTTTGCGCTTCTTTAGCAGTTCCGAGAGCAATTCCGATTTTTCAATCGATACCGTGCCGACCAATACCGGCTGCATACGCTTTCTGCATTCTTCGATCACATCGATGATTGCATTGTATTTTTCAGCAGCGGTGCGGAAAACAACGTCATCATGATCAATACGCAGTACGGTGACGTTGGTTGGCATATCGACAACCGACAGATTATAAATTTCTTCAAATTCTGCCGCTTCGGTCAATGCCGTTCCGGTCATACCGGAAAGTTTTGGATAAAGACGGAAATAATTTTGATAGGTGATGCTGGCGAGCGTCTGGTTTTCACGCTCGATCGTGACACGTTCTTTTGCTTCGAGCGCCTGGTGCAAGCCTTCGCCATAGCGGCGGCCTTCCATCATGCGGCCAGTGAATTCATCGATGATGACAAGCTTGTCATCTTTTACAATGTAATCGACATCGCGCGCAAACAGCGTATGCGCGCGCAAGGCCTGTTGAATGTGATGCAGCGTATTGACGTTGGAGCTGTCATAAAGCCCGCCGGGGTTGAGCATGCCAGCTTGCGAGAGCCAGCCTTCAACATCGACCATGCCGGTTTCGGTCAGATTGACGGTGCGGGCTTTTTCATCCTTCTCATAATCTTCCGGTTTGAGATTTTTGACGAGGATTTCATCAATACGGCGATAAAGCTCGGATGAATCTTCGGCAGGGCCAGAGATAATAAGCGGTGTACGTGCTTCATCAATCAGAATGCTATCGACTTCATCAACGATCGCGTAGTTGAACGGGCGTTGCACAAGATCCGATGCGCGGAATTTCATATTATCGCGCAGATAATCAAAGCCGAATTCATGGTTGGTACCATAGGTAATGTCAGCGGCATACGCATCACGGCGCTCATCTTCGTTCAGGCCATGCACAATGCAGCCAACGGTAAGGCCAAGGAAATTATGCACGCGGCCCATCCAGCCGCTATCGCGCTGGGCCAGATAATCATTTACAGTAATAATATGTACGCCTTTGCCGGTCAACGCATTGAGGTATGCAGGAAGCGTGGCAACAAGGGTTTTACCTTCACCGGTGCGCATTTCAGAAATCTTGCCTTGATGCAGCACCATGCCGCCCAGCAACTGCACATCGAAATGGCGCTGGCCAAGTACCCGTTTTGCAGCTTCGCGCACAACGGCGAAGGCTTCAGGTAATAAACGATCCAGTTTTTCGCCATCTGCAAGGCGTTTGCGGAATAATTCGGTTTGCGAGCGCAGCTCAGCATCGTACATGCCTGAGTATTTTGACTCTAAGCCATTAATGACGCCAACAACCGGGCGCAGATTTTTCAGAAAACGGTCATTGGCAGAGCCAAAGATATTACGGGTTAGTGCCGCGAACATTTAACAACCTCAAAATAAGTGTATTCGTCATAAGTAAGCCGCGCAAATTAGCCGAAATTTTGACCATTTGCCAACAGCAAGCTGCGGGCCTTGCGTAAAACCTTCATATCTTTGCCATTATTGCTTGTTAGCACTCCTTTTGCAGGTGGGTCTTGCAGCCAAGGGGTGCTTTCCGCTAAACAATGAAGGCTTTTTTCTACAATGATTCTCCCCATCCCAATCACGTTTTCGCGTTCCCAACACATAAGAAAGGACTATTCGATGTTCAACCCTAAAAAAGCACTGATCACCGGTGTTTTACTCTCAGCTTTTCTGGCTCCGTTTCCGGCAATCGCTGCGGATGATCTGGTGGTTGCGCGCGTCAATGGTCAGGAAATTCACAAGTCCGATGTGATGCGCGAGTTGGCAGCCTTGCCACCGCAATTGCAACAGGTTCCGGTTGAGCAAATCTATCCGCAACTTCTGGATCGGATGATTGATGCCAAGCTGCTGATCGCACAAGGCTATGCAGAAAAAGTAAATGAAACTGCTGATTTCAAGGAACGCATGAAGCGCGCGGAAGAACGTATCATCACCGATGTAACCTTGCGTGAAAAAATCAAGCCGATGGTCACCGATGACAAGATCAAAGCGCTCTATGATGAAATCGTAAAGCACAGCACACCTGAAGAAGAAGTGCGCGCACGTCACATCCTTGTGAAGACTGAAAAGGAAGCCAAGGATATTATCGAGCAACTCGGTAAGGGCGGCGATTTCAATAAGCTTGCGACTGAAAAATCAACCGATACGGCTTCTGCGCAACAAGGCGGCGATCTGGGTTACTTCTCCAAAAAAGCAATGGTAAAGCCCTTTGCTGATGCTGCGTTTGCAATGAAAGCCGGTGAATACAGCAAGACACCCGTGAAGTCTGACTTTGGTTTCCATGTGATCAAGGTTGAAGACAAGCGCAAGTCAAAGCCTGTTGAACTGGAAAAGGTAAAGCCACAATTGGAAGCAAAAGTTTCTGATCAGGCCGCGAATGAATATGTGGAAACCATGAAGAAGAACGCAAAGGTCGAGCGTTTTGGTCTTGATGGCAAGCCTCTGGTTGAAACAAAGCCAGAAGCGGCACCAAAGAAATAGAAAAGAACATTTCTTTTCTGATCGAATGAAACATCCCCGCTTTCTTATTGCGGGGATGTTTTTTTAAGGACCACAAATTTCCAAGGATCACGATGATGAAGCATAAACGTTCTCCACTAGCGCCAAAGAAGCCTGCAGTTTTAAAACCGGTACGCGGCGTACAACTTGCCACGCTTGCAACGGGCCTGCGTTATGTTGGCCGGGATGATTTATTGCTGGTAACGATGCCAAGGGGCACAAGCGTTGCGGGTGTGTTTACGCAATCATCTGCTGCGGCAGCGCCGGTGGGTTGGTGCCGATTATTGCTCAAGGATAAAAAAGCACGCGCATTGCTAGTGAACGCTGGCAATGCCAATGCTGCAACAGGCAAGGCAGGACTTGCGCTGCTTGAAGAAAGCGTGCGCGCGGTTGCGCTTGAAACCGGATGTAATCCTGCAGAAGTGTTTATTGCATCAACCGGTATTATTGGCCGGCCACTGCCGAAAAAAGCACTGGCAAATTTTGTGCCAGCAATTGCAAAGAAACTGAAACCTGATGCTGCGAATTGGGCCAAGGCCGCACGCGCGATTATGACGACGGACACCTTTGCAAAAATGGTAAGCCGTAAAGTTTCGATTGGCGGAAAAAATGTCACGCTTTCTGCATTCGGTAAAGGCTCGGGCATGATTGCGCCAAACATGGCAACCTTACTGGCATTTGTATTTACTGATGCTGCGGTGGATGCCAAGGCCCTGCAGGCAATGATGGATGTGTCGGCAGATAAAAGCTTTAACAGCATCACGGTCGATGGTGATACCTCGACCAATGATACGCTGCTGGTTTTTGCAACTGGCGGTGCTGGCAACGAAAAAATTATTAGGAGCGATAGCAAGGATGGCCGTGTGTTTGCCAAGGCGCTGGAAGAAGTATTGATCGAGCTTGCGCTGCTTGTGGTGCGCGATGGTGAGGGCGCACAAAAGCTTGTTACCATTGATGTAACGGGCGCTGTGAATGACAAGGCCGCGCGCGTGCATGCGCTCACAATTGCGAACTCTCCTTTAGTAAAAACCGCGATTGCGGGTGAAGATGCTAATTGGGGCCGTCTTTTGATGGCGGCTGGACGTAGCGGTGAAAAACTCAATCTCAAAAAATTCAAAGTCGCAATTGGTGGCTTCACCATTTGCAAAAATGGCGGGCAGATTAAAAATTATGATGAAACACCCGTTGCCAAGCACATGAAGGGCCGCGACATTCACATTGCGCTTGATGTTGGTATGGGCAAGGGCAAGGCACGAGTTTGGACCTGTGACCTTACGCATGGGTATATTGATATCAACGGTAGTTACAGAAGCTAGTCATGAGCTGTGTTGACGTCACACTGCCCCCCCAACAATCAGCGTCAAAGCCAGCGCCGTTAGTGCTGGTCGTGGCAGGTGCGTTGATCGATGCCGATGGTCGTGTGTTATTGGCGCGGCGCCCACCGGGCAAAGCCATGGCAGGTTTGTGGGAATTTCCTGGTGGCAAGGTGCATGAAAAAGAAACGCCGGAGCAGGCCCTATGCCGTGAATTGCGTGAAGAGCTTGGCATTGAAACATCGCCCGGATGCCTTTATCCGCTTAGCTTTGCAAGCCATGCGTATGAAGCATTTCATTTGCTGATGCCGCTTTATATATGCCGAGTGTGGAATGGCGTGCCCGAACCTAAGGAAGGTCAAAAACTTGCATGGGTGCGCATTGATCAGCTCGGCGAATTTGAAATGCCGCCTGCGGATGTGCCACTGATTGCTGCCTTGCGCGATAAATTATAACTCATCAGCGCAAGCATCACCGCCGTTGCAATATGGCCTGACAACCACCACGCTTGCAGTAATGAGAAAGTTGTATTGAGCATCATCAGACTGCAAAAGGCCGCTGCAATCATGTAAGGCTGTGCAATCTCATGCGCCTTATACATGCGGTAGGTGAGAAACAATAGCAGCGTGCCCCACAGGATCGCGCCCACCATTCCAAAATCAAGCCAGAGCTGTAAGAAGATATTATGGGGATGATGACTGACAACATTCACGCCCGGCTCAAAAAAGCCTGCCCCCAAAGAATTGGGCGCATCGCTTTGCAATCCCGTGGATGCATCAATGCCATGACCAAAAAACGGTTTTTCAAGAATATGCTTCGAGGTAACGGTCCACACCTTGATGCGGGCAAGGGCGGAGTCAAACAGCTGGCCGGTAATTTCCGGCGAAACAAGGGGTAGAACGGTTGAAACGGGTACAATAAAGAACAGGCCAAGGCCAATCAGCAGGGTTAGCGCCCAGCGTGCCAATACCGCCTGATAAAGGGCAAAAAACAGCACCCCAGAGCCAACCACCATACCCAGCAGCGATGAACGGTTGGTTAGAAAAATGCTGATGCTGGTAAAAGCAAGCACTGATAAAATACTCAAAACATTTTTGCCTTTGGTCTTGAGCCATAAGGCAAACGGCCAGATGGACAGCGCAAATAACCCTGCCATGCGCTTGGTTACGTTTTCATATACTGCGATATTGCTATCCATCTGATTATACCAGCGATGGATCGGGTGATTGAAAAAACATTCAACGCATAATAATCCAAGGCCGATGATCCAGCTGGTGACAAACAGTTTGATCAAAACATCAAGCGTATGCGGTTTGATAAAAGGCAGTGTCAAAAAAATAATGGCGCAACATATGCAAAGATAAAGCAGGCCAAACGCAGTATGTCCAGCGCTGTCATTGGGGCTCCATAATGCTGTCAGGCACGTATAACCAACGGCGCAGGCCAGCAGGATAAAGCTTTGTTTATCTATGGTTTTGATGATATCCGTCCAATGTTTTTTAAGCGATGGCAAAAGCACAAGGGCAGTATAAATCACCAGTGCCATCATCCCGCGCGGCATCAGCGCCATGAGTGGCCCAAACAATAACGCAGGAATGCAAAGCAACAGGGTGGTGAATGAAAAGTTTTTCATCATTTCAGTTTTGCGTAATCTTCAAGTGCAGATTGCAAGATACTATGCGCGGCGAGTTTATCAATTACCTCTGCGCGGCGTTTGTGGCGCAAGCCGATTTCTTCGGTTAGAAAATCCTGCATCGTGCTGGTGGTAAGACGTTCATCGTAAAAACTGATGTGTGGTTCATTCGAAAAGATGTTTTTTGCTTCCAAAATCTGTTGTGCAAAGAGTTTGATTTTTTTAGCGCTTGTGCCTTCGCTATCATCCATATTAAGCGGCAGACCGATCACAAGCCCGCCTGCATTGCGCTCGGCGATTAATGCGGCAAGGGCAGCCAGATCATCTGCCAGTTTTTTGCGCTGAATCGTTAAGAGGGGTGAGGATTGCTTAAATTCCGGATCGCATACCGCAACACCAATGGTTTTGCTGCCTACATCAAGGCCCAGCAGGCATTGACCTTTTTTAACGCGCTTTAAAAGATGGGGCCATGGGTGAATGGGCATGGAACGAAGGGCCGGAGTTACGAAGGGACGAAGGGGAGAAGATTTATATCCTACCATCATTATTTTAATTTGCGCAAAGCCTCATCTGCTATAAAAGTAATGCCTTCGTCCCTTCGTAACTCCGGCCCTTCGTCCCATGACAATCGATAAAAACACCGTTGCCCGTATTGCAAATCTCGCCCGCATCCGCCTCACCGAGGAGGAGCAGAATACCATGGCCAAGGAATTTCAGGGTATTTTGTCCTGGGTGGATCAACTTCAGGAAGTGAATACCGATAATATTCCCCCGTTAACCTCGGTCGTCGAAATCACGCTGCCCTTGCGCGAGGATAAAGTGACCGATGGTGGTTATGCCGATGATATTCTGGCCAATGCGCCCAAACAGGCGGCTGGCTTTTTTGTTGTTCCAAAAGTTGTTGAATAGTCTCACATACATCCCGGCGTAGGCCGGGATCCAGCAAAGCTGTTTTATAGAAGGCAGGAAAAAACTTTATGTCTACGCTGCTACCAACAAATCCTATGACACACTTAATGGAGAGATTTGAGCGATGATCTTATTTCTTATTAAACACAATAACAAACATGCTGGATCCCCGCCTACGCCGGGATGTACGTATCATTCTGTATCTTTAGGATAATCTCATGTCATCATTACTTGAACTGACCCTTGCGCAAGCGCTGGATGGTCTGAAGACCAAAAAATTCACCGCAACCGAGCTGACGAATGATTACATCAAGGCAACGGAAAAATGCCGGGGCCTGAATGCCTATATTGTTGAAACGCCGGAGCTTGCGCTTAAGCAAGCCAAGGAATCCGATGCGCGTTATGCAAATGGCACAGCACGGCCGCTTGATGGTATGCCCCTTGGTATTAAGGATTTGTTCTGTACTGATAATGTGCAGACAACTGCAGGCAGCAACATCCTGCGCGGCTTTAAACCGCAATATGAATCAACCGTGACAAGCCAGTTGTTCCGCGATGGCGCGGTGATGTTGGGTAAGCTCAATCTTGATGAATTTGCGATGGGCTCCGCGAACATTACTTCGGCCTATGGCAATGTGATTAATCCGTGGAGTGGGGCTGACCCAGTAAATGCTGCGCGTAAACTTGTGCCCGGTGGTTCAAGCGGTGGTAGTGCAGCGGCAGTTTCCGCACGCTGCGCCATTGCGGCAACAGGAACCGATACTGGTGGTTCAATCCGCCAGCCTGCGGCCTTTAGCGGCATTACCGGCATCAAGCCAACCTATGGCCGTTGCTCTCGCTGGGGGATTGTGGCCTATGCATCTTCGCTCGATCAGGCCGGCCCGATGACGCGCGATGTGCGCGATGCGGCGATCATGCTGCGTTCGATGGCGGGATATGATGCGAAGGATTCTACATCAGTCAACCGCCCGGTGCCGAATTATCTTGATGCGATTGAAGGCGGTATTGCCGGCCTGCGCATTGGCATTCCAAAAGAATATCGCGTTGATGGCATGCCAGCGGAAATTGAAACGCTGTGGCAGCAGGGCATTAAGATGCTGCAGGATGCTGGCGCAGAAATCGTGGATATCAGTCTGCCACACACCAAATATGCACTTGCGACCTATTATATTGTCGCAACGGCGGAATGCTCTTCCAACCTTGCGCGCTATGATGGCGTACGTTTTGGTGAGCGCGAGATTGGCAAAAACCTGAATGAAATGTATGAAAATACCCGCGCCAAGGGTTTTGGCGCAGAGGTGCGCCGCCGGATTATGCTTGGCACCTATGTATTGTCAGCGGGCTATTACGATGCCTATTACCTGAAGGGCCAGAAGGTGCGCAATTGCATTGCGCGCGATTTTGGACAGGCCTTCAAGCAGTGTGATGCGATTTTAACGCCAACCGCGCCATCGGATGCGTTTGCGATTGGTGAGAAGCAGGATGATCCGGTCAAGATGTGGCTTAATGACGTATTCACTGTGCCGGTCAATCTGGCGGGTTTGCCAGCAATGTCACTGCCGGTTGGGTTGAGCGCAAATAAATTGCCGCTTGGCTTGCAGATTATTGGAAGGCCTTTTGATGAATCAACAGTTCTGGGCATTGGTGCAGCGCTTGAAGCAGCGGCTGGCTTTAAACATGTTCCACCATTTCACGCATAAGATTTCAGGAATACACAATGAACACGAATAAAAACTTGATCAAAGGCGAAACAGGCGATTGGGAAATTGTCATCGGCATGGAAGTGCATGCGCAGGTGCTTTCGGAAAGCAAACTTTTCTCCGGTGCAGCCACCGCGTTTGGCGCGGAGCCCAATGCGCAGGTGAGCTTTGTTGATGCTGCGATGCCCGGCATGCTGCCTGTGATCAATAAAAAATGCGTGGAGCAGGCCGTGCGCACCGGTTTTGGCATTAACGCCAAGATCAATCTGCATTCGGTGTTTGACCGCAAAAATTATTTCTACGCCGATTTGCCAAGTGGTTATCAGATCAGCCAGTTTAAAGATCCAATTGTGGGCGAAGGAAAGATCGAGCTCGATATGCCCGATGGCACCACGCGCACGATTGGCATCACGCGTTTGCATCTGGAACAGGATGCAGGCAAAAGCCTGCATGATCAGAACCCAGCGGAATCTTATATTGATCTTAATCGCTCTGGCGTTGCGCTCATGGAAATCGTTTCCGAGCCTGATCTGCGCTCGGCTGAGGAAGCGGGCTTGTACCTTAAAAAGCTGCGCACCATCCTGCGCTATCTTGGCACCTGCGATGGTAATATGGATGAAGGCAGCATGCGCGCCGATGTGAACGTATCGGTGCGTAAACCCGGCGGTCCGCTTGGCACACGCTGTGAAATCAAGAACGTCAATTCCATGCGGTTTGTGATGCAGGCGGTGGAGTATGAAGCGCGCCGCCAGGTTGAAATCATTGAAGGCGGCGGCGTGATCAAGCAGGAAACGCGCCTGTTCGATAATGCCAAGGGCGAAACACGCTCGATGCGCAGCAAGGAAGAGGCACATGATTACCGCTATTTCCCTGATCCTGATCTCTTGCCGCTTATTCTTGATGAGGCATGGGTTGCCAATATCAAGGCAACGCTTCCTGAATTGCCCGATGATCGCAAGCATCGCTATATCAAGGATTTTGGCTTGAGCGCTTATGATGCAGGCGTGCTGGTCGCTGAAAAAGACACAGCAGTTTATTTTGAAAAAGCTGCAAAAGGCCGCGAAGGAAAACTCGCCGCTAATTGGGTGATGGGTGAATTGTTCGGCGCACTGAATAAGGAAAATAAGGGCATCAGCGAAAGCCCGGTGTCAGCAGAAGCGCTTGGCGGATTGCTTGACCTGATCCTCAACAACACGATTTCAGGCCGCACGGCAAAGGAAGTGTTTGAAGAAATGTATGCAAGCGGTAAGGCCGCAGCAGCCATTGTTGAAGAAAAAGGCCTGCAGCAGGTCAGTGATGTTGGCGCGCTTGAAAAAGCGATTGATGAAATCTTGGCGCAAAATCCGGATAAAGTTGCCGACTATCGCGGTGGTAAGGACAAGCTGTTTGGATTCTTTGTCGGTCAGGTGATGAAAAACACCGGTGGTAAAGCCAACCCTTCGCTCGTCAATGATTTGCTCAAGAAGAAATTAGCAGGATAATAGAAAAGGCCAGCAAACATACTGGCCTCTCTTAACATTCGTTTTGAAAAACTTATGCGTAGCCGCTAACGGTTTCCTGGAAGCGACGACGACGACCGCGACGTGGAACGCTTTCGCTAATGCCATCATCGGTGATCCGTGCACCGGTGAGTGCTGAAAGTTCGCACATTGCTTTTTGAAGGGTAACTTTTTCGCGCAAATCATCGCGATCTTGGACTGTCATACAGCTCAATTTAATTTCGATTAAATCAATTAATGACGTTACTGTTTGTCTTGATAGGGACATAGCCGCACCTTTTCCCAGAAATTGTTGAAAATCACTTTGTAATCAGCGAATGACATAGTTTTGCCAGAAATAAGTAAAAACAATGATAAGTTTGAACTAAAATTTCGTAAAAGATCCTTCAAAATCAGATAGTTAAGGCTTTGCTAACCAGCTAAGTCGTTGAGATATATAAGGAGCGGTTTTTATCCCCAAAAGTTTTTTCAAAAAAAGTAAAACTAATTTCTATTCAGCATACAAAAGCAGGCTTTGAATGGCGGCGCGGCGCTGTTTTGCATGAATGATGCGTTTTGGCCTTTAAATACGCCTTTGAATATAGGAGGAATCCGCGCTCTTGTTTTTAAAGAACGAGCTTGCTACAAAGCACACACTATATATGTGATGAGCATATGCGGCGAAGTGTAGCGTTTTTGCTGATCTATTGTGGACAGGTGGCCGCCCGTTTGCCGAAAGGCAAACATAAAGTGCACCACGAGGCCTCCAATGGGGTTTCGTTTATGAAATGTGGACAGGTGGCCGCCCGTTTGCCGAAAGGCAAACATAAAGTGCACCACGAGGCCTCCAATGGGGTTTCGTTTATGAAATGGGGACAGGTGGCCGCCCGTTTGCCGAAAGGCAAACATAAAGTGCACCACGAGGCCTCCAATGGGGTTTCGTTTATGAAATGGGGACAGGTGGCCGAGTGGCCGAAGGCGGCGGTTTGCTAAACCGTTATACGAGTAACATTGTATCGGAGGTTCGAATCCTCTCCTGTCCGCCACTAATAAAAAAGGCCCTTTTTAAAGGGCCTTTTTTATTAGATGATTAGCAGAGCTTCGAACCGATAAGAGGTTCGACAATTTTTGTGAGTAACCAAGCTACGCGCAGGTTACGATCAAAAAATTGCAACTTTATGAGCAGCTCAGTCAGAGTTAGTAGAAAATATGGAATTTGTGCAGTTAAAATTCAAAGTACTAAGATTAGTATTTTCGCTTATTACCAGCGCTTTGCTGGCATGGATAATCACAAAAACTACTGAAGTAAATTTTATTACTGTATTTTTTCTCTTAGTAATAGGTCTCCCACTGGCAATTTGGCTTGAGCGTTTAAAAAATACGCCAGCTCATTTGCTAAGCGCGTGTCTAATGAACAAAGACTTGGTCAATGAAACAAAAAATAAATTAAGAAGGCTTCCGTTAAAAACAGCAGAAGAATGGAATGATTTTCAATCTTTCTATGATAGTGACCAAGCTATTGCTGAGCATACAGCTTCTGATTCAAAAGCATTTGCAGTATCAACGCGTTACAGTATTCAGACTCTAAGAGATACTGGTAATTTTTTAGACTTCATGAATTGCGGATTGATATCTTCGCGAGCAATTGACCAAATTTATTGGGAAATCGCCAATAAAGAGGAGGGGGAATTTGTCAGATCGAAAGGCTATGAAAGCTGGGCGGAATATATGGTAGATCATGGTATTGGGGAAGATGTGCGTGAAAGTTATAAAGAAGCAGCCCTTAAAGAAAAACAGAAACGTGAAGGAAAAAAGTGATGTACGAAACATCCTTTTGGGAAGGAACTGGAGCTGCTTTAATAAGCGTATTCTTAGGGGTGGCGTTTACTTATTTCCTTTCTACTCGTTCTGAAAAGCGCAGATTAAGCTCATACAAATCAAGTCTTCGTGCAGAGATTGACCTCTGCAAAATAATGTCAGAAGAATATAATAAGCAAGACGCTCCTCAAGCCCCATCATGGCGGATGCCTACACATGCATGGACAAATTCATATCCTGAATTATTAAGCTTAGGGGTTATGACGCAAGAGCAAGTTACGGCACTTAATGAGATATACGTTGAAATCAACGCTCTTAATCTTGGTCTGGATCAAATAAATGATGCCAGATTAATAGCGCGAGGGGCAGGAAATATTATGCAAGAGGAGGCTGATAGAAATAAACTAAAGGCCTCTAAAATAATATCTAGGCATCAAAAAGCTTTAGACGCTTTGTCCTCAATAAAATAGGTGTATGTCAGTTTAGGTTATACTCGCCTAATCCTATAAACGCAAAACGCTCCAACAGCAGCAATCGCATAGGACCAGACCAGCGTTGGGCCTGATGGCAAATCGGTGAATGCAGAAAAGACGAGGCCACCAAACACTGCTGCAAACGCAATGCACCAGCCCTGCATAATCCCTTTGCGACCCTCTACATGCGCAGTTGCAAGGGCAGGCAGGATCAGTGAAGCGAAAACAAGATAAATGCCGACAAGCTGCACCGACAAGGTGATGCTCGCTGCAAAAAGCGGATAGAAAAATCGTTTTGCAAGGTCATGACGAAAAAGCAGGATGTAGAGGATGGGTATGTAAACCATTGCCGTCAGGCCGACCGCTTTCCATTGTACCCAGAGAATTTGTCCTGCGAGCAGATTGTTGACTTCCTCGCCGCCATGGGGGTCGCCGGAGAAAATAAGGATAACCAGTGATGCAGCAAGAACAAAGGCGCAGCCAATAAACGCTTCCTGTGTTGTTTGGCCTTTCTTTTCAAGCCATGAAAATGCAAGCGAGGCGGTAAGGGCGCAGATAAATGCAATTATCTGTCCGGCAATACCATCAAGGCCCAGCAAGACCGCAGCAGCAATCGCGCCTAATCCTGCAATCTGCGCCACGGCCAGATCAAGAAAGATGATGCCGCGCTTTAATACTTCGCGTCCCAGTGGCACATGGGTAGCAGCAACAAGTAGACCAGCAGCAAGTGCCGGGGCAATGAGCCCCGGCAAGCCGTTTAGGAATAACTCCATTATATACTCCCTTCCAGTATCGAGAGTGTGCGCTCAAACACTGCTTCCAGCGTATCGGTATCCTCCATGCCGCCGACCGTGAAGGGCAGCAGCACAATTTTCGCGTTGATTTGTTCTGCCAGCCATTGCGAGCCCTGGCTGTTATCAAACGGTGTCAGCATGATCAGTTTCACGCCTGCTGCTTTTGATGCTGCAAGAACAGCCTGCAAATGCGAGGGCGTGGGCGGAATGCCAGGTTTGACTTCAAGGGTGTGGATCTGTTTCATGCCCAGCCATCTGATCAGGTAGTTCCAGTTATTATGATACACAACCACTGGAACGTCGCGCAGTTTCGCTGCGCGTGCCTGCCATTTTTGAATATTGGCCTGCCAGCGCGACGTAAACTCTGCCAGATTTGCCTGATAGGAAGCGGCATTAGCTACATCCAACTGTGACACTCTTTCCGCAAACGCTTTGGCGACGATGAGAATATTGCGGGGGTCGGTCTGGATATGCGAGTTGCCATTGGGATGAATATCGCCCATCGAACGATCCACGCGCGGTGGCTTGTCCATCAGCGCGATATAGTCCGAGGCCATGAAGTAACCTGGCATGCCGTTCTGGATATTTGCTCCGGCAGCCTGTTGCATGAGAATAGGCATCCAATCCACTTCAAGCCCGGCGCCTGTGCAGAAAATCATCTCCGCTTTTTGCATGGCAGCCAGCAGGCTGGGCCTTGCGCGGATATGGTGCGGATCTTGTGTGCCATAGGTGGCAGACGTCACCGACACATGATCCTTGCCGATCTCTTTCGCCAATGCTGCCCATTCAGGCTCGCAGGTGAAGATATTAAGCTCTGCGTGGGCAATGACGGGCGCGCAGAACAGCATAAACATAAGAAGAGCGAATAAGCGTTTCATCGTTTGATTTCCTTTTCGATTAGAATGCATGTGCGCGATGTGCACCAATGCCCATGATGTATTGCAGCATGACCTGATGGTCGCGTGTATTTGCCGCCGGTTCTTCATACCCATATTGCAAACGGATGCGGCTGAACTCGCTATTTGTCCAATCCGCCATAAAGGCTGCGTTCCATGGTTTGTGACCGCTCGAGTCAAGAACAGTTCCTGCAAGCTCCGATGGCGTATTGCGCGGATCAAGTTCGCTATAGCGTGCCCCTATGCGCCATTGCTGATGAAATTTGTAGAGGCCTTGCGCATACCATCCGGTCTGGTAACCGTTATAGGCAATGGCGCCCGTGGCGTTATCTACGCTTTCATAGGTGCCATGCTCATCGCGCAGGAAATACTCCGCCTGCATAGTCACTTCTTTTTGAGCGTTATTGCCATTCGGGCTCCAAGCATAACGCAGCGAGGCAGCATAAAGGTCGCTATCTCCCCTGAAGATGAGGTTATCGTCGTTACTCTTGCGCTCATCCGGGCGTGATTGCAGCGTTGAAAGGCTGGCCAGCCAGTTGTGATTAGTACCAATATCCCCGCCAACACGGCCATAGGCAACCCACGCTCCCGGTTTTGACTGGTCAATGCGGCCAACAGGAAAGTCGGCGCCGCGCAGAAGTGAGCCGCCGATTTCAGCATAAGTTTCTGTTGGCAATATCCATGATGCCATCGCGCCATCATCCCTGTATCCATTATTCAGGAAGATGCGATTAGGCAAAGCGCGGTCGGCAAAATCATCGCTATGCGTATGATGATCGTTGATATAGCCAATCGGTTGGAAGAACCGGCCTGCTTTGAAACCCAGGCCGGAAGGAAGGCCAAGCGATTTGACATAGGCTTCTTCAAGCTCAATGCCATCCCCGCTTAATGCGGCGGTGAGTTGCGCTGTAAATTTGTCATCAACGTTCGAAGCGATGCTGAGTTCGCTTTCATCAAGCGATAATCCATCATTAATGCGTCCGCCTTCTTCGCCGGTGCCAAAGCCTGCAATTGCAGGGTTCTTATTGCTAAATGCTCCAAAATGGCCGTTGAATATGGCGCTGACGGAGGGGTTGAACATGTTATCGTTGAACTGCACCCCTGAAACAGGTGTCACCGGATTTGTTGCAGCAGATGGTGTTTGCTGCTGCTGTGCTTGCTGCTGGTGTACGTGTTGCTGATGGGCCTGTTGTTGTTGAGCTTGTTCAAGCTGGTTGATACGATTTTGCATCTTTACAAGGTCAGCCTTAAGGCTTTGAAGATCAGATGCGTCGCTATGTGCCCACGCTGGCGCGGACAGTGATAAGAGGGCGGCCATACAGACCATCCCCATAAATATAGGGGTCATGAGAGGAGTTCCTTTTCTTTCCTGTCAGTTGAATAAAATTAGACTGTCTTAGGAAAGAAAGAGGGGCGGACCACGAGCAGAATAAACAGAAGGTTGATATGCGCGTAAACGCTGTTCCACCGCAGGCGTGAAATGAACGCGCAGCAAGGTGATGACCAATGCCATAACGGCAGCAAAAGGCAGAAGCTGTGACAGGGTCTTGGAGAATACGCAGATATGACATTTATTTTGATGACGACTTTTTTCATGATTGCTGTCATCAGAAGGTGCGCCAGAATTTTGCGCATGCTGCTGGGCGATGCCATTTTGCGTATCTTCATTAAAATGAATGATATAGTGATGGGCCAGCAGCAATTGTGCGGCCAGCATCACTGTTACTAAGAGAGCGGATATGAGCTTTCTAACATTCATGGCGCAGGATATTTAAGCCATCTGGAAAAATATGCAAGTTCGGAAAAAAGTGATATAAAATCGCTGTTTAAGGATAAAATAAGAATATAGTTTTACGTTTACGCCCATCCGTTACCTAAAAATGAAAAATAATGACACCTTTTATATCGATCATTATTCCTACCTATAACCGCGCTAATACACTTGGCAATGCGTTGCACTCGCTTACGCAGCAAAGTTTTCAGGATTTTGAAATCATCATTGTGGATGATGGATCAGCCGATAAAACCAAAAGCGTCATAAAAGAATTCCAACAAAAAAATTTACAACACAAAATCATATATGTGAGTCAGGATAACCAAGGCCCCGCAATTGCCCGGAATACGGGCGTTGAGCATGCGCGCGCTGACATCATCGTTTATTTGGATTCCGATGATCGCCTTTATTCTTCAGCATTAGAGGATATTGCTTGGGTATTGAAAGACCCCAAGGTCCTATATGGCATTACCAACCATAACCGTACGATTCGACTGCTTGATAAAGCAGGTGATGAGATCGCTAGAAAATTTGATGTATCAGGAATAAACAAGAGTGCTACGCTTGAACAGATCTGTGACTGGGACATAAAAATAACATCGAGCGGTCTTTTTCACCGGAAGCAACTATTTGATGATGGCGTGCGCTGGCGTTCTGGTTTCTGGATAGAGGATCTGGAATTCATGTTGCAACTCGCTGCGGTTGCGCCATCTGGTTTTATGCATATTCCTAAAGTGTTGGTCGATTATGTTCAAACCTATGGCGGGGATGGGTTATGTTCTAATTCGTCATATAATGATTGGGCGCATGCCTTTAGCAGCATTTACGAATTGCATAAGAACGATCCGCTCATGAAAAATCCAAACGCTTATCTTGATCGAATAGAAAAATATAAAGAACTGCATGCGCAAGTGCTGAAGGGAAAAACACCGCCCCCGCAGTACAAATATTTCCCTGAAGTTTATGGCAGGAACGAGCAATAATCTAAGTGGCTACTGCAATCCCGCAATCCGCAGCAGCCCGTGCTCCAGATCATGCTTGAACAGATCAAGGTTGTTGCGTACGCGGGCGGTGGTCATAATACCGATGATGAATACATCCATCTCGCGCGCTTTTTCTTTCAGGCCGTTTTTATCAATAGATTGCTGCGCAACAGCCGTTTCAAGAATTTTTTCAAGATAACCGGTCGCGTTTTCGAGTTTGGCTTCCACGGCTTTGCGCAAAGGCTCGTCCTGCATGCTCATTTCACTGCCCAGCGATGCATAGGGGCAGCCACACACATGACCGATTTCATCGAATTTTTGTTTTTGCTGATCGTGAATAAACTGCGCGAGTTGTTTGATCATCTCCTGCGCTTTAGCTGCGCTGGCAAGAATTTTTTCTAGTTCAGGTGCAATCGTCTGCCAATGGTCATCAATCGCGGCAATCGCTAACGTCGTCTTGCTCGGGAAGAAATGATAGAAGCTGCCCTTGTTTACGCTTGCGCGGCGGCATATATCGTCCACACTCACGCTGCTATAGCTGTTTTGCCATATCAGGGTGTGCGCTGCTTCCAGCAGGCGGGTGCGCGTATCCGTAGTTTGAGGGGTGGGAGCGGGCGCGATCATTGCTCTTTTCTATACCTTATATATTATATGTATGTTGCAGTTGACCAATCAGTCAACTATGGCTATATCATGGTTCGTAATCTAAGGGCCTATTTTGGAGAAACTTATGGTTCCGTTCAATCAAAAAAACTGGCAAAAAAACTTGCGCAAACCGCTAACCGTTGCGGGCATTGTTATTGTTGCCTTATTTGCGGGCAACCGGCTTTTTTTCGCACATGCTGAAGGCCCCCCTGCCATGCCGCCCCCACCGCCCATCACCATGGCGGCAGTGATTGAAAAAGATGTCACGGAGTGGACCGAGTTCGCGGGGCGCGTGCAAGCGGTTGATGATGTCGAAGTAAAACCAAAAGTTTCCGGCACAATTGAAAAAGTGCATTTTCAGGATGGCGCGCAAGTGCAAAAAGGTGATGTGCTGTTCACCATCGACCCGCGCCCTTATCAGGCGGAATATGATCGTCAGATTGGTGCAGTTTCAGCGGCTGAATCCGCACTCACCAATGCCAAGCAGGAAATTGCACGCGCAAAAAACCTGATGCAGAGCAAAGCGATTTCCAAACGCGAATATGATGAACGCGCTAGCACCTTGCGTATTGCCGATGGTAATTTCAAGGCAGCTAAAGGTGCGCTGGATGCAACCAAGCTCAATATGGAATATACTAAGGTGGTTGCGCCCATTTCCGGCAAGGTAAGCCGCGCCGAGATTACCGAAGGTAATATTGTCAATGCAGGCGGTAATGCGCCAGTATTGACGCGCATTGTGGCATTATCGCCCATTTACATCAGCTTTGATGTGGATGAGCAGACGTTCTTAAGTAATATCCAGAACTACCCGGCTGAAGCGCTCAAGCAAATCCCGGTGCAGGTGGGCCTTGCCAACCAAACCGATACGCCCATTCCCGCAACGATCCATTCGTTTGATAATCAATTGAATGTGTCATCAGGCACAATCCGTGTGCGTGCAATCAACGAAAATGCTGACGGTAAACTTGTGCCGGGTCTTTTTGCGCGCGTGAAGCTTGGTACGCCAAAAGCTGAATCACATATCCTGATTAATGAAAAAGCGATTGGCACTGATCAGAGCAAAAAATATGTGTTCGTGGTGAATGCACAAAACATGGCGGAGTATCATGAAGTGACGCTGGGTTCTGTGGTCGATGGTTTGCGCGTTGTACGTAGTGGCTTGAAAGCAGGTGATCGCGTGATCGTGAATGGGTTGATGCGTGTGCGCCCCGGCGCGCCAGTAACACCAGAAATGGTTGATATGCAAACCGGTGGTGCGCCTGTTGCTGCGCCAGCGCCGATTGCTGCCCAACCAACTGAAAGCAAAAAAGATGATGTGCCCGTGCTGATCCCGGCTGAAAAAGAATCCATCCGAATTGAAGACGTACCAACGAAACAAAAGTAACGGGCCAACGCGATGAATATCTCCAATACCTTTATCGATAAGCCCATTCTTGCATCAGTTCTATCGTTGTTCATTTTCATCGCCGGGCTTATTTCGCTGCCCTTGATGCCGATCTCAGAATATCCCGAAGTGGCGCCGCCTTCGGTTGTGGTGCGCGCGGCCTATCCCGGCGCTAATCCCAAGGTAATTGCCGAAACCGTTGCTGCGCCTTTGGAAGAAGCGATCAATGGCGTTGAAAACATGCTGTACATGTCTTCGCAAGCAACCACCGATGGCAATGTAAATATCACGATTACGTTTAAGTTGGGCTCGAACGCCGATCAGGCGCAGCAATTGGTGCAAAACCGGATTTCGCAAGCATTGCCACGTCTGCCGGATGTTGTACGTGCAATTGGGGTGACGACAGTTAAAAGCTCGCCCGACCTCACCATGGTTGTGCATTTATTCTCCCCCAATGATCGTTATGACATGCTTTACTTGCGCAATTATGCGCTGCTGAACGTCAAAGATCGCCTTGCGCGCATCGAAGGCGTGGGACAGGCATTATTATTTGGTGCAGGCGATTACGCAATGCGGGTCTGGCTTGATCCACAAAAGGTTTCTGCGCGCGGTTTGAATGCCAGTGATGTTGTCAGAGCCATTCGTGAGCAGAATATTCAGGTAGCAGCCGGGATCATTGGTGGCTCGCCCATTGCCAAGGATGTGTTTTTTGAATTGCCAGTGAATACGCAAGGGCGTTTGTCTACGACCGAAGAATTTGGCGATATTATTTTAAAAGCCAGCGCGGATGGATCGGTAACCTATCTCAAAGATGTCGCTCGGCTTGAACTGGGTGCATCGGAATATGCGCTGCGCTCGCTGCTTAACAATAAAGCAGCAGTCGCTGTACCGATTTTCCAGACGCCGGGATCGAATGCGATCCAGATTTCCGACCGCGTGCGCACCACGATGGATGAGCTTAAGAAAGATTTCCCCGAAGGACTTGATTACAGCATCGTTTACGATCCAACCGTGTTTGTACGCCAATCGATTGAAAAGGTTGTGCATACGCTGCTGGAAGCGGTCGCCCTTGTTGTGCTTGTGGTGATTATCTTTTTGCAGACATGGCGCGCATCGATCATTCCGTTGCTAGCAGTACCGGTTTCCATTGTGGGTACCTTTGCCTTTATGCATCTGTTCGGTTTTTCGATTAATGCGCTTTCGCTATTCGGCCTTGTGCTTGCGATCGGGATTGTGGTCGATGACGCCATTGTGGTTGTTGAAAATGTGGAGCGCAATATTGAGGCCGGCCTGACCCCGCGCGATGCTGCCTACCAGGCGATGCGCGAAGTAAGCGGGCCGATTGTGGCCATTGCGCTTGTGCTGTGCGCTGTGTTTATCCCCATCGCCTTCATCAGCGGTTTGACGGGCCAGTTTTACCGCCAGTTTGCGCTAACGATTACGATCTCAACGATTATTTCTGCATTTAACTCGCTTACGCTGTCGCCAGCACTCGCAGCCTTGCTTTTGAAGAGCCATCATGCACCTAAGGATGCGCTAACGCGGCTGATGGATCGTTTGTTTGGGCCGTTCTTTAATTGGTTCAACCGGTTTTTCCGCAAGAGTTCGGAAAATTATTCGGGCGGCGTAGCCAAAATTCTTGGTCGTAAGACAGTGGCGATGATGATCTATGGCGGGTTGATTGCGCTCACCTTTGTGCTGTTTGGCCTTGTGCCTGCTGGCTATGTGCCATCACAAGATAAGCAATATCTGGTAGCGTTTGCGCAATTGCCGGGCGGTGCATCGCTGGAGCGCAGCACCGAAGTCATCCGCGAAATGTCGGATATCGCACTCAAAGAACCGGGCGTTGCCAATGCTGTGGCATTCCCCGGCCTTTCTATTGCCGGTTTTAGCAACAGCCCCAATGCCGGGATTGTGTTTGCAACACTCAAACCGTTTGAAGAGCGCGAAGATCCAGAGCTTGCAGGCAGTGCGATTGCAGCGTCGCTGACCGGAAAATTTGCAGGGATCAAGGATGCGTTCACCGCAATCTTCCCGCCACCACCCGTTCAGGGGCTTGGCACGATTGGCGGTTTCAAGTTGCAGATCGAGGATCGCGGTGATGCAGGCTATGATGCGCTGAATAATGTTATGCAGGAAGTAACGGGCAAGGCGCGCATGTCAAGGCTGCTTGATCCCTGGAGTGTGTTCAGCTCCTACCAAATCAATGTGCCGCAGCTTGAAACCGATGTAAACCGCGCCAAGGCCAAACAACTCGGCATTCCGCTCAATGATGTGTTTGATACGATGCAGATCTATCTTGGCTCGCTCTATATCAATGACTTTAACAAGTTTGGTCACACCTTCCGTGTGGTTGCCCAGGCGGATGCACCATTCCGCGCGCATCCAGATGATATTCTACAACTGAAAGTGCGTAATGCAAATAATGAAATGGTGCCCCTTGGCGCACTCATGAGTGTGAAGGAAACCTATGGCCCGGATCGCGCGATGCGTTACAACGCCTATCGCGCTGCTGATCTAAATGGTGGCCCGCCACGCGGTGTATCATCGGGCCAAGCACAGGCGGAGATGGAGCGCATTCTCAAAGAAACGCTACCCAAAGGCATGAGTTATGAATGGACAGATTTGACCTATCAGCAAATTCTGGCGGGGAACACCGCGCTGCTCGTCTTCCCCTTATGCGTGCTGCTCGTGTTCCTTGTGCTTGCTGCGCAATATGAAAGCGTAAGCCTGCCGCTCGCGGTTATTCTGATCGTGCCGATGTGTTTGCTCTGCGCCATTACTGGCGTGTGGATCATGGGGAAGGAGAACAATATCTTCACCCAGATCGGGTTCATTGTTCTGGTCGGCCTCTCGTGCAAGAATTCGATTTTGATTGTTGAGTTCGCGCGTGAGCTGGAGCTGCAAGGCAAAAGCATTGTCGATGCTGCTGTGGAAGCATGCCATCTGCGTTTGCGCCCGATTTTGATGACATCCTTTGCCTTTATTATGGGCGTTATTCCGCTGGCAACCTCCACCGGCGCGGGCGCTGAAATGCGCCGCGATATGGGCGTTGCAGTGTTTTCAGGAATGCTTGGTGTGACTTTCTTTGGGCTTTTCCTGACACCGGTCTTTTATGTCCTCATTCGTAAATTTGCCACACGTAATAATGCGGGCAACCAAAAGCCGATTCACCCTGAAGGCATGCATCATGAATAATATTACGCGCGCGCCAGAGCAGGCGTTGCGGATAGTGCTTTATTGCCGCGTCTGGATCTGGGCGCGGGGCCAAGCATCCAGCAGCCAGCATCGATCGCAACGGGCGCTTCACATGGTAGCATTCCAGCAACCCAATATCGTTACACGGCGCAAGGGATCATTTCCTATGAGGTGGATCTGTTTGGCAAAAACCGCGCCGCATCAAATGCGGCAGAGTTTAATGCAGAAGGTGCCGATGCTGCGTATCAGGCAGCTCTGTTGTCACTCGAAGCCGATGTTGCACAGGCCTATTACGCGCTGCGTTCGCTTGATCGCGAACAGGAAATTCTTAACACCACGCAAAAGCTGCGGGAGGAAACGCGCGATCTGACCCGGCGCAGTTTAAAAATCGGCGATGTGAGCGAGCTGGATGTAACGCGCGCGGAATCCGAACTTGCTGCAACCAAGGCCGAGGCATTGGGCGTAAGCAGGCGCCGCGCAGAAGCCGAGCATAATCTTGCGTTATTATTGGGCAAGCCGCCTGCTGCTTTAACAATGGATAAGCATGCAATTAAAGGCGTGCCGCCAATGGTTCCTGCCGGCCTGCCATCGGAATTACTGGAGCGCAGGCCTGATATTCAGGCAGCGCAAAAGCGTATGGCAGCTGCTAATGAAACGATTGGCGTTGCACGCGCAGCATTTTTCCCGGTGCTAAACCTGACCGCAATCGGCGGATTTCAATCAGGACAATTAGGGCAGCTCTTTGATTGGTCGAGCCGCTCATGGCTGCTTGGACCTTTTTTTGGAACCGTTGCAACGCTTCCCATTTTCGATGCCGGACGTAATTTTTCTAACCTTGCGCTGAGCAAGTCTGAATTTCAGGAAGCGGTTGCAACCTATCGCCAGAATGTGCTGGTGGCGTTTCGTGAAGTCGAAGATCAGCTTAGTGGGCTTTATTACCTGAAGGGCCAGGCGGATGCGCAGGCCGAAGCGGTGCGCGCAGCACGCAAGGCATTCTCCATTTCCAAAACGCGTTATGAAAATGGCTATATTAGCTATCTTGAATTTATTGATGCGCAGCGTTCGCTGCTTGCTGCCGAACGTGCCGAGGTGCAGGTGCTTGGCGGGCGGTACATTGCAACCGTACAGCTGATCCGCGCGCTTGGTGGTTCATGGGAAAATGGTTTGGGGACGGATAATACCGTTGAGCCTGCGCTAGCGGCTGATTCTATTGCTACCAAAGCAGCACCGTAACGGTTTAAGCTGAGACTCTATACGGCCTGGTTTTTTTCTTTTATCCTTTGGATCCTACCCTCCACGAGGATCCCCAAAAGGATTTTAATGACGCAAGATATTCCTTCGCCCAAGGCAGCACCTAAAAGCAGGCAAACCCTTTTTCAAAAAATGATTAAGGGATCTGATGATCGAAATTCGCAAGCCTATTTTCATGTTCCTTTGCAGCAAATGGCGCTTACGATTAAAACAGTCGATTGGACCCCAACAGACTTTGAGAAAAAAATACAGCACTACGGTGTGTTGTTTGAATATTTACATCGCCGTTTCGGTAAAGAAGCTGAACCGTTAAATACGGTTTTATTATCACAAGATCTTATCGCATGGTTATTAGAGCCTGCGGAAGAGAAATATCCATTACCTCTCACAAATTTCCTGTGGCTTATCGCCCACTATGTAGAGCCTTTTAATCGCCTTTACGACATTAAAACCAAAAGAGGGATCGAGGGGCTCTATCGCAGTATGGCGGCTGAATATTATATCGGCATGAATTTACCCGCGATACTATTGCCGGATGCAGTCTTTGATTATCTGGCGCAAGATTATCCATGTGCTCATGCGCCAGCGGCTCCTGTCATGCCATTGTCGCGCGGCCTTGCCCATATATGGCGTGAATATATTCCTGAAGTGCCTTTTACACCGGATGATGCACTGGCACGTACCAAGTTCTTTATGCGCTTCCTTGTGTTTGCCCAAATGACCGAGATTGATTTGCGATTATTTAATCCGGCATTAGTGCATTATCTCAACACCCCTCTCTTTGAAACTGATATGCAGGGTGTGCATGCAACCGGCCTCATATATGAAGTGCTGCACATGGCAGGCATGGGCAATATCGTGGAATGGCAAAACAAAACCTATGTCAGTGAAATGACACGCCGTTTTTTTGGCGGCGCATTTTCGGCCATGATGTTACCAGCAGCAATTATGGATCCTCATGCGGTTCTTGCAGCGCGCTGTGGGGTTTCCAAGCATATACCAAAATATTTGACCGGAGGTACGCGCGCTCAGAAAAAATATATTATGCAGGATGAACAAGCTTTACCGCAGGATCATAACAAAGCATGGGTCAATATTATCGAAACAGGGGATGGTCTAACCCCGTTTAATGCAATGACGCGGCAAATTCATTTGGCTATTAAAGAGGCGCGGGTGCCTGCAACAACGATCCTACCGCCTTATGCGCCTTATAAAGATTATATAAAAAGCCAGCAGCTTGAAAATATGCCTTGGGGTGGCATAAATCTCTTTGCCGTTGATTTAAAAAAATGTGCAGATGTGATGCTATCGCAAGGCCTTGCAACCATGAATGGACGCATTAATATTGGTTATTGCACATGGGAGACAAATTTATTGCCGCTTTCTTACCGCGTTGGCGCAGAGTTATTGGATGAGATTTGGGTGCCAACCGAATATGTAAAAAAGGTTTTTGCTGCTGCAACAGCAACGCCGGTATATGTTATGCCTTATCCGGTTACGCTCTGCAAACCATGTGCGCATTTGGGACGTCAGCTGTATGATCTGCCTGATGATGTGTTTGTGTTTATTACGGCCCTTGATTGTTTTGATTTGATGGCACGCAAGAATCCAGTGGCAGCCGCCCGCGCTTTCCAGCAGGCTTTTCCGGATAATCCCAAGGTGCGCTTGCTGATTAAGATCGGCAATCTTGATAAGGCAAATGTGCCCAAGGAATTTTCAAGCCTTGAAAAAATACAGGAATATAGCCGACGTGATCCACGTATTATTCTTGTGCATCAGAATTTTTCCGATGAAGAAATGAGTGCATTCATGAATATGGCGGATTGCTATATCAGTCTTCACCGTCACTCGGCCTATGGTCGCGCCATTATGGAGGCGATGCTGCTAGGTAAGCCTGTAATTCTTACCAAGGGGTCCGGGCCGGCTGATTATGCGACTGAAAAAACAGCCGCGCTGGTCGAATGCGTGGAGTGCAGCGTGGTCTATGATGCCTATGAGTATTTGGATCGCGAACGCGGCCATCGTTGGCATGATCCGGAACTTTCTCATGCCGCCACGCTTATGCAACGCATGGTGGAAGATAGCGCATATGCGCAATCGCTTGCCAGGGCAGGGCAGCACCATATTGCTACTCATTATCATCCTGAAGTGATAGGCAAAAAAATGCGTGATCGCATTGAAACGATCATGAAATCAAATTATGGAAGCGCTGTATGATTTCGGTCATTCTGTATGGTCGCAATGACAGTCATGGATATAATCTGCACAAGCGTGCAGCGATAAGTCTGAACTGTATTGCGGAAGTATTAACCGACGCGGATGATGAAATCATTTTTGTCGATTATAACACACCCGATGATTTTATCACGTTTCCTGAAGCGATTGCCGATACGCTTACCGAAAAATGCAAAAAACTTCTGCGTATTATTCGCGTGCGGCCAAAGCATCATAATAAATATTTTAAAGCAACGACCGATCTTGTGGCACTTGAACCCGTGTCCCGCAATGTAGGGTTTCGCGCCAGTAATCCCAAGAACCGTTGGATGCTCTGCACTAATACCGATATGGTGTTTGCTCCGCATGATGATGCCAAGTCACTCAGCGATATTGTGCGCAATTTGCCGGATGGGTTTTATGAGCTGCCACGCTATGAAATGCCTGATTTATTGTGGGAGCGCCTTGACCGTAAAAATCCGGTAGAGAATATCCGCCTCATGAAAGAATGGGGGATGCGCTATCACATCAATGAAATATTGGAGCGAATGGATTTTGTTCGTTTTGATGCACCGGGTGATTTTCAGCTCTTTTTACGTAGCGATATTTTCAAAATTAATGGCTTTGATGAGCGTTATAATCTGGGATGGCATATGGATTCCAATTTATGCAAGCGGTTCAGCTTTATGTATGACCGGATTGAATCAGCGGACTCTTATCTTGCGGGCTGGCATTGTAATCACACGCGCACCAACAGCATCACGCATGGCTCGGGACGCAAAGCAAATTCATGGAATGACGTAGTCAAGCACGTTGTACGCCCTGATGTGCCAGAGCAGTGCGACACATGGGGATTGGTAAACGAGAGACTTGAAGAAATCAGACTTCCGGAAGTGCTTTACGAAGATGTTTTGACCTTTCTTGACAGGCTTTCGTTTTCAGCGCTGGCCAAACCTTATCATTACCCGTGTCACGCCGATGAATGGATTGAATGTCCGCCTGAGCATGTTAAGCCTTATCTCGCGGATATTCTCTATCCGTTATCGCGGGATGTTGTTGCAGGATATGTGGGATATGATGCAGAACAGTTTGTTGCCTTTGTTGAGGTATGGAAGGCGATGGGATTCAAAGGCGATATTCTTTTAGTTGGCCGCGAACAACAGGAAGCCTTTATCAAGGCATCGGGTCTTCCAACGTTAAAATGCGTGTTCCCCGAAGAGGCGGATCAGCAATGCGATATATTCGTTGGCCATTTTAGCACATGGACGCAGACAAGTTACTTGCGAATAAAAGAAGAAAATATTCGTATGATTAATACCTTGCTCTATCTTTTGACATTGGAGCAGGATCGCGCAGTGTCCCCTACACATACGCTGCGCAAATTTCTGGTAACCAATGGGGGGCAACTCGATGTATTGAAGCTTCTTAATCGTTATACGAATGCACAAAATGCCCCGTTTGGCACACGAATCAGGCATGGATTTGTTGTTCCCGCAAAGAAAGAAAAATAACGCATACCTTGCATCCATAAGCATTTAGCGACAGATTAGAGGCTCTTATTCTTTAGGAGCGTTGAGATAATGTCGGTTATGTCACTTTCGGTTATTGGTCTTGGAAAACTGGGTTCGCCCTTTGCAGCCGTCATGGCAGCCAAAGGGTTTAATGTCATTGGCATTGATAAAAACAAGAAATTTGTAACAGCGATCAATAATGGCATCGCCCCCGTACCCGAACCGCAATTGCAGGAATATATTCGCAAAGGAAAATCACGCCTCAGCGCGACCATGGCGATGGATGAAGCGGTTCTGAATTCCGATATCAGTTTTATCATTGTACCAACCCCGTCGGGCAAAGATGGCACATTCAACAATGCCTATGTGCTTGATGCGATTAAGGAGATGGGACCAGCGATTGCCAAGAAAAAATCGCGGCACATTATTGTGGTGACTTCAACAGTTATGCCGGGGTCGAGCGATACGGTTATTCGCGCTGTGATTGAAAAGCATACGGGAAAAATTGTCGGCGATACGGTGGGCTATTGCTATAACCCTGAATTTATTGCCCTTGGCAGTGTGGTCGCCGATATGCTTGATCCTGATTTTATTTTAATTGGTGAATCTGATGCGCGTTCGGGAAAAATCATTGGCGATATATATAAAAAAACCTGCGGTAAGGACACAGTTTTGCACCGCATGAATTGCGTCAATGCAGAGCTGACCAAGATTTCGATCAATACCTTTGTCACCGCAAAAATTTCCTATGCGAACATGCTCACCGATATTTGCGAGCGTTTGCCGGGCGCCGATATTGATGTGGTAACCGCAGCCGTGGGCGCAGATAGCCGCATTGGCAAAAAATATCTCAAAGGCGGCGTTGCCTATGGCGGCCCGTGCTTTCCGCGCGATAATATTGCGCTATCGATGATGGCGCGCAAACTGGGTGCGCGCGTTGATCTGTCGTTTGCAACCGATCGCATCAATGATTACCAAACAGAACGTTTGGTTAAACGCATTGAAAAAATGTTTCCATCGGGCGCGCATATTGGCATTGCTGGCATGTCCTATAAACCCAATACACCTGTGATTGAACGCAGCGCGGGTGTTGCACTTGCCGCTGCGCTTATCCGCGAAGGGTACAAGGTTTTTATTACTGATCCACTAGCAGCAAAGCCAGCCAAAGAAGCCTTAAAAGGTAAAGTAACCATTATCAGCGATATTAAAATGCTGAGTGCCAAGGTAGATATGTTGCTCGTGATGACCCCATTAAATGAATATCGCGTTTTGAGTGCACGCAGCCTTGGCAAGCGCAAAAACCCTCTTGTGATCATCGATTGCTGGCGCATCTTTGATCAAGGCAGCTTTGGTAAAAAGGCGACCGTGCTCGCACTGGGCCGCGGCGATAGCTTTGTACATATAAAATCGAAAAAAGGATAAATCATGCCCATTAGTCTTATAAATGAAGCCAAGAATGAATGGATTGTTGTAACCGGCGCGGGTGGGTTTATCGGTGGCCATCTGGTGGCGGAACTTCGCCGCAAGGGATTTACGAAAATTCGTGGTGTGGATGTAAAACCGCTCGTCGAGTGGTATCAACGCTATGATGATGTTGATAACCGCCAGAATAATCTAAAAGAAATGCAAGCCTGCTATGATGTGTGCAAGGGTGCACGTGTTGTATTTAATCTTGCGGCCGATATGGGCGGTATGTGGTTTATCGAGCGTTTTAAAGCTGAATGCATGCTCTCCGTCCTCATTAGCACCAATATGCTGCTTGCTGCGCGCGATAGTGGCGTTGATCGCTTCTTTTATGCATCCTCAGCGTGCGTTTACAATGCCGACAAGCAGAAAAATGCTGCGGTAACACCGCTTCGTGAATCCGATGCCTATCCTGCACTGTGCGAAGATGGCTATGGCTGGGAAAAATTATTCTCCGAACGCATGGCGCGGCATTTTATGGAAGATTATTTCATGACCACGCGCGTTGCGCGCTTTCATAATGTTTATGGTCCGCAAGGTACCTATGATGGCGGGCGCGAAAAAGCACCCGCTGCGATTTGCCGTAAAATTGCGCAAGCTAAACTGACCGGGCATCATGAAATTGATATCTGGGGCGATGGCGAACAAACACGTAGCTTTATGTATATTGATGATTGCCTTGAAGGCATTCTGCGCATCATGGAAAGTGATTGCAGCGTACCGCTCAATCTGGGTAGTGATGAGCTGGTATCAATCAACCAGATGGTATCGATTGTACAAGGCATTGCCGGGATTAAGCTAAAACGCAATTACCAGCTTGATGCGCCGCAAGGCGTGCGTGGCCGTAATAGCGATAACACCACAATTAAAAAAGAAATCGGTTGGGCGCCAAATATTACGCTGCAAGCTGGCCTTGAAAAAACCTATGCATGGATTTATGACGAATTAAGTAAACCGGTGAGCGAACGCAAGGCTGCTTTTGTCGAAAAAACCGATGATCGCTATGCAGGTGCATTGGGTCTGTCTGCCTTGGCGGGCTTGCCCGAAAATATTCCAGCGATGGGTCTGTTTAAGTCAGACGATAAAGCAAAGAAATTCGTTTAGCGCGCAATTGCTGTTACGCAGAGATGCCAGCCTAACCATTTTTCCAGCCAGCGGAATAGCGGGCGGGGCATCCATGCGAAATACCATTCGCGGCGATAGATATACTGCACATAATCAGGAATGAAATAGGGAAAGATGTGATCGACAAAAATGTCTTTCACTTCAAAGCCTTGCTTTTCAACATACTCGGTAAGGCTTTTCTTGGTATAGACATAGGTCACGGGGCACCCCGTTTGTGCCTCGGAATGCTTGGCAATCAGCGCTTCGGTCTGGCTAAAACGGAAGCCTTCCTGCGCCAATATCCAGAACACTTTCCACGACCATTTGTAATACATCATGATTTTGATTTCGGTGCCGGGCTTGGCGTAATTACGAATTTCGGCCAGTGCCACATCGGGGTGCGGCGTGTGATGCAATACACCAAACGAATAAATGAGATCATAGATTTCAATGGGAACTGTTTTGCTCAGCTCCTCTGAATTGCAATTATAAAATCTAATTTTATCGGATAGACCCAAAACCTCGGCGCGTTGCTTGGCAAGATTGATGGATTCCGTGGAAAGATCAACAGCGGTGACGGTTGCGCCCGCGCGCGCAAAGTTGATAGTATCTGTGCCAAGGCCACAGCCGATTTCCAAAACTTTTTTGCCTTTCCAACGTTCAAATTCGGCAAAGGCAGGAATATGCGGCTCAACAAAATATTTACGCGCTTCTATCTCATTAAAATAGTCTTTGCTGCCAACGGGTTTGGTCGAATGGCGGATGTTGCACGGGCGCTTATCCCAATAGGATTTTACCTGTTCGATCGGTATTTTGGCAAAATCCATAGCAAGGCCTTTATGTGCGTTTTAAGAGTGGGGTTGCGGCGCAGGAATGATATACGATATTATTTCTGGACCATTTTCACAACTATCAAAAAGATCCCTTATGAACCCGCTATCGCAAACCCCATTATTCCAAACCAACGACCTTTTCTTTAACCGCTCCGGCATGGATCAGGGGCGGATTGAGCGGCTGGTGCAAGACACGCTCAGAGGCCTGGATGATGGCGAATTATTTCTTGAATATGTTTCAAGCGAAAATTTTGTCTTTGATGATGGCAAATTGAAAATGACCAATGTCGATACTTCGCAAGGCTTTGGCCTGCGCGGGGTGGTTGGCGATGTCACGGGCCTTGCGCATGCAACGATGCTTGATGAAGCAGCGATTATCCGCGCTGCGCAAACCGTGCAGGCGGTAAAATCAGGACGTAGTGGCAGTGCTGCGCTTGATCCTGTGCCGACCAACCGTCATCTTTATACCGATGCCAACCCGCTCACCGCGATGGGCTTTGAAGATAAAATAAAATTACTGCAGGCTATGGATTCCTATGCGCGCGGCAAAGATCCGCGTGTATCGCAGGTTAGTGTTACGCTGGCGGGTTCATGGCAGGCGGTGCAGATTATTCGCGCATCGGGCCAGCGTCTTGCGGATATCCGTCCGCTTGTGCGCTTGAACGTAACTGTAATCATGCGCGATGGCACGCGCCAGGAATCCGGCTGGGCAGGCGGTGGTGGTCGTGAAGCCTATGCGCGGTTTGTCGAGCCAACCTACTGGATGCCGATGGTGGATACGGCCGTTGCGATGGCAGAAACCAATTTGCGCTCGGTTGATGCGCCTGCCGGTGAAACAACAGTGGTGCTGGGGCCCGGCTGGCCGGGCGTATTGCTGCATGAAGCAATCGGCCATGGGCTGGAAGGCGATTTTAACCGCAAGAAAACATCGGTGTTTTCATCACTGATTGGCAGCCGCGTGGCAGCGCCCGGCATAACGGTAGTGGATGATGGTGCGATTGAAAATCGCCGTGGCTCATTATCGATTGATGATGAAGGCACGCCAACCCAGCGCACCGTATTGATCGAAGATGGGATTCTGGTTGGCTATATGCAGGATCGTCTCAATGGGCGTTTGATGGGCACGGGCTCAACGGGCAATGGCCGCCGTCAGGGCTTTGCGCATAAACCAATGCCACGCATGACCAATACGCATATGCTTTCGGGCACCTATTCCCCGGAAGAAATTATCGCATCGGTTAAAAATGGAATTTACGCCGCGCAATTTGGCGGTGGGCAGGTGGATATTACATCGGGCAAATTCGTATTCTCCGCGCAGGAAGCCTATAAAATCGAAGATGGCAAAATCACCACACCCATCAAGGGCGCAACGTTGATTGGCAGCGGCGCGGATGCACTTAAACGCATCAGCATGGTGGGCAATGACAGCACGCTGGATGGCGGTATTGGCACCTGTGGCAAAGATGGCCAAAGCGTACCGGTTGGCGTTGGCCAGCCGACCATGAAGATTGATGCGATGACGGTAGGCGGAGCAGCAGTTTAAGGCTTTGCTAGCAAGCCTTGCTTGACCTTATAGAGGCTGAACTCTTTTTCCGATGGGATGGTCACGGGCTCTAGCCACGCTGGAATTTTATCCTTGGATAGGCGAAAGCCGAGTGAGGCTTGTGCTATCTTTTTCTCATCTGTTTCAATTTCTGAACTCAGCGTGCCTTGGTAATAGGATGCTTTGCACACCAGCACGTAATCGAGGTTGAGTTTTTTAGCAATGGATCGCGCAGCGTTATCATCATCTTTGGAGCGGAAGAATAGCACCATATCGGTGATGCCGCGATCATTGCGGTGATAGGGCGCGCTGATGAAATTGTGTGGCGTATAGAACATGAATTCCGGCGTGTAATCCATCTGCGCCATGATTGTGGCTGTTACCTTTTCCTTATCATGCAGATTGTGTAGATAACCAATGACGCGCGAGCGGTCATTGCATGGCAATGGCGCAGCATTGCCCAGATAAAACATCAGATCTGGATTGATTTTACTGCCCTGAATAATCCCCGGAATAAGAAGCGCTGGCAGCAGCGTGAAGGAAAGAACAACGGTTATTTCCCATGCAAAGAGCTGCCGCCCGCTATAATGCTGCGGCAGGGTGCGCAGGTAATTGAGCATGAGCCAGACAAGGGGAATAATCGCTACCATTTGCGCATAGCTGATCACGCGCACTTCCCAGAACATCGCAAGGCCCGTATAGAAGCTTGCAAAAAAGGCATAAAGCAGCCACATCCGCCGCATGCGCAGCGAGGTGCGCGGTTTAAATAATTGATAAAGGCTTGTCGCAACTGCAATGCTCGGTGCAAAGAGCCGTGTGGTCATGTAATAAATCGCACCGCCAATGCTTTGGTTGGGCGTGATGGCAAAATGATCGCCCAGCGTTAGCCATGCCTCAAAAAACGGCACTGCTTCGCGAATATTGGGAAAGAAAACTTGGTTTAGTAATGGGTTCACTTTGGCATAAGGCCCTGCGATAAAATCAGGAAATTGCTGCAGAAAAAAATACAGATCAACAAGGCCCGCAAACAGCGCGAAAGCAAAAAGAATGGCGCTGTTTTTAGTAAGGCGCGAACAGCCCCATAACGCTGTAAAAAATGCGAGCGTATAAGCCGCAACCATCACATAAAAGAACGAATAGGAATCATAATTGATGACCCAGCGATCTGCAGGCGCTTTGGCCACCAATAATACAAGAAGGCTGGTTACCAAAAGCGATGCACCAAACACCACGCCATCGCTGAAATGCGGGCGCTTGAACAGGATCATGAGCAGGCTAAGGCAGAGCCCTGTTCCCAGAAGCATGGGGAGGATTTCTGCGCCATTCCACATCGTAATGCCAATCGCAGCACCCGCAAGGATCGCCATCAAACGATGCTGGATGCCAAGCGTCATATTTTGCAGCGCATAAAACGCAATCGCAGCGCCCAGCAAAATATAGGCATGATGATCAACCCGCATCGGCATATATTGAAAGATCAGTTGCATGCATAGCGGCACGATGAAGCAGACAATCCCTGCCCATGATTTGCCAAGCATTGGGCGCGCCCATGCGCGCATAGTTTTTAAAAGCGCAAATAGCAACATGCATGGCACAATAAAAGCGGCCAACAATGCAATGCTGGTGCGCGGTGCATCCCAGCGGAAGAAATGATTGACCGCATCAAGGATAATCATTAGCCCGGCGAGAGGCACGTCCACCAGACGTGCCCAATGCATGCTTATAATATGCTGCGGGTACAGATGTGGCAGCTGCATATCAAACCAGCTTTGCCCATCAAGCCAGTTGGAAACCTGGATCAGGCGCACATAATCATCGGTATCGGGAAGGGTCCAGTGATGAAAATTGCTGTTCGGGTTGTAAATGACCGACACAATGACATAGAGCAATACAACCCAATGCGTGGTGCGAAAAGGCGGACGAAACGCATCAATAAAAAAGCGAAAAAGGATGGTCGTCCAGGTCATAGGGAAAAAGCATTCGTTTTATTGAAAACTGTCACGCCCGCCTTCGCGGGCATGACAGCCTTTTATGACTATTCTTACGTACCTTGTGTTTCAACGCCGGGTGGCAGGCTTGCGCTGGAAGGCACAGAACCCTGTTTGCTTGCAACCGGCTTGGCAGGCGGCGGGTTGTTATTGTCACGGTTGATGTTTTCACCACGCAACAGCGCCCGCACTTCATCGCCCGACAAGGTTTCATATTCAAGTAACGCGCTTGAAACCTTATGCAGATCATCAAGGTGCGTTGTCAGGATTTCGCGCGCCTTGCTTTCTGCCCAATCAATGATCTTGCGCAATTCTTCGTCAATACGGCGGTTGGTTTCTTCCGATACATTTTGTTGGCGTGCAACGGAATGGCCCATAAACACTTCTTCTTCGTTTGAATTATAACGAATGGTGCCAAGCGTTTCATTCATGCCAAATTCTGTGACCATGCGCCGGGCTAGACCAGTTGCGCGTTCAATATCATTGGATGCACCGGTTGTGACATGATCGCTGCCAAAAATGATTTCTTCAGCTACGCGGCCACCAAACAATGATGCAAGCTGTGATTTAAGTTGCAGCTTGGACATCGAATAACGATCCTGCTCTGGCAAACTCATGGTTACACCAAGGGCGCGGCCGCGCGGAATGATCGTAACCTTATGCAACGGGTCATGTTCAGGCATATGAATACCCACCAGCGCATGGCCAACTTCGTGATAAGCCGTCAGCTTCTTTTCCTTTTCGGTCATGACCATGGAGCGGCGCTCAGCGCCCATCATAACCTTGTCTTTGGCATGTTCAAGTTCGGCCATACCAATGGTATTAAGGTTGCGGCGCGCTGCCATCAACGCTGCTTCATTGACAAGATTGGCAAGATCAGCACCTGAAAAGCCCGGTGTGCCGCGTGCAATCACACGCGCATCAACATCAGCAGCCAAGGGCACTTTACGCATGTGCACGCGCAGGATTTTTTCACGGCCCGCAATATCAGGGTTAGGAACAACCACTTGCCGGTCAAAACGACCCGGACGTAAAAGCGCAGGATCAAGCACATCGGGGCGATTGGTTGCTGCGATCAGGATCACGCCTTCATTGGCTTCAAAGCCATCCATCTCAACAAGCAATTGATTGAGCGTTTGCTCGCGCTCATCATTGCCGCCGCCAACACCTGCGCCGCGTTTGCGGCCCAGCGCATCAATTTCATCGATAAAGATAATGCATGGTGCATTCTTTTTACCTTGTTCAAACATATCGCGTACGCGGGCAGCGCCAACGCCAACAAACATTTCAACAAAGTCAGAACCGGAAATGGTGAAGAACGGCACATTGGCTTCACCCGCAACCGCGCGCGCGATCAAGGTTTTACCAGTACCTGGTGGGCCAACAAGCAAAACACCTTTTGGAATTTTACCGCCCAAACGCTGGAATTTTTGTGGTTCCTTAAGAAAATCGACGATTTCAGTCAGTTCTTGCTTGGCTTCATCAACGCCTGCGACATCTTCAAATACAACCTTGCCGGTTTTTTCGGTCAGCATGCGTGCGCGGCTTTTGCCAAAGCCCATTGCCTTGCCGCTGCCTGATTGCATCTGGCGCATAAAAAAAATCCATACGCCTATCAGCAGCAGCATGGGGAACCAGCCGATCAGTACGCCAAGAAGACTTGGCTGATTGCCATCTTCGGGCTGTGCAGTAACGCGCACATTCTTATCGCGAATGAGGTCGGTGAAATTCGTATTGGGCGGCACATAGGTGCTGAAGGATTCTTTATCAGGACCACGGCCATAAATCGTCTGGCCTTTAATGGTGATGTCGCTGACTTTTTTCTCATCCACGCGGGCAAGGAGATCACTGAACGGAATGGTTGCGCTAACCACAACTGGGGATTGCGTTTGCATCATGTTATAAAGACCGGCCAGAATGGCGATCATTAAAATCCATACCAGAATGTTTTTGCCAAAATTATTCAAAGGATCCTCGATTGTTGGGTCGTTTTACGTAAAGACATTATATAGTGCCCGGAAATGATTAAACAACATCAAACGGCCCCATAAATAAACGAGTTATAAATAAAGCGGCGGGCAAACAGAAAAAGGCGGAATGATCAACGCACGCCTTGGTAAAAAGATAGCCTTTACAAGCGCTTGGCTTTTATTCTGTGTCATGAATTCTGGAACGGAATGGAGTGCATTATTGCGATAGAAGGCAGGCATAATGGCGCGCTGGGTTGCAGGGTATTCAGCGACCTGTTTGAGATGCATTTTTTCCAGCGTATTGCGGCTGTGATTGCCAAGTGGCGCAACCACAAGATCCTGATCCAGTAAGGATGGATCGCAGATGATTTTAAAACGATTATCCCACAGCATATTATTTTCTAGCGGCATAGGCGTGGGCAATGCTGCTTCCTCGCGGTAGATATGTAGTGTTTCGTTTTGCAGGGCAATGCGGCAGCCCGAAAGAGTCTGATTGATGGTGGCGTGCGTTGAAAGATTTTGAATAAGCGTATCGAGCGAGGCATTGCGCGGCGGATAATCTTCCCCGCTTGTAGTTAATAGCGCGCGGATAAGCGCGCGACGTTTTTGTTCATCATCAAGTTTTTTCCATGC
>RGZA01000041.1 GCA_010031785.1 Alphaproteobacteria bacterium
CCATTGGCCCATCAATTGAAACGGGTTTCTATTACGATTTTGCGCGCGATACGCCGTTTACGCCCGAAGATCTGGAAAAAATCGAAGCCAAGATGCGGCAGATCATCGCCGCCGATAAACCCTTCACGCGCGAAGTGTGGGAACGCCAAAAAGCCATTCAGCATTTCCAGGGCCTTGGCGAAAAATATAAAGCACAAATCATCGAAGATTTGCCGGGCACCGAAACCATCACGATTTATCGTCAGGGTGAATGGTATGATTTGTGTCGCGGCCCGCATTTGCCCTCCACCGGCAAAGTTGGCAATGGCTTTAAGTTGATGAAGGTTGCTGGCGCCTATTGGCGCGGTGATGCAAAAAATGCGCAATTACAGCGTATTTACGGCACTGCATGGCGCAATGAAGCGGAGCTTAAAGCACATCTTACGCAGCTTGAAGAAGCGGAAAAACGCGACCATCGCCGCCTTGGCAAGGAAATGGAACTATTCCATCTGCAAGATGACGCAGCAGGTTCGATTTTCTGGCATCCACATGGCTGGACGCTCTATCGCCTTCTTGAAAATTATATTCGTGCACGTATTCAGGCCGATGGTTATGTCGAAGTAAAAACCCCGCAGCTTGTGAATAGCAGCCTGTTCAAGGCCTCTGGCCATTGGGATATGTATGGCGATAAGATGTTCCGCGTTGTGCTTGATGAAGACACGATGTTTGGCATCAAGCCGATGAACTGCCCTTGCCATGTACAGGTTTATAATCAAGGTATGAAGAGCTATCGCGATCTGCCGATCCGCATGGCGGAGTTTGGCTCCTGCCATCGCAACGAACCTTCTGGATCATTGCATGGCATTATGCGCGTGCGCGGCTTTGTCCAGGATGATGCGCATATTTTCTGCCGCGAAGATCAGGTGATGGAAGAGTCACTGAAATATTGCGCAATGCAGATGAAGGTCTATGCCGATCTTGGCTTCCCGCCGGAAAATGTAACGGTGAAACTTGCGCTGCGCCCTGATGTACGCGGTGGCACCGATGCCGTATGGGATAAGGCAGAGGATGGCTTGCGCAAAGCGCTGGTCGGCGCAGGTATGAAGTTCGAAGAAATCCCCAATGAAGGCGCGTTTTATGGGCCAAAAATCGAATTCCATTTAACCGATGCGATTGGCCGTGTGTGGCAATGCGGTACGCTGCAACTTGATTTCGTTTTACCCGAACGTCTTGATGCGAATTATATCGGCGAGGATGGTGCAAAGCATCGCCCTGTGATGCTGCATCGCGCGATGCTTGGTTCGATGGAGCGCTTCATCGGCATTATGATTGAGCATTACTCGGGTAAATTCCCGCTATGGCTTGCTCCGTTGCAAGTGGTCGTGGCTGGCATCACTAATGAGGTTGATGATTATGTCAATGAAGTACTCGCAGCCGTAAAGGCCGCAGGCTTGCGCGCTGAAATCGATGTTCGCAATGAGAAGATCAATTACAAAATCCGCGAGCATAGCTTGAAAAAAGTTCCGCTCATGCTGGTGGTGGGCAGGAAAGAAGCCGAAACGCGCTCCGTTGCCCTTCGCCGCCTTGGCGGGGAAAGCCAAGAAGTGCTAAGCTTATCCGATGCGATTAATATCCTAAAGAACGAAGCAAAATCACCGTTGGAAAAATGAAACCCGCCCCGCTCCACTTCGACACCTTTGGCAATCTGCACTATGTGCTAGATTCCATTGATCGCATGGTGCCCAAAATTTTTAAGGGACACGATATTTCATTTATCGCATCGCTTAAAAAAAATATCCGTATGCACGCGGAGCATAATAAATGGGACATGATCGTGCTCAGCCTATCCAAACATATGGCGCGGCAGGAGATTGATATCATCCTCAATCACCTGCCCGAACATGTGGGCCCCTTGGTGATTGATGCCACCGCACAAACACCTGAGCATGAAGTCATTTATAACGAAACGTTACTGCTATCACGCAAGGAACGCATCATCCGGTTAAATGATGAAACCGGCGATATAATGATTGTGCTGTATGGCGTACACGGCATTGACCCGCCATTGGAACGCAAACTGCTGATGAAGCGCATGCATTATATGGGCACCACGCTTGATATGCTGCTGGAACGCAATGAAGACATCGAAGGCGGCGCCACGGAAGAAGCATTCATGGGGCATTTGCAACGCGCCCTATCCTATATCCGCAGCATTTATGCCCATGACGCATCGGAAGAAAAGGTGGAACACCGCCCGATTGCAACCGATATATTTCTTGCGCTGACATCCGTGCTGGCGGCATATCAGATGACGCATGATGAACATTTAAAAGAAAGCATCGGCCACATTGTGCAATCCTTCACCCTGCTGCCGGAACATTTCACTGCGCTAGAAAATGATTTCAAACCATTTGTGAATGCCGCGCAGGTATTAAGCCCCAACCTTCAAAGCAATCAAAATCCACAACTTGTTAACCTAATGCGGCAGGACTTTAACCCCACCAATCCGATACAAAACAATCAACACGCCGTGAATGCTGTATTGAATAACAGCAATGCAATGAGCGCGTTGGAAAACACACCCAACTCAGAGCTGCTAGAAGACAACCCCGAACTCAAACGCAAAGTTGAGCAACAACATCCGCACAACAAACCACATCACGATTACGAACAGCTTATTCCAAAGCTTCAGCCCTATTGAAAGTTTACACGACCCTTATATTGAGCCAGCCTATAACAAATAAACAAGGAGGGATGATGCTTCGCACCGATTTTGGGAAATTTAAATATCTTGGCTTGTTTGCCGCACTGAACATCACTTTCCTTTTGGTATCAAATTTCACAGCAGCACGATTAATTGAAATTGGCGGCGTTGGCGTATCAGTAAGCGTTTTATATTTTCCACTAACCTACCTTATCGCAGACATTTTAACCGAGGTATATGGTTACGGGCAGGCACGCAACATCGTCTGGTTATCTATTTTTTGTTCTATCATTGCTTCGA
The DNA here is from genome assembly GCA_010031785.1 of Alphaproteobacteria bacterium. GTDB lineage: Bacteria > Pseudomonadota > Alphaproteobacteria > UBA9219 > RGZA01 > RGZA01. Next base: position 2,984 of record RGZA01000041.1, read on the forward strand.
TTGTTGTTAGTCTAGCTTTACTTGTACCGCCAGCGACCTTTTTTGAAAATGACGCTGCGTTTCAACAGGTATTTATGACAGCGCCAAAAATTGCACTTGCAGGATTACTCGCAGTTTTCACAGGCGATATATGCAATAGCTATGTACTTGCTAAAATGAAGATTTGGAATAAAGGTCAGCATCTATGGCTCCGATTTATCGTATCAACGATTGTTGGAGAAGGCATCAATACATTCGTATTTTATGGAATTGCATTGTATGGCGTATTGCCAAACGACCTCTTGCTACAAGGCATATTAATGGGCTGGGCAGCAAAAACATTAGTTGAATTCGTATTGCTTCCTGTTACTTATCCTGTTGTCCGCTTCCTCAAAAAAGCTGAAGGAGTTGATCACTATGACTACAAAACAGATTTCAATCCTTTTATTATCAACTCCAAGAGTTAACTAGGGATACCACCGTTCCTGCTGCCATGCGCCTTTTGCATCATGCGTAAAAATTACGCGGTCATGCAAACGGAATGGCATATCCTGCCAAAACTCAATCAGGGTAGGCACCACGCGATAGCCCGACCAATGCGGCGGGCGCGGCACAGCCATGCCGTGATATTTTTCTTCAAATTCTTTGACGCGTTTTTCCAACATCTCACGCGAATCAAGATGCGATGATTGCAACGATGCCCATGCGCCAATTTGGCTACCGCGCGGGCGTGAGTTAAAATAATCATCCGCTTCTTTTTCGCTCACGGGCTGCACCCGCCCTTCAATGCGCACCTGACGCCGGCTGCTTTTCCAGTGAAAGCACAAGGCAGCATGCGGGGAATGTTTTAACTGTTCACCCTTGCGCGACAAAGTGTTGGTGAAAAAACAAAAACCGTTTTCATCATAGCTTTTGAGCAATACGATTCGAATACTCGGTGCACCATCTTCGCCTACGCTGGCAAGCGCCATGGCATTGGGATCATTAATTTCATTTTTTTCGGCATCGGCAAACCAATCTCTAAATAATTCAAAGGGGTTATCCCCAGAAATGGGCGGTCTCACCGGGTAAGATTGTTCTGTATTCATAGCTTCCACTTGTTTTCGTCAAAGTCTCGCCTTAATAACTATATATCTAGAATACAATATTGAAAATTTACACCCCCATCTCTATCTCTGCACCTAACTCTTTAATGAAGGTCTTGAAATGAAACGCTCCCTTTCTACTCTTTCCCTTGCCCTGTTGATGCTTGCTTCCCTTTCTCTTGGCGCATGCCAAAGCGATAATTGGGGAACCAAACAATCAGTCGGTACTCTTGGCGGCGCTGCCGGCGGCGCATTGCTTGGCAACCAGTTTGGTAAGGGCACAGGCAACGTAGTTATGACCGCGCTTGGCGCAGTGGCTGGCGGGTGGCTTGGCAATGAAATTGGTGCATCACTTGATAATGCGGACAGAGCTGCTTTGCAAAAAGCACAATATCGCGCTTATGAAGCGCCTGTTGGCAAAACCATTGTCTGGAACAATCCTGAAAACGGAAATTCCGGCAGCTTCACCCCTACACGTGAAGGTAGAGCGAATGATGGCAGCTATTGCCGCGAGTTCAACCAAAGCGTCAATATCGGTGGCAAGCAGCAAAATGCTTATGGTACCGCATGCCGCCAACCCGATGGTTCATGGCAGATTCAGCAGTAATTAATAAAACGCCGCAATACCAATCATTGAAAGACCGTTGTCGTTTGTTTAGAGTAAGGTAGCTCGAAACAAACCAACGGTCTTTTTTTATTATGCGTGATCCCTACGACATTCTTGGTGTAAGCCGCACGGCAAGCGACGATGAGATTAAATCGACCTACCGCACGCTAGCCAAAAAATATCACCCGGACCTCAACCCCGGTAAAAAAGAAATTGAAGCAAAATTTAAAGAAATCAGCGGTGCCTACGATATTCTAGGCGATACCACCAAGCGCGCGAAATACGATCGCGGCGAAATGGATGCCCAGGGTAATACGCGTACAGCGCAACAAAATTATTACCGCGCCAAAAATTCACGCGATGCAGAATCTCCCTTTGGTGGTGATTTTTCATCCGAAGATATTTTCGCAGATTTATTCGGCGGCATGAAAGCCAAGTCTACCCGCTTTCACGGTAATTGGGGCGCTGGCGCTGATCCGTTTGCGTCGGCACGCGAAAAATCCAAAGGTACGGATATTACGGAAAATCTGCGCGTGAGTTTTATTGAAGCTGCTTTAGGCGCTAAAAAACGTATTACGCTTGGCACCGGTAAAACAATAGAGATCAATGTTCCTGCAGGTAGCGAAACGGGCAATAAACTGCGCCTGAAAAATCAGGGCTATGCTGGCTATCAGGAAGGTCGCGCGGGGGATGCGATTATCGAAATTCAGGTAGATGCTCACCCATTTTTTACCCGCAAGGCCATGGATATAACCTGCGAGCTTCCCCTGACCCTTTACGAAGCGGTGCTGGGCGCAACGGTTTCTGTGCCGACCCTTGATGGCAATGTTGAACTCAAAATTCCCAAAGGCGCCAATAGTGGCACCAGCCTGCGCCTGCGCGGTAAAGGCATTGCCGATCCGCAAGGCGTGCGCGGCGATCAATATGTAAAAATGAAAATCATGCTGCCCGATGTGCAGGATGAGCAATTGGCCAAATTCATCGAAAAATGGGGCGAAAAACACCCCTATGATCCGCGCAAAAAAGCCGGGATTAATTAAGTTAATAAGCAATTTGCCATTATCCCCGCTTTGTTCTAGTTTTTATCTTTCATTCTTTCGAATCTTTTACGACAACTAAGGACTTAACTTCATGCACGATGTAAATGAGCCAATTAAAGGCACGCTGATGAAGGGTAAGCGCGGGCTTATCCTGGGCGTTGCCAATGACCGCTCCATTGCCTATGGAATAGCCCAGGTTGCCGCAGCGCAAGGCGCGGAACTGGCCATTACCTATCAGGCCGATCCGTTGGCCAAGCGCGTATTGCCACTGGCTGAACAACTGGGCGCGACCATCATTGAAAAAGCCGATGTGCAGGATGATGAAAGCCTGGATCGTCTTTTCAATACGCTGCAGGAAAAATGGGGCAAGCTGGATTTCCTTGTGCATTGCATCGCATTTTCTGACAAGAACGAACTTGATGGAAAATATGCCGATACATCGCGCGCGAATTTCCTCAATACCATGGATATTTCCTGCTTCTCCTTCACCAATCTATGCAAGAAGGCTGCGCCATTGATGACCGATGGCGGCAGTATGCTCACGCTGAGCTATCTTGGCGCAGAGCGCGTCATGCCGCATTACAATGTAATGGGCGTTGCCAAGGCTGCGCTTGAAGCAAGTGTGCGTTATCTTGCGGTTGATCTTGGTGGACAGGCGATCCGCGTGAATGCCATTTCCGCTGGCCCGATTAAAACATTGGCTGCAAGTGGCATTGGTGATTTCCGTCACATCTTGCGCTGGAATGAAATCAATGCACCGCTCAAGAAAAACGTTACGCAAATTGAAGTCGGCAATATGGCACTGTTCCTGCTCAGCGATATGGGCACCGGCGTAACTGGTGAAGTTGTGCATGTGGATGCTGGCTATCACACTGTTGGCATGGTTGCCGTTGATGAGACCGAACAGCTTGGCGAAATGCTCAATAACATGAACGCCATCAAGGCAGCGAATGCTTAAATCATTCGTCCTCTTCTTGTTATGCGCTTGTTTTTCTACCGCAGCACTGGCTTATGGCTATGGCGTTCCAGCGCCCTTGGCCTACCCAACACCTAATGGCGTATCAAAGGTTGGTAAAGCAACCGGTGGTGACTGCGTGGTTGACAGCGATTGCATGCCGGGCTGTTTGCCCGATAACGATGAAGTCGTATGCGTTTTACAAAGCGAAGCAAATGATAGCTGCGTTGGGCCTGATCATCCGGTTACCTCAGATCGCATCTGTGGTTGCTTGCCAGATACCAAGCATTGCGGTTTTATCTACGCACCGCCAAGGCCGGTGGTTGTAACGCCAGCACCTGCCGCAAAAGTGATAGTCAAAAAACACATCACCAAAAAATATGTGACTAAAAAACATAAAAAGAAAAAGCATTTAAAAAAACCACCGGTAGCTCAAAAGATAGAGACCCATACAAAGACGGCCCCAAAAATGGATAGCGTTCATGACAGCGGGAAATAGTTTTGGCACCCTCTTCCGTTTTACAACCTGGGGCGAAAGCCATGGGCCCGCGATTGGCGTTGTGGTGGATGGCTGCCCATCACTTATTCCTTTAGATGAAGGCGATATTCAGCAATTTCTTGATAAGCGCCGCCCGGGGCAATCGCGCCATACAACGCAGCGTCAGGAACCCGATGCGGTTAAAATTCTTTCCGGCACCTTTGAAGGTAAAACAACTGGCACGCCCATCAGCCTGATGATTGAAAATGTCGATCAACGCTCCAAAGATTACGGCGACATCAAAGAAAAATACCGCCCCGGCCATGCAGATTATACCTATCAGATGAAATATGGTATTCGCGATTATCGCGGTGGCGGTCGGCAATCGGCACGCGAAACCGCATGCCGCGTTGCAGCGGGCGCCATTGCGCGCAAGATTTTGGGTAACGGAATTTCCATTCGTGGTGCGCTGGTGCAAATCGGCACGCATAAAATTGACCGCAGTCGGTGGGATTGGAATGAAGTTGAGAAGAATGATTTCTTCTGCCCTGATAAAACAACCGCAGCACATTGGGAAACCATGCTTGATGATGTACGCAAAAAAGGTTCATCCGTTGGCGCAATTATCGAAGTTGTGGCAAGCGGCGTTCCGGCAGGTCTGGGTGAGCCTATTTACGATAAGCTGGACAGCGATCTTGCGCGCGCCATCATGTCAATCAACGCCGTAAAGGCAGTTGAGATTGGCGATGGCTTTTCAGCAGCGACGCTAAGCGGTGAAGAAAACAGCGATGATATGCGCAACATCAATGGCGCGGTGGAATTTGCATCCAATCATGCCGGTGGTATTTTGGGCGGAATTTCTTCCGGACAGGATATTGTTTTACGTTTTGCAGTCAAACCGACAAGCTCAATACTCACGCCGCGCAATACTGTTAACCAAGATGGGCAGAATACAGAAATTCTCACAAAAGGCCGCCATGACCCCTGTGTGGGCATAAGGGCTGTACCGATTGGTGAAGCCATGGTTGCTTGTGTACTGGCTGATCACCTCTTGCGCATGCGCGCGAGTAAGTGCTAAACTCGTTAAGACGAATTTGTTAATAAAATGAAGGAATAAGGTAGCACCCATGAGCGATGGCATGCACCAGAAATCAACCTATGAAATATGGCAGTTTTGGGCAAAGGCGCTGGAGCGCCAGCTCAAGCGTTGCGCAACTGTGTATGAAGAGCATAGCGAGGACGCCGGTAAGGCGCAGAAACTTCTTGAACGCATAGAGCTCTTTATCGACCCGGTTGCACATGCGCAGCAACTCGCAAAACTCAAATATGATGTTCAAGGCAGCACAGACAAACTCTACCTTTTGTCACTCACCGTTTTGCAAAAAATCTTCCGTGATACACTGAACGTATTGCCTGAAATTTCCGAAGATATGCAACGCCTGCTTAATTCACCCTGCTATGGCAATTGCAGCGGCAGACAGGCGATGGATATTTTCAAAGGTCCGCACCGCACCGACCATGAAGGGATTGGCGCTGGCATTTCCGATGTGACCGGCTTCCTGCCATGGATGCTCGCCAAGCTGCTCGACGAAGTTGAAGTCGGCGGCGACGCCTATCTGCAAAAAGGCCTTCATAAAAATCATTCGGATGATGATAGCGCTGGCGGTGATGCAGGCGGCCCCTTGCGCAGCGAGCGCAGCATGGCAACTTATAAGCCTCGTAAAAAAGAAACCCTTACCGGCATTAGCTAGACCAGCATTCCCGTATGGCAGAAAAACTTAACAAGAAAGCGCCGTTCAACGATTGGTGGTATTGGTCCGAATGCCTTGTAAAGCGTTTTCGCACCATTGAAGAACTCTACAAGGAAAATGGTGAGCCTGATCGCGCGCGCCAGATTGGCGAAATTGCCCAAAAGCTTAAAGACACATGCATGGTGCCGGTTGAAGCGATCCGTAAGGGTCATAAAACGGATGAAGAAAAAGCCGCCATTTCGGTTCTGGAAGAAAAAGCCATTTTCATTTGCGCAGAAATGTTCCGCGATATCCTGCACAATTTTCCCTTCATCTCCAGCACCGTTCAGAATTTCATTGGCGTTAAATGGGATGAGCTGACATGGGATGAAAACACCAATGAGCTTGATGAATTTGGCACTGTTGTAAAAAAGAAAAAACGCTCGGGCGATACACGTTTTATTGAACTGTTCTGGGGCCCTAAGGCGCGCAACGATGAAGGTATTCGCAGTGGCCGCGTACAGGATGGCGGGTTGCCCGGTATTTTATTCAACCTGATGCTTGCAGAAAAATCGACCAGCAACCGCGCACCGACCCAGTTTGGTCAGTTCATGCAATCAGCGGCTAACCAGCAATTTATCAACGTGAACAAGGCTGAAAAAGCCGGCGTGGTGATGAACTTCAAGCCGCCCGGTGGATTCTAAAACTTAGCTTTTTACGCAGGCAAAATGCTGCAGGCTATCGCCATGCATGCTGCCTTTAATTTTACCGACAAAGGAATAACCTTGTGGGCATTGTGCAGTGCTTGCAGCATCAGTTGCCATTTCAATCACATAACCGCTACCGGACGCCGCTGGCTTACCACACGTAACAGCATTGGCTGTTTTGTCATAGACATGCACGCCTTGCGCGCAGTTGGAAACAAAAGCAATCTCTTGCGCTTGCGGCTGCGCAGAGGCATCGCTGCTATGTAATAGTGAAAGTACAACCAACGACCACACCAGCTTTTTCATAATATACTCCGCACATTAAATGACTAAATCTATGAAGTGACCATACGCCAACGTGCTTAAATCGTGCTTAATGATGCGCGGTATTCAATACGGATTTAGTTCAAATTTTAGGAATGCTGCAAAAGCGGCGTTATAAACTGCGCAAGATTACCGCCTGCGAACAAATAGCCTTTGATGCCCGCGGCCTGTGCAGCCTGCATATCGCTCTCGCGGTCACCAATCATCAGGCTATTTTCAAAATCAAGGGCATAGCTTTTTGCAAAGCTAAGGATCATGCCCGGTGCTGGCTTGCGGCAATCACATTCTTTATTATACGGCTCCTGCCCTTGCTCAGGATGATGCGGACAAAAGGCAAAGCCATCAATCACCGCGCCATGCTGGATGCATTCTTTTTCCATCCATGCATGCAGATGCTGAACATCCTGTTCGCTATACATGCCGCGCGCGATGCCCGATTGGTTTGTTACCACAAAGACCAGATAGCCTTTTTCATTGGCGCGCTTAATGGCATCCATCGCGCCATCGATCCAGATAATATGTTCAGGCAAGTAGGCGTAATTGGTATCGACATTCAAAACGCCGTCGCGATCAAAAAAGATGGCGGGCTGTTTAGACATTAGGCAAGGTAGATTTCATCAATGATTTCACACACCATATGGCCAACGGCGATGTGCATTTCCTGAATACGCGGCGTATGATCGGATGGAACCTTAATGCAGATATCGCACAGTTTGGCCAATTCCCCGCCCTTACTGCCGGTAAGACCAATGGCAGTTACGCCCATCGCCTTTGCCGATTGTACGGTTTTTATAATATTCTTGCTGTTACCACTGGTGGAAAACGCAAACAGAATATCGCCTGCCTTGGCAAGCCCTTCAAGCTGGCGCGAGAACACAACATCATAGCCATAATCATTGCCCACGGCCGTAAGCGTGGAGGTATTGCATGATAACGCTGTTGCCGCCAGCGGCTTGCGCTCTTTTAAAAATCGCCCAACAAGCTCTGCTGCCAGATGCTGCGCATCCGCTGCTGATCCGCCATTGCCGCAAAAAAACAAATGGCCGCCTTTTTTCAATGTATCGGATGATTGCATACCTACATCCACCACTACGTCGGCAATATCCTGTAGCTTGATAAAGTTTGCAGCGCTTTCTGCAAAGGCAGCAACAGCGGTTTTCTTTAAATGCTCTTTCATGCACTACGCTCAATGAAGAGTTTATCTTTTGCAGCACTGCGCTGCACCTTGAGGAATTCTGCGAACAGGAAGGCAAGCTCAATACCCTGGCTTGCATTCAAACGCGGATCACAATGCGTATCATAACGATCACCCAGATTGCTTTCGCTGATCGCAATGGAGCCGCCTAGGCATTCGGTTACATCGCGGCCCGTAAGTTCCAGATGCACGCCGCCCGGATGTACGCCTTCGGCCTGACAGACGGTGAAGAAGCTTTTTGCTTCAGACATGATACGATCAAACGGACGTGTCTTGATACCGCTTGCAGTTTTAACCGTATTGCCATGCATCGGGTCACTCGCCCACACGACATTGCGGCCTTCCTTTTTTACAGCGCGCAGCAAGGTCGGTAATTTTTCAACGACTTTATCCGAGCCCATCCGCACGATCAATGTAAGACGGCCTGCTTCATTCGCCGGGTTAAGGATATCAATCAGCTTGATGAGGTCATCGGTTTGCATCGATGGGCCGCACTTCAAGCCAAGCGGATTTTTAACACCGCGCAGGAATTCAACATGCGCACCCGCAGGATCGCGTGTGCGATCACCAATCCACAACATATGCGCAGAGACATCATACCAGTCGCCCGATGTGCTATCCACGCGCGTGAGCGCCTGCTCGTAAGGAAGTAGCAATGCTTCGTGCGAAGTAAAGAACTCGGTTTCGCGCAATTGCGGCACAGTGTCGGACGTCAGCCCGCATGCACCCATAAAAGACAACGCCTCATCAAGACGGCCTGCCAGATCGCGGTAGCGTTCACCAACAGGGCTTTTATCAACAAAGTTCAATGTCCATTGATGCACCTTGTGCAAATCCGCATAGCCGCCTTGCGCAAAGGCGCGCAAGAGGTTCAGAGTTGCTGCCGATTGGTTATAGGCCTGCACCATGCGTTCAGGATCGGGCGCGCGGCCCTTGGCATCAAAATCAATATGATTGATGATATCGCCCTTATAACTTGGCAAGGTTACATCGCCCTGTTTTTCAATCGCTTCGCTACGCGGCTTGGCAAATTGCCCGGCCATGCGACCAACCTTAACCACCGGCGTTACGCCGCCAAAGGTTAGGATCACCGCCATCTGCAACATGACGCGAAACGTATCGCGAATATTATTGGGATGAAATTCAGCAAAGCTTTCAGCGCAATCACCACCCTGCAGCAGGAATGCTTCCCCTGCGGCAACCTTGGCCAGATGCGCTTTCAGACGGCGCGCTTCACCTGCAAATACGAGTGGCGGGTAATTGCGCAGCCGTTCAACCGTGGCATCCAGCGCCTTGGCATCGGGATAGTCGGTGCGTTGCGGATCGGGCTTGTTTTTCCAGCTATCGGGGGACCAGTTTTTCGTCATCTTATTTATTTACTCTGTAATGTTAGCACTTCAAGTTACTTATAGTAAATTTTTTGCACGCTAAAAACTATAAATCTTTATTGGTAAATAAAGCTTATTTTGCTGGCTCTTTCTTGATCTCAGGCACATCAATATTAACCGGCACATCTGGCAATTGGCTGTTCAGGCGGCTGCTGACCTCTGCAGTAATGTCATTGCCTTCCAGCGTCCACAGGGCGGTTTGCTTGGCCATCACCGCCTGCGCATGCAGAAATTTCATCCTGAAACGCGCTGCGCTGGGTCTCAATTTTTTTCTGTGCGCCGATCGCTGCCTTTGAATCATCCAGCACATTCTTTACATCCACAATCAGGATCGGAAAGCGTGGCGTAGCATTCGACGCCGTTTCAGCTACTGCAACCGATGCAGAAGCAAAAAGCGCAATGATGATGACAAAGATATTCAACATCTAGAACCGTGTTCCAAAACTGAAGCGGAAGAATTCTGTTTCATCATAAGACTGCTTAAGAATGGGCTGCGCCAGATCCACCCCAATCGGACCAAAGGGCGACTGCCACGTAAGACCTATACCCGAACTCATGCGGATTTTCGAGTCCGAACGGAAATCTTCAGCGGGCAAGGGCTGTGCATCCACCTCATCCAGCAAACCTGCATCATTAAACACGCGGCCACGCAGGCCAAATTCTTCCGGCAAGCCTGTTGGAAAGGTCACTTCAACGCGCGTGCGGGCAAAGCGATTACCGCCCAGTGCGTCACTTATCCCGCCGGTCAAGTCACGCGGACCCACGCCGGAAAATCTAAAGCCGCGCAGATTTTCTCCGCCCATATAGAAGCGATCATTAATGCGTACATTCTGCCCAAGCCCAAAGATATAACCAATTTCGCTCCCCAGATTAAGCGTCCATTTTTCAAAGAGCGGCATGTAATAAGCGCCGCCTAACTTGGTACGCAAAAATTGTACATCCCCGCCAAGTCCGGCGAGATCATTATTCATCTTGAGATAGAAACCTTCAGACGGGTTAAGCTTGCTGTTGCGTTTATCAAGCATCAATTCATGCCCCAGGGATGAGCTAATCCATTCGCCTGCTTGCTCCCGCACAAAACGCGATGCGGTCGTTGGCACATTGGTAATTTTGGTTTGCGTTAGACTGTAATTCCATTTCTGGCCCAGCGTGTCCGAAAGCGGATAGCCAGCACGTAAATTAAAGCCATTGCGTTCTTCATTAAAAGAGCTTTCGCTTTGATTATCCCGCGTCGTGCGGAACAGATCGCCGCCAACGGCCAAATCTTTTTCCATAAAATAGGGTTCAGTAAAGCTGATATCATATTGTTGTGTGCGGGCCGATGCCTGAACACCAAAGCGCAGATTTTGTCCCTTACCCAGAAGATTACGCTCATTGATGCTAAAATCACCCAAAGGACCATCGGTCGATGAGAACCCTGCCCCGATTGAGAAATCCCCGGTGGATTTTTCTTTTACTTCAACCGCAACAACCGATTGATCCGGCTGGCCGCCTTCGCTTGGCGTGACTTTTACTTCTTCAAAGAAGCCAAGATCGCGAACATTCTGTTCTGATTTTTTGAGCTTGGTATTCAGGAACGGATCGCCTTCCGAAAGCTGCATCTGGCGGCGGATCACGCGGTCGAGCGTACGGGTATTACCGCTAATATCAATGCGCTGA
>RGZA01000042.1 GCA_010031785.1 Alphaproteobacteria bacterium
CACTTCGCCGCCAAACCCAAATTCACCGCCATCGGCAAATTGCGTGGAGGCATTGACCATCACAATCGCGCTATCGACCTGTGCGCAGAATTGCTGAGCAATGCCTGTGTCTTCGGTGATAATGCAATCCGTATGGTGCGAGCTATAGCTGGCAATATGGCCAATGGCGCCTGCAAGACCGCTTACGCTTTTTGCAGCGATGATGGGCGCGAGAAACTCCTGGCCCCAATCGCTGCTTTCGGCCTTTTTCACGCGCGCATCAAGCGCCTGAATGGCGCTATCCCCGCGCACTTCGCAGCCTGCATCTAGCAGGTTTTTAATCGCGCCACTGGCAATGTTTTTAAGCGTCAAGCTATCAAACAACAGGCATTCAGCGGCACCGCAAATAGATGTGCGGCGCATTTTGGCGTTTTGAATAATGGCTTTTGCTTTGGCAGCATCAGCGAAGCGATCAATATAAATGTGGTTCACACCTTCATACTGGCGCAGCAATGGAATTTTGCTTTCACGTTCCACGCGTTCAATCAGTTCGCGGCCACCGCGCGGTACAATCACATCAACATATTGTGGCATGGCAAGGAGTGCGCCAACCGCAGCGCGATCGGTTGTTGGAACCAGTTGAATAGCCGTTTTGGGAAGATTGCTTTCAGCAAGGCCTTCTTGCAAAGCATGCGCAATTGCTTGCGAGCTTTCAAAACAGTCCGAGCCGCAGCGCAGAATAATCGCATTACCACCACGCAGCGCGATGGATGCTGCTTCTGCCGTTACATTGGGGCGGCTTTCATAAATCATGCCGATGACGCCAAGAGGCACGGTCACGCGCTGGATTTTCAAACCATTGGGGCGTGTCCATTCTTCTTGAACCTTACCAATCGGGTCGGATTGTTTGGCGACTTCTTCAAGGCCTTGCGCGATTGCTTCGATGCGCTCAGCGGTGAGGGTAAGGCGGTCGATCATCGCTTTGCTCAGCGTTGTTTTACCGCGCGCTACATCGGCAGCATTCGCTGTTAAAATAGTATCTTTGTGCGCGCGCAGTTTTTGTGCGCAGATTTCGAGTGCACGGGTGCGCGTTTCAGCGCTCGCGGTGCCAAGCGCCGACAGGGCATCCTTGGCGGCTTTGCCAATCGCTTGCAGTTCATTTACCCAATCGGTTTTTAGTGCTGTCTGTTGCATAGACAGATTTTATAGCAATGAGGACAATATTTAAAGGGATTTATTGAGAACCATGTTATCGCGGTGGATCATTTCTTCCTGTCCCGCATAGCCAAGCAAACGTTCAATATCATCACTGCGTTTGCCGCAGATTTTATCAGCTTCATCGCGGTCAAATGCAATCAGGCCGCAACCGATGATTTGCCCAGAAAGCGTTTTGATCGATACGGCATCGCCGGTTACAAATTCACCTTCGCAGCTTTTTACACCCGCAGGCAAAAGGGATCGGCCGTCATTGAGTGCTTTAACCGCGCCATCATCAATGATAATCGCGCCTTTCATGCTGACATGCGCTGCGATCCAGCGTTTGCGCGCTGCCAGCGGCGTTGTGGAAGGTGTAAACCATGTGCAGCGCAAGGTTCTATCATCAAGGCGTCGAAGCGGATGATCATCATTGCCTTTTAAAATCGCCATGCGGCAACCCGACATCATTGCAATTTTTGCAGCCATGATTTTGGTTTTCATGCCGCCGGTGCTGACACCGGGCTGTGGATCGCCCGCCATGGCTTCAATCTCTGCAGTGATTTCTTTAACTTCAGGAATGAAGGTCGCATCAGGATTTGTTTTAGGATCGGCGGTATAAAGCCCATCAATATCCGATAATAAAATAAGCGTATCCGCGCTCATCATCTGTGCAACGCGCGCAGCAAGGCGGTCATTATCGCCAATGCGGATTTCAGCAGTACTCACCGTATCATTTTCATTGATAACGGGCAGGGCGCCAAGCTGCAGGATTTTTTCAATCGCCCCGCGACAGGTGAGGTGACGCTGGCGATCTTCGGTATCATCCAGCGTAAGCAACACTTGCCCGGTGACAATATTATGCGGCTTGAATACATCTTGCCATGCCTGCATCAAAATAGGTTGGCCAACCGATGTTGCCGCCTGTTTTTCTTCCATACTGAGCGTGCGTTTAACAACATCACGCGATAGACCGACAAGGCCACGGCCAAGCGCGCCAGCGCCCGATGTTACAATAATAACTTCGCGGCCCTTGGCGCGCCATGCGGCGATGTCGGTTGCGAGCGCTGCCATCCATGCGATGCGTGCTGCGCCATTGCTATCCGCGATTAGTGCAGAGCCGATTTTGATGATGATTTTCTTTTGTTCCAAGACGTTATTATCCCTATTCGTTATAGGGTGATAATAAGCGAAATCATGCAGGTGTAAATTACGTATTTATGATGGTTTTGACGAGTTTGAGCAGCTTGGCTGGCACAACATGAACGCCCTGATCATAGCAGGATTTGAAATGACGATCGGCAACAACCCGCCATAGCGCAATGCGTCGTGCGCGCTCATCTGGCGTAAGGTTCGCCAGCGCATAGCCAAGACCCTGCATATCGGAAAGGAATGTATTGGCCGATGTGGTTGGCCATGTCTCGCTATCAATATCCTGAATGGTCAGCTTATATTTTTTTCCATAGATGAGAAAAATATCCATGAAGGCTGAATTACCCGTGAGCTGATAAGCGCCCAGATGATAGGCGGCACACAGGATTGCAGCCTCTTTTTTTTCGGATGGGTCAAAGCCATCCGTCTCAGCGGTGAGGCCATAGGCACCGCACAAGCTTGCATGCATTTCACCGAACGCAGGTTTATTATAAAGCCCTGACACACGTCCGATGCTGAACAGGATCGCAGCGATAATCAAAAACCCCATGATGAACTTTACGATCATATTTGTTTGAGCCTTTTTGCAATTATTCCAAATCCCCTCGCAATGAAGCACTTCGTTTGAAATTATATTGAAGCGGTAGAAATAAGAATAGTAAAAGCCATATAAGAAACAAATATGGTTTTAAATAACCAGTCTATGTTGGCAAAGACGGTCAGCTTCTACTGGTCGAAGGGGCGATGCAGCATATATATCGTCAAGCGGTTTTATAACTGCCTGAACCGCATCGACCATGAATACAGAAAGCGCTTGTTCTGTACTAATTCCTGCTGCACCAAACATATCAAGGATATCGCTATCTTTACCTTTCTTGAACATGGCATCAAAAATGGCGGGCTTCTTGCCTAAACTAGAAAAATAAAATCCGGCAGCAATGGTTGATGCAGAAATATGCCAATGTAAATAACTGCTGTCAGGCCATAACATCTGTATATCTGAAGGCAAGGCCAATTCATGATGTCCTAAGACTGCGAATATGCGCCTTTCATATTCTCCTTGAGATAGAACGGGTTTTGCAGGATTGGCAAATGCGATTTGCTGCCGATAAAGATCGCGCGTCATTTCGCCTACAAAGTGTTGCTGTGCGACATTTTGCAATATGGGATCAGATTGCCCATGCATTAGATAATCGTAAAGGATGATTTGCGAAAACATCGCCGGTAGTTCTGCGGTATGCCCTGGCATCCGTGTGCCACGATTTTCATACCCAGCTTCTTGCGCAAAATCGCATGTTAAGAGATGGCCAAGTTCATGAGCAAGGTAGACAGGGTCATTGATTGTGCCATCATAGGACAGCCGTAAGCGTGCATATTTACTTTCCTGATTTGGGCTATCGCAATAGCCTCTACCTTCACCCGTTACAACTTTTGTAAGTTCTATGCGGGTAGAGTCAGATAATATCTGGGAAACTCTTTCCCCCAGTGTCTTATCAAAGTGGTTAAATGCAGCAATTACCAGAGCATATGAATTGTTCAGCGCCATTTGTGGCTCTGATATTAGAATTCTATGCTGGTTGAGCGGCGGGACAAGGCTGCCAGCTGTATCCAATTCTAAATGTTTTTCAAAAATTGGTTGGATGATCGGGGTAGTTGTTGCTTGCAAAATATCAAGTACGCAATCGGGAAGCATATCGCCATCGGGCAGATTCATGAACATTGTACGTGGCGAACCTTTTTTACTTGGTACAAAACGCCAACCATCTTCATCTACCAATTTGCGGTAATAGCTATGTCGTTTATATGTTCTTGTTAGCGCGGTCATACAATCTCCCCGTGCTATTTTATCATTTTATATTGAAAGTAATGGGGAGAATTTACCCGATTTCTTCAGGATCGCTCTTAATAATCTTATAAAGCTCCCACAAAATATCCTTAACGCCCTGATGGGTGGCGGCGGAGATCGCGTAAACGGGCGTCTTTTTGGCGCTGCGTTTGAGCTTGCCCATTTTTTCTTTGATTTCTTCGGGCGTCAGCGCATCACATTTGTTCAGTGCAATGATTTCCGGTTTTTCAATCAGGCCATTGCCGTACGCTTTGAGTTCCTTGCGGATGGTTTTGTAGCTCGCCACAACGTCATCCGCCGTTGCATCAATCAGATGTAGCAATACTTTTGTACGCTCAACATGGCCAAGGAAACGATCGCCAAGACCATGGCCTTCATGCGCGCCTTCAATCAAACCTGGAATATCAGCAAGCACAAATTCAACGCCATCTTGCGGGTTGCCAAGGCGCACAACGCCAAGACCGGGCGCAAGCGTGGTGAAGGGGTAATCGGCGATCTTTGGTTTTGCAGCGGTGCAGGATGCAAGGAAGGTGGACTTACCAGCATTGGGTAAGCCAATAAGGCCAGAATCGGCAATCAGCTTGAGGCGCAGAACAATCTTGTGCTCTTCACCTTTCCAGCCGGGCGAATTTTTGCGCGGCGCGCGGTTGGTGGATGTTTTGTAATAGTCATTGCCAAAACCGCCATCGCCGCCTTTGAGCAGGATCAGGCGTTGCCCAACTTCCTGCATATCGGCAAGAAGCGTTTCTTCAAACTCATCATAAATTTGTGTGCCAACGGGAACGCGCAGCACAACTTCTTTGCCATCCGCGCCGGTTTTCAAACGGCCTTCGCCATGATGACCATTGCCTGCTTTGAAATGTTGCTGATAACGAAAATCGATCAGGGTGTTGAGATTATCAGCCGCTTCCACAACGACATCGCCGCCCTTGCCACCATTGCCGCCATCGGGGCCACCATATTCAATATATTTCTCGCGGCGGAAACTGATGCAGCCGGGGCCGCCATCGCCGCTTTTTACATAGATCTTTGCTTGATCG
Organism: Alphaproteobacteria bacterium; assembly: GCA_010031785.1. Taxonomy (GTDB): domain Bacteria; phylum Pseudomonadota; class Alphaproteobacteria; order UBA9219; family RGZA01; genus RGZA01. The sequence goes on from RGZA01000042.1 coordinate 5,212, forward strand.
AGAAATTTCATTTTCTTATTAATCCAAAAAACTCAGATGCCGATTAAGAAACATTCCCCTCCCGAGGGGAGGGGAGTTAGATCGCGCTGTTTTTTTACTATAGCCCTAAAATTATCTGGTGATTAAAAAATAATACCCCCGACTAGCTATAGCGGGGGTACTATTCAATTTCTAAAAATGGTTACCCGTAAAACTTACTCAGCAGCTTCTTCAACTGCGTTGATGCTTACATATTTCTTGCCACCCTTACCGGTGTGGAACAGAACACGGCCAGTGATCATCGCAAACAGCGTGTGATCCTTGCCCATGCCAACATTGTCTGCCGGATGAACATCGGTGCCACGTTGGCGTAAGATGATGTTGCCTGCGCGTGCAAGTTCGCTACCAAAACGCTTTACGCCAAGACGGCGTCCTGCTGAATCGCGACCGTTACGTGAACTACCGCCTGCTTTTTTATGTGCCATGACTTACTTCTCCTTAAAACCTTGAATAACGAATTACGCGCTCTTGATGCCAGTGATGCGCAGAACGGTGAGGTTCTGGCGGTGGCCATTCTTGCGGCGGTAATTTTGACGGCGCTTCTTTTTGAAAACGATAACCTTATCGTCCTTCTCATGACGCACAACTTCAGCGCTTACGGTTGCGCCCTTCACCAGTGGGTTACCAGCGGTGGTTTTTGCGGCATCAGCAACAAGAAGAACTTCTTTGAGTTCAATGGTCTTGCCAGCTTCAACATCAAGCTTTTCAACGCGCAGAACATCATCTTGCGCAACCTTGTATTGCTTGCCGCCTGTTTGAATAATCGCGAACATATCTAAATCCTACTCAGTAAATACAAAAAAGCGGCTTTACTCCCTAGAAGTATAAAGCCGTTCGTCTCTGGCGTGTTTGTAGTGGAAAGGGTGGGGGCTTGTCAAATGAATAGCTGCCGTTTTTTAGCTTAATTTAGGCGATTTTGAGCGGTTAATTCGCTTAAAGCCTTTTGAACATTGGCCATTACGCTGCCCCAGTCATCCATGGCGGGCTGGCGGAACAGGCGTAAAGACGGGTACCAGGGACTATCATCGCGCCCTAAAAGCCAGCGCCAGTCAGGGTTTATCGTCACAAGCGTCCATACAGGGATGCCAAGCCCACCTGCCAGATGGGCCGGGGCAGAATCGATTGAAATTAACAAATCAAGCTCCGCCAAGGCAGCGGCGCTATCGGCAAGGTTCTTAATAGAAGGAGCAAGGTCGATCACGCCAAAGGATTGCATGCGCGCGATATCGGCTATCTTAGGTTGATATTGCAGGCTGTAAAAAGTCACGCCCGGTGTTTTTAAAATTCCATCCCACATTTCAAACGGGATGGAGCGTTGATGATCGCGCTTGTGTAACGGATTGCCTGCCCAGACCAACCCGACCTTTAAGCCCGTGCCATTGAGTTTGAATTTTGGATCCCCCTTTTTTGGATTGGGAAGATAGGGAACGCTTGCAGGAATATTATGCAAGCCTGTGCCCAGAAGCCCGGGCAGATCCATCATGCCGCAGACGACATCGACATCTGCAGGAACGGTTTTATCCTGCACATTCCATGAGACAACGTTGCTTGTGCCATCCCAGTTCTCAAGCAGTGGATATAAAACAGGACGCACATAAGCGTAAACCTTCGCACCTTTTTCTTTCAGAAGGGGCAGATAGCGCAGCATATGCAGCGTATCGCCAAAGCCTTGCTCTTCCTGCACAAGAATGGTTTTTCCGGATGGATCACTGCCATCCCATAACTCACCCTTCATGCGCATGGCTTTGAATTTTTCCATCGCCGACCAGCGCCAGCGATAACGGCGAAAGCCTTCACCCAGATCACCCGCAACAAGCAAGTTCATTGCGCGGTTCCATGGCGCCGCTGTTTCCGCAGGGTTGAGCATAAAGGCCTGCGCATAATAGATATCCGCCAGATCAAGCTTGTTTTCTGCCAATGCGATGGAACCAAGCATCAAGGGGATTTCGGCTATATCAGGCGCCAGCGAAAAAAGCGTACGCAGCACATAACTGGCCAGTTGCAATTCACCTTTTAGCAAATAGCTGGTGCCAAGGGCGAAGATGCAATTTTTGATTTGTTCATCCTGCACTTCAATCGCGCTTGTCTTATGCAGATAATCAAGAATGGTGTGCTGGGGCGTAAGGCCAAGCTTGATTGCGGCAAGGCGATGCGCGGCATCAAACACGGTAGGGAAGTCATTATGTTCATGCGCAATGTCATGCAGGCTGAATAACAACTGCGCGTTATCTGGCGCAATATGCAAAGCGGTTTCCAACTGCGCGCGTGCATTTTTATAGTCATGCTGTTCACTGAACAGATGCGCAAGATTATTATGCGTGAGAATATGTGAAGGATTAAGCTGCAATGCTGTTTGATAACTTGACTTTGCATCCGCAATTTTCTTTAGCGTGCGCTGAGCGTTGCCAAGATTATAATAAGCTTCGGCCCAATCAGGACGCAGGCGGGTTGCCTGCAAAAAAGCTTTTTCGCTGTGCAAGAAACGATGAGCTTTCATGCACGCATTGCCAAGGTGGAAATGAAACAGCGCAGCATTGGGGTCAATCGCCAGCGCCTGTTCAATCAGTGCAATTGCTTCATCCGGTTGCTGCTTTTCCGAAAGAAGGGTGCCAAGCAGTGCCAGCGCATCGGCATTCTTGGGTTCAAAACGCAGGACAAGACGATAGGCTTTCTCTGCCTCATCCAGCATCCCGGCTTGATGAAGGCTTACTGCGCTTTGTAAAAGGCCAGTAGTTGTCATCAGCCATTCGCCTGTTCGCGCTGTGTTTCGCCAATTGTCACGATTTCAATGCTTTGTTCGTTGCGCGCTTTGAAGCGACGCCGCAGCCACATCACGCCAAACAGATCCGAGAGTCCATCAAGGGCGCGTTTGAAATTGGTATATTTGGAAACACCATGCTGGCGTGCGCGGTCATTGACCGGCACATAGATCACGTCGTGATTATAGAGTTTGAAAAGCGTGGGTTCATAGCGGTGGATATTGTCAAAATAGGGCAGGGCCAGATAGGCATCGCGGCGGAAGACTTTCAATGCGCAGCCGGTATCAGGACAATCATCTTTTAAAAGACTGCTGCGCAGCCAGTTGGCAAAACGGCTCGCAAGACGGCGGCTATTGGTTGCGGCGCGGTTGGTGCGCACGCCACTGACGAGAATGCTTTTTTGGGGATGTTCGAGTGCGATTGATAAAAGGCGCGGAATATCGGCAGGATCATTCTGCCCATCGCCATCAATCGTGATGATCCATTCGCCGCGCGCATGGCGCAATCCTGTCCACACGCCCTGGCTTTTGCCATAGCGCTGTTGATGCACAATCTATAAATAACAAAGCCGTGGATTGCCAGTGTTTTGGTTTTGTAAATACAAATATACACCATCCGTCATGCCCGCGCAGGCGGGCATCCACGAGTTTACTTAAAAAATGTTCAATATTAAGCAATTGCTTTGTTTTATAACCAAAAAGTAAGTTCGTGGATGCCCGCCTGCGCGGGCATGACTTCTGTTTTTTATTGGCTTGCAAAGGCCAATTAATTTGATTAGGTTGCGGCCTTCAAAATGCACCCGTAGCTCAACTGGATAGAGCATCTGACTACGGATCAGAAGGTTAGGGATTCGAATTCCTTCGGGTGCACCATTGCTTTTATTAAAGCCTTCTTCAGAAAATATTATCCCAGTGCAATCAATACCATAGCGCCAAATGCTATGGCGATAATGCCTGCAAGCCGCGCAGTGGTAAGTTTTTCTCTAAGAAAAAATACAGCGATAAAGGTAGCAAACAGAATTGATGTTTCACGCAAAGCGGCAAGTCTTGGCGTTGTCCCCCAGCGAAATGCAAGCAATGCAAGACCATAAGTGACGATAGAAAGTGCACCAGCAATTAATCCGGGTTTCCATTGCTGCGCGGCAGACAAAAGGAACTCCTTACCGCGCCAGATTGCAAAGAGAGAGAGCCAATACCAACGCCCATCATCAGGAATATCCAGACAATATAGCTTGCCGCAGTTGGTGCGGCGCGCACACCTTGCGCATCGACAACGGTATAAGCTGCGATGCAACATCCTGTGAGTGCTGCCCAGAATAGGGCTCGCAAATTGAGTGTGTGCGTAAAACCAATCGTTATAACGCCCAAGCTGATTAATATAATTCCGATGATTGTATAAAAAGTAATTGCTTCATGAAAAAATAAAACAGCGCCAGCGGCAGCAAGCATGGGAGCTATGCCACGCGAAATAGGATAGGCAACGGTCATGTCTGATTGCTCAAAAGCTTTAACCAGACTTACAAGATATATAAGATGTAGAGCCCATGATACAATCAGCCAGTTCCATGCATGGTTTGGCAGCGGCACAAAAAATACAATGGGGAAAATGATGAGGGCACTAAACCCATCAATTAATGCCCTGCTGGACATTTTGTCCCTTCCGGCTTTAAGGATGGAATTCACAACAGCATGAGCCAATCCGGAAATAAGGACAAGCAGAGGGACTAATTGTTCCATAACAATGATTTGTGCTGATTCATTAATGCGGCAAAGCCGCATACACATAATTCGAGGGTTCCTTAGAACCAACTCTGTCCCATATTGGAGCGGGCGAAGGGATTCGAACCCCATGCGGCTTTGCCGCATATATAAATATTTCGAGGGTTCCGTGGAACCTATCTAACCTCATATTGGAGCGGGCGAAGGGATTCGAACCCTCGACCCCAACCTTGGCAAGGTTGTGCTCTACCCCTGAGCTACGCCCGCTTCCTTAATGAGTGGCGGGATAATACGCAAAGCCCGAAACTTTGCAAGAGCTTTGCGCAAAAGTTTATGGGGAGTCTTAATAAAACATCTTAAACACTTGCCGTTAGGGGCTTTGTACACCATCTTATGGCTAATAGTGCCTTGCAACGTATATAAGTGACCATGATCAATCTTCAGCCATCTCTTGCCCCCACGACCCCCGCATCTGCCTTTATTAAAGACGCCACGACGGAGTCCTTTATGGCCGATGTGATTGAGGCCTCGCAAACACGCCCCGTGATTGTTGATTTCTGGGCGCCATGGTGCGGGCCGTGCAAGCAGCTGGTGCCAGCACTTGAAAAGGCGGTCACCGCGCAAAATGGCAAGGTGCATCTTGTAAAAGTCAATGTGGATGAGAATAAACAGCTTGCCGCGAGCATGCGTGTGCAATCCATCCCAGCGGTCTATGTGTTTTATCAAGGCCAGCCGATTGATGGCTTTACCGGCGCCATTCCTGACAGCGAAGTTAAAAAGCTGGTTGAAAATCTGGCCAATGTCAGCGCAAAAAATCCGGAAGGGGCGAATATCGCTTCGATGGTCAAGCAGGCAGAAGGCTTTGTGCTTGAGGGTAAGCTTGATCATGCGCAGGCGCTTTATAGTGCAGTTTTAGAAATCGAAGAAGAAAATGCAGCGGCCTATACAGGCCTGATCAAAGCCTTTTTGGCATCGGATAATCAGGAAGAAGCGCAGCATCTTTTTGATAATGCGCCGGATAGCGTCAAGCAGGACAAGCATTGGGCATCGGTGCAAAGCGCCTTTGAATTGCAGGATAAAATGGTAAAGGCGGCGCTTGGCGCGGATGCAACCGCCTCGCTGAAAGCCAAGGTGGATGCTGATCCCAAAAATCATCAGGCGCGGTTTGATTATGCGCTGGCGCTGTTTGCCGCCAATGAGCGCGATGCTGCGGTTGATGAATTGCTCGAAATTATACGCCGGGATCGCAAATGGAATGAAGAGGCCGCGCGCAAGGAGCTGGTGACCATTTTCGATGCGCTTGGCCCCATGGACCCTTTGACCATTTCTGCGCGCAAGCGTTTATCGTCCATTCTCTTTTCATGATGCGTAGATGCCATGCAGGATGATCCAACCAAACCAAAAATTGCGGGAACGCCATTCATCACGCGTCCTGAAGATTTGCCGGAAATCCTGCCCTTGTTTCCCATGGCTGGCGTGTTGTTATTGCCCGGTGGTCGACTGCCCCTGAATATTTTTGAGCCGCGTTATTTAGCCATGGTTGAAGATGCGCTAAAACAAAAACGCTTGATTGGCATGGTGCAGCCAACGGGGCTTTCCAACCCTGATGGCGGTGCTCAGATTTTTAAAGTGGGGTGTGCCGGGCGCATCCATTCGCTTAATGAAACCGATGATGGGCGTTTTCTGATCGGGCTGCTTGGCGTGTGTCGCTTTCGTATCCGCGAAGAGCTTGATGTTACGCACGGGTTTCGCCGCGCACGCACGGAGTGGGATGGCTACCTAGATGATCTTGTGGAAAGTACAAAACCTGCCTGTGTCGATCGTGATAAATTGATGCGCCACATGAAATGCTATTTCAAATTGCAGGGCGTTGCTGGCGATTGGGATCTGATTGAAAAAACCAACGATAATAAACTGATTACATCATTAGCGATGATCTGCCCGTTTCAGCCAAGCGAAAAACAGGCGCTGCTGGAAGCCAAAACCATTGAGGAACGCTGCCGTTTGCTCACTACGCTGATGGATATGGCGTTGCTTGGTGAAGAAAATGATGATTGCGATATTATCAAACATTGAAGGTACAAGATGAACAACGATGATGATCTGCCCGTAGCACATTCCAAGGTTGATCCGCGTTTGCTGGAAGTATTGGTGTGCCCCATTACCAAAACAGCATTGCGCTATGATGCTGCGCAGCAGGAACTGATTTCCGATGCGGCAAAGCTCGCTTTTCCTATTCGCGATGGCATTCCGATTATGCTGATTGATGATGCACGCAGGCTGGACGAATAATGACTGAGCCCTGGCCCACTGACATTAAGCTCAAGAAAAGCGAAAACACGTTGACCATCGCGTTTGATGATGGCGTTGTAAAAACATTTTCAGCTAGGCAGTTGCGGCAGAATAGTCCATCCGCCGAAGTGCAGGGGCATGGTGGCGTAAAGCCGGAAATATCGATCAATCCGAATGTGCGCATGACTGGACTGGAAGCGGTGGGTAATTACGCCGTGCGGATTGTGTTTGATGATGGCCATAGCACTGGCCTTTATAGCTGGGCGTGGCTTTATAGCCTGTAATGAGCGCATCCTTAGATGAAGCAGCGCAGTGATATTCCTCCCCCTTTGGCCCCACTTCGCCAAGGCTTCGTGGGGTCTAGTCCTTGTCCTTCGTAGCTTTAGCGTAGAAGGAGGGAGGTTAGGAGAGGGTTGGATCATGAAACCAAGCTTGATTGTTTGAGCCGACCCGCCCCCAGCCCCTTCCACCTACGCCAGAGGCTTCGGTGGACGCAAGCCCCAGCCCCTTCCACCTACGCCAGAGGCTTCGGTGGACGCAAGCACCAGACCCGCCGAAGCTTTAGCGAAGGCTGGGCCCGAAGGGAGGGGAGTTAGATTGCGCTGCTTATCAATACCGTCTTAGCAACCCAACCAATTTACCCTGCACCCGTACGCGCTGTGCGGGATAGGTCATGGTCTTGTAGGTATGATTGGCGGGAACAAGATCCACGACATTGCCTTTTTTATAAAGGCTCTTGAGCGTGACTTCCTGCTCATCAATCAGCGCAACGGCGATGGTGCCATTTTCAACACCGTCACATTGCTGGATGATCACCGTGTCCCCATCATGAATACCGGCTTCAACCATTGAGTCACCTGAAACTTCGAGCACATAATGCTCACCGCGACCCAGCAGCGCTGTTGGTACATCCATAAAGCGGGAGGTATCGCGCAAGGCTTCAATACCGGTACCTGCGGCAATACGGCCAAGCAGGGGAAGTTGCGTCACGGCATCGGAAACGCGTTCTGCAACGCGCGCAACAGCTTCACCGATACGCTCGCCCGTCTGTTTGACGGCTGCTGCGGTTTTCTGTACCGCCTGGCTCAATTTCTGGCTGGCAGTATCGGGGAGTTTGATGACTTCAAGTGCGCGGGCGCGATGGGCAAGGCGGCGGATAAAACCACGTTCCTCAAGGCCAGAAATAAGGCGGTGAATACCGGATTTTGATTTAAGGCGCAGCGCATCCTTCATTTCATCAAAGGAGGGCGAAATGCCATCCTTGCCAAGGCGATCATGGATGAAAAGCAGCAATTCCTGTTGTTTTCGCGTTAGCATGATGACCTCATCGACAGAAAGGAACAAAAGATGAATACTTCTTTTGTTCTAGTTTAGTTCTGTGGATAAAGTCAAGAGGATTTTTTTATGACATGCATTGTGCAACCAACGCGATGTAATTCCTCCCCCTTTGGGGGAGGTTAGGAGAGGGTACTTTTTGTATAGAATAAGTACCCGCCCCCAGCCCCTCCCAAAGGGAGGGGAGTATTTCTTTCTATTTCGATCAGCTGATAGCCAAGTTCCTGATGCGACATTTCACGGCCACGGAAACGCAAGGTGATTTTGACCTTGTCGCCTTCACCCAAAAACGCGCGCGCGCTGCGCATCTTCACATTGAAATCATTATCATCAATCGTGGGGCGAAGTTTGATTTCCTTGAGCTCAATAACTTTTTGCTTTTTCTTGGCCTCAACAGCCTTCTTGTGCATTTCGTATTTGTACTTGCCGTAATCAAGAATTTTGCAAACGGGCGGTTCGGAATGCGGTGAAATTTCGACAAGGTCAAGCCCGGCTGCTTCGGCAGCATCCAGCGCAGCGCGCACGGTGACAACGCCTTGCATTTCTCCTTCGGCGTCAATGAGACGAATTTCTTTCGCGGTGATATCGCGGTTGATGCGGGGTCCATCCTTGGACTGTTGTTGATGCGCATTATCTTGGCTGCCTTTTGATGGCCGTGTGTCTAGTTTAACGATGGAAAAGTCTCCCTTGGTTGTTGCACTATGCATTGAACATAT
>RGZA01000043.1 GCA_010031785.1 Alphaproteobacteria bacterium
ACCAACCCCTCCCCTAACCCCTCCCTCAAGGGGAGGGGAATAAAATATGCAACATGTTGCAACGCTTATTGGTTCGCTTGACCGGCCAATTGGTGAGATGGATCTGAATGCGTTAATTGAAACCATCTCCCAGGAAAATGGCGCGGTTATTCGCCATGCATGGTTGTGTGAAGGCGAAGCGGTCGATGTGTTTTTTGATGGCGGCAGTGCGGAATTAAAAAATATCCTTGGCGAATGGGCGCTGGAAAACAGCATCGATGTGATCGTGCAGCCTGTGGCTGGGCGACGCAAAAAAGCATTACTCGCCGATATGGAATCAACGCTGATCAAAGAAGAAATGCTCGAAGAGCTGGCGGATTTTGTGGGCCTTCGCGCCAAGGTTGAGGAAATTACCACACGCGCGATGAATGGAGAGCTTGATTTCAGAGCAGCTCTGCAGGAACGCTTGCTGCTGCTCAAGGGATTGCCCGCCAGCATCCTTGATGATCTATGTAAAAAGATGACGATTACACCGGGCGCAAAAGAATTGGTGGCAACAATGCGCGCACATGGCGCGAAATGCCTGATTGTATCGGGTGGCTTTACGGTATTCACTTCCGATATTGCAAGACAACTTGGGTTTGATGGCCATTTTGGTAATGGTATTGCCATTGAAGATGGTAAAATCAGCGATGCGATTGTTGAACCGCTGCTCGATAAAAACAGCAAGCGTCGTATTCTTGGCGAAACTGCAAAGCAAATGAACATTTCTGAAGCGGATATCTGCGCAGTTGGGGATGGCGCGAATGATGTGCCGATGCTGCTGGCTGCGGGGCTTGGCATTGCCTATCACGCAAAACCGGCGGTACAGAAACAGGCGAATTTTAATATCCGCTTTGCTAATCTACGCGCGTTGTTATGGGTGCAGGGGTATCATTCCAAGGAACTAAGATAGAAAGCGTCATTGCGAGCCCCTTTAGGGGCGTGGCAATCCATCTTTCTTGTATTCGAAGGTGGATTGCCGCGTCGGCCTAAAGGCCTCCTCGCAATGACGCAGCGATTTTTATTCTGAGGCCTTAGGCTTATCATCCTTCTTTGGCTTGTGCGTGCCGGGTTCGATTGTGTTCACAGCCACAAAGCGCAGATCGCCCTGACGGCTGATCAGCAGCAATAACGGCTTCTTGGATGTAGCGGCATCTTTGGCTAGTGCAGCCAGATCCTTGGGGTCTTTCATTTCTTTCTGGCCAGCTTCGGCAATGACATCGCCGGGCTTGATACCTTTATCTTCAAGCGGGCTGTTTTCGCCAAGATCGGTGATGACGATGCCTTTGGTTTTTTCATCAATGTCAAATGCCTTGCGCGCTTCGGGCGTTAAGACAGCGACCTTGATATCAAACTCAGGGATTGGCAGGCTTTTGGCAAGCTTAGGTGCCTTTTCTTCATCGATCTTTTCTTCTTCGCCATCGGCTGTTTCATCTTCCTTTAGTTCGCCAACCATCACGCTGAGCATGACTTCTTTGCCATCACGCCAAACGATCATGGGAACCTTTTCATTGATTTTTGCTTCCGCAACGATACGCGGCAGACGACGCATTTCATTGACCGGCTTGTCATCAAAGGCGATGATCACATCGCCTGCTTTTACGCCACCTTTTGCAGCGGGGCTGTCAGCACTGAGGCTTGAAACCAGCGCGCCGCGTGGCTTGTTCAGGTTAAGGGATTTTGCAATTTCTTCGGTAACGTTTTGAATGCGCACACCGAGCCAGCCGCGACGAATTTTTCCGCCGCCTTTAAGCTGTTCCACCACATTTTTCACAAGGGTGGAGGGGATGGCAAAACCAATTCCCACTGATCCGCCCGAAGGGGAGAAGATAGCGGTGTTCATACCAATCACTTCGCCCTTCATATTAAACATCGGGCCACCCGAATTACCACGATTAATCGGTGCATCGGTTTGAATATAATCATCATAGGGACCGGAATTGATATCGCGGGCGCGGGCCGAGATAATACCGGTTGTCACCGTGCCGCCAAGGCCAAAGGGATTGCCAATGACCAAAATCCAGTCGCCGATGCGCATTTTATCGCTGTCACCAAAGCTGACATAGGGCAGGGGTGTTTTGCTTTTTACGCGCAATAATGCGATGTCGGTTTTTTTATCGCGGCCAACTACTTCGGCTTTAAGGTTTGTATCATCATGCAGGATAACCGTGATTTCATCGGCATCTTCGATGACGTGGTTATTGGTAACCACAAGGCCATCCGCAGCGATGATATAGCCTGAACCGAGCGATGTGCTTTTACGTTGTTTGGGAATACCACCGGGACCATTCAGGCCTTTATGCTTTTCCATAAAATCCTTGAAGAAATCTTCAAAGGGAGAGCCCGGTTGAAACTGCGGAAAATCAGGAAGTTCTTTTGCGCCTTTTTCTTCCTTGATGATTTGCGTTGTGGAGATATTAACAACCGCAGGCAGTAATTTTTCTGCTTCATCAGCAAAACCTTCATGCGGGAATACATTGGCGGATGCCACCGCTGCTGTTTGCGGCGCGGGCGTGGCTGGCGGTGTTGGAGCAGGAGACGTTTGGGCAAACGCCTGACTATAGAGAGCAGCGCAAAGAAGAAGGACAAGACTTGCCAGGCGAGTATGCTTCATAATCAATCCTCTGAGTGTTTAGTGCTGGTGTTTATTTTACAAACCAGTATGGCAAAAAATTGACGGATTTATTTGACGAGTATCTTGCCGAAATGGCGGAAGAAATCGCTATCCGGGCTTAGGATAAGTGAGGTGTCTTTATTCGCCAATGTTTCGCGGTAGGCCTGTAAGCTGCGGTAGAAGGTATAGAATTGCGGGTCCTTGCTGGTTGCGACTGCAACGATATGCAGGGCGGTTTGATCGCCTTCACCGCGCGCGGTTTCTGCCTTGCGCTGGGCTTCGGCAAGCAACACGGTTTTTTCGCGCTCCGCCTTGGCTTTGATCTCCTGCAATTGTTCCTGGCCTTTGGCGCGGAATTCAGCAGCTTCGCGCTGACGCTCCGAGCGCATACGCGCAAAGATCGACTGGCTAGTTTCATCAGGTAAATTCGCGCTGCGGATACGCACATCGACAATATCAATGCCATAATCGGCGGCCTTGGCCTTGTCATTCATCTCATCGCGGATGGCGATCATGATCTTGCCGCGTTCTTCCGAAAGCACATCCTTCATTGTGAGTGTGCCAAGAATTTGCCGCATGGAAGAGTTGACCAGAATGCTGAGCTGATCATTGGCGTTGCGCTCGTTATTCAGGCGCTGGAAGAATTTAAGCGGATCGGCAATACGATAACGGGCAAAGGCATCCACAACGATGCGCTTTTGATCGGCAAGAATGGCTTCCTGTTCTGGCGGTTCGAGCGATAAAACGCGCTTGTCAAAAAACGCAACGCTTTGGAAGAACGGAATTTTGAAATTCAAACCCGGATCATGGATGATGCGCACCGCATTGCGGAATTGCAGCACCACGGCTTGCTGCTGCTGGTTTACTACAAAGATGCTGTCCGAGATGATCGAAAAACCGATCACAATCAGGATGAGGGTAAAGATTTGTTTGGCAGTCATGAGTGTTACCCTTAAGGAGTACGGTTGCGAATAAAATCCTGCAATGGCAGATAGGGCAGTGCGCCGCCTTTGCTGATTGCGGGATCAATCAAAACCTTATTGGCATTGCGCAGAACGTTTTCCATTGCTTCAAAATAAAGACGCGTTGCAGTTACATCGCGCGCTTCTTTATAGGCTGCAAGTACGCTTTCAAAACGCGCGGCATCACCCTTTGCGTAGCTGATCACCTGTTCGCGGTAGCCTTCGGCATCCTGAATCATGCGGGCAGCTTCGCCGCGTGCGCGCGGGATGATGTCATTGCGATAGGCTTCAGCTTCGTTGCGCAAACGCTCGCCATCCGCGCGTGCACGTTGCACATCGTTAAACGCATCAACAACGGGTTGCGGCGGAGTGACATTGAGCAGTTGTACCTGCGTGACCACAACACCTGCTTTATATTCATCAAGCATGCTCTGGATCAGGCTAGTGGTTTCCTGCTCAATCTCGTTACGTTTTTCGGTAAGAATGGGCTGGATTTGCATGCGGCCAATGATTTCACGAATGGCGCTTTCTGACGCCAGGCGCACGGTTAAATCAGGATTACGCATGTTGAAGAGATAATCTTGCGCGTTCCGTACGCGCCAGAAAACGGAGAAGCCGATATCGACAATATTTTCATCGCCCGTAAGCATGCGGCTTTCGCCTTCCACGCTTAGGTTGCTATCGCTGTCGCTACCGGTATCGCGAAAGCCGATTTTGATCTGATGGGTTGTGGTGACGTCAGGTAACAATACCATTTCGATTGGCTCAGGCAGATGATAGCGCAATCCTGCTTCTTCGGTGCGTACCACTTCGCCAAAGCGCAAAACAACGCCGATCTGGTTGGTGGAGACCTGATAAAATCCACTGCATAGCCACAACACGGCGATGACTACAAGCGCGAGTGTGATCAGGCTTTTTGGTGGTGGCCCGCCGGCATTTCCGGGAAAGGCTTTGCGTAATCGCTCGCGGCTTTTGCGCAGCCATTCGTCAAGGTCGGGATCAGGTGAATTGCCAGTAGGGCGTTTTGGATTGCTGGGGCCATTGCTGCCACTGCCGCTATTACCCCAAGGGCCACCGTTATTCCAACTCATTAGTAGAACCTCTTTGTTGTGCGCTATGACTGCGCTATAAATACGTGAAAGCAATATAGGCCATAGCCATAAAAAAGGTAGTATTTTTTCATGTTCTTTAAACCCAAGACCCTTACGCAAGCGGATATAGAAAAAGCGCTGAATGCAGTTCTGCACCCTGTGAAAGGGCAAAGCCTCATCGCGCTCAAGATGGTTTCGGGAATTGTTATTAAAGAGGGTACCGTTACCTTTGTTGTGGATATGCAGGATGGCGATGCCGATTTGATGGCGCGCTTGCGTGAAGTGAGTGAGAAAGCCGTTAAATCCCTCAAAGGCGTAACAGCTGCGCGCGCTGTGTTTACGTCATCGAACAAACAGGCTACGCCAGCGCATAAGCCTCATGGTAAGATTGCAATGGAAACCAAACATCTTGGTAAAATTGTGGCGGTGCTGTCAGGCAAGGGCGGCGTTGGCAAATCAACCACGGCAGCGAATCTTGCCTGTGCATTAGCGCAAAAAGGGTTGCGCGTTGGCTTGCTTGATGCGGATGTTTATGGCCCATCGGTGCCGCGTTTATTTGGCTTAACGGAAAAGCCGGAGACAAAAGATAAAAAACTGGTCCCGCTTGAAAAATATGGCCTTAAGATTATGTCGATTGGTTTCATGGTGGATGAAGAAACGCCCGTGATCTGGCGCGGCGCAATGGTGCAGACCGCCTTAAAGCAAATGATCAATGATGTAGCGTGGGGTGAGCTTGATACGCTCGTGATTGATATGCCGCCGGGAACGGGCGATGCGCAACTGACCTTAGCGCAAAATGTGCCCATGGCAGGCGCAGTGATTGTTTCAACGCCGCAGGATCTTGCATTGATTGATGCGCGCAAGGCGATTGCGATGTTCCGCCGCGTCGAGGTTCCCATTCTTGGCGTCATTGAGAATATGAGCACTTTTATTTGCCCGGCATGCGGTACCACCAGCGATATTTTTGGTCATGGCGGGGCGCGGCATGAAGCCGAAAAAATGGGCGAGGCGTTTCTTGGTGAAATTCCACTGACCATGCTATTGCGCGAAACATCGGATGCCGGAACACCGCTTACCGCGATTGAACCAACCGATGCGATTTCTATTTGTTATAAGCAGGTCGCGGATAAAGTGTGGGAACGCTTAAATGAAAAGAGCACGCAAAGGCGTGCTGCTCCCCGGATTACTGTTGAGGAATAATTTAGGGCCGCATTTCACAGGTGGCATAAGAGGGAATTTTTTGTAATTCTTTATCCATGCTCTGTTTGGCATTCCACAGATCATAGGTGTTTTGTAAATTAAGCCATAAGGCGGCGCCATTGCCGCAGAATTTGCCAAGGCGCATTGCCATTTCAGGAGTTACTGCCATTTTTTCAGCCATAATTTTATGCAAGGTCTGGCGCGTTACGCGCAACAATTTTGCAGCATCGGAAACGGAAAGATCAAGCGCAGGCAATATATCTTTCTGCAGGATTTTTCCTGGATGAGTGGGCTTGCGCTTGGGTTCTTTGGTAACAAGAATCTCTGTTTTTTTTGCCATGATATACCTTAGTGATATTGTTCAAGATCAACGCGCCATGCATCGCCATCAATCCATTCAAATGTGATACACCATGGCCCATTCACATGAATGGTGTAACGTTTGGGTTTGCCATGTAGTCCATGGAAATTAAACCCAGGGATGTTAAGGGCTGCAATATCTTTCGCAGCATGCAGTACATCAAGCCTTCGAATAATTCGCTCACCCATTGCTTTTTGAATCCCATGAGATTCCCCGGTTTCAAAGAGTTTTGCCAGCGCTTTATGTCGAAAGCTACGGATCATAGTGTAGCGTATCTAGCGACAAATGTAAACATGTAAGTTACACATGCTGTTTGCACGTATATTACGCGGCTTTTGCCAGGATCGGCTTGGTTACATCCATCAAACCGCGTACGGCATTTACGGACGCATCAAAAGCGGCTTGTTCTTCGGCCGACAATTTCAGCTCAACGATTTTTTCAATACCGCCTGCGCCGATGACAACGGGAACGCCGACATACAGATCCTTCACGCCATATTGGCCTGTAAGATAAGCTGCGCATGGAAGCACGCGCTTCTTATCCTTGAGATAGCTTTCAGCCATAGCGATGGCTGAAGAAGCGGGCGCATAGAATGCAGAGCCGGTTTTAAGCAGCTTAACGATTTCTGCGCCGCCATCACGGGTGCGCTGGATGATTTCATCAAGGCGTGCTTGCGTGGTCCAACCCATTTTGATCAGTTCAGGCAATGGAATGCCGGAAACCGTTGTAAAACGTGGCAATGGCACCATGGTGTCGCCATGACCGCCGAGCACAAACGCGCTTACATCTTCAACGGAAACATTGAATTCAGTCGCTAGGAATGCACGGAAACGCGCGCTGTCGAGTACGCCAGCCATGCCCACAACCTTGTGCGCAGGAAGGCCGGATACTTCGCGCATCACCCATACCATTACATCAAGAGGGTTGGTGATGACGATAACAAATGCGTTGGGGGCGTTTTTCTTGATGCCTTGCGCAACAGTTTTGATAATACCGGTATTGATGCCGATCAGATCATCGCGGCTCATGCCGGGCTTGCGCGGGATCCCTGCGGTCACGATTACAACGTCGCTGTCTTTGATCAGTGAATAATCGGTGCCGCCGGATAATTTTGCATCAAAGCCTTCAACGGTTGATGCTTGGAGAATATCCAGGGTCTTTCCTTCGGGCGTACCTTCCATAATATCGAGCATAACGATATCGCCCAGTTCTTTGATGCCTGCGAGCATGGCAAGCGTACCACCAATTTGACCAGCACCGATGAGGGCAATTTTTTTGCGAGTAGCCATGTGAAAACTCCAGAGAGGGGGAAGGACGAGGGAATAAGAAGACTAAACCTTTAGGCCATAGCGATCAATATAGCCTAAGGCCTTTTCAAATTGTGTTGTTTTACCGTAGGTAAGGCGTTTTAGCCCCATATTGCTTAAAGATGTATTAAAATGAGCAGTTGCGATTTAACCGGGCCTTCACTGTTTTTTGCTAGCCTGTGCGATAGATAATAAAAACACATAATTTTTTATAAAATTTGAGAATTGAATTTTGGCAATCGTGTATTGCGTAAAAGATATATTCGGAGAGATTTGGATGGCTGAGCTGACACAAGCACAAAAAGATGGGTTTAAGTATGAAGGTGCGGCATTGCCTGGTTCTGTGGGCGATGGTAGTGGTACAGATCTCAACGTAACAAGCTATAAGGTGGATGGATTAGTAGGTGGTGGATCGCTTCAAGCCAGAAAATTGGAAATTGTTGTAGCGGAAGCGGGAAAAAATGCATTCACATTAACTTTCGAGAGAAAAGAGGGTGGCGGTTTAGTAGTAAGTAGTGATCGGCCGGGTGATACAGAGCAAGAAGCAAAAGCTCAAAACGATCCCGCTACACAAACCTTATTGATGAAGTATAGCCGTGTGCGCTCGTTGGTAGATAGAACTGGTGTGCAGCCTCAGATAAATAAATATGAAGCAAATCCTTCTGCGGGCACGGCAACATCTACCCCTTCTGCTGCTGCTCCTGCAACGCCAACACAATCAGTAAATCCTCCGCCTGCTGCTGTTACACCTGCTGCTTCTCATCCAGTACCGGCCTCAGTTCCTTCAGCTGACAATTCTTATTCATCTTCGCTGCCGCCTAATTTTGAAGCGCAATATGCTAGACTAGACGCACCATCTGATAATGGTACAAATGCAGTACCAGCTGTGCCTGCACAACAAGCATCCAATGCTTCGACAGCAAGCGTTATTCCAACAGCAAGTGCGGCGCAACCTGCTACACCTGTTGCTGCTGGGACTGAACCACAAGAAACTGCACCAGTTACTCCATCTTCATCCGCAGGAACGAGTGCTGCCGCAAGTGGCCGTCGTCGATTGAAGGGACTAAATCTGGATGATACTCCGCCTCCTTCTGCATCATCCGCGCCACCTGCGGCCTCCCAAAACCGATACATGGGCGGGCGTATAGCTGCTAGGGCTGGGCGACCAGACAGTCAAAAACCGGGTGCACCAGCATTGCCTCTAGGATCAAGCCCGGTATCGGGCGCGGTGGCATCGATGGTGGCGGCATCAGTCGCCACGACAGCTGCAAGGATGGCTAAAGCTGAGCCAGTTGCAGCTGCAACGGCTAAACCTGAAACTACAACATCACCTGTTCTGCCTCGCGTTGCTACGAAAGGCCTAACTATAAATGCTAGCTCTTTCAGCCGTAGGCTAAATTCCATGTATCCTGGAGCGCTGGGTGGTGGTGCGATCATAGAGGGAACGCAGTCAACTACATCCACATCTTCTGCACCGCCTAGAGAAGAAGTGACTGCCACAAATCCGCAATCAGTAGCAGATTCATATGGTAGTCGTTCTTATGGCAACAATCTAAACATGTATCCTGCAACGCTTGGTGTCGATGCAATCATAAATGGGACGCAGTCAGCAACACCCGCATTGGCGCCTGGTCAATCTACTAAACAGGCGGTTACCAAAAGAACTTCTGATCCTGATGGCCGCAGACAGACGATGCTTATGAACACACTTGGATAGCTTTTAGATAGGTGGTGTTAAGGCCAGCTACACCTGTAACGCCTGCTTTGTTTCAGCAACATCATGCACGCGTAGGATTTGTGCGCCTTGCTGGGCGGCTATCCTTGCGGCAGTAAGGGAGGCGGGCAGGCGGTCTTGTCCATCCTTTAGTCCTGCCAGCTTGACCAGAAAGCTTTTGCGCGATGCGCCAATAAGGACGGGGACGCCCAGTTTTTGGAATGTGCGGGTATTGTTGAGCAGGGCCATATTATGCTCGGCAGTTTTGCCAAAGCCAAGGCCCGGGTCAATGATCAGGCGGGATTTTTCGATGCCTGCATTTGTGCAATCAGCGATGCGTTGTTCAAGATAATCATAAACATCCTGCACGACATTATTATAGGTTGGGTTATGCTGCATGGTTTGCGGGGTGCCTTGCATATGCATAAGGATGATGTGTGCGTTGGTCGCTGCGGCAGTTTTTAAACTATCAGGATCATGGGTGAGGGCGCTTACATCATTGATAATATCCGCGCCTGCTTTAACGGCTTCGCCCATGGTGCTCGCATTGCGAGTGTCGATGGAAAGTTTGATGCCGCGTTTGTGTGCTTCGGGCTTTAGTGCGGCGATGACGGGTAGCACGCGGCGTTGCTCTTCTTCTAGGCTTATCACTTCCGAATTGGGACGCGTGGACTCCCCGCCAATATCAATAATATCTGCGCCCTCATCCATCATGCGGATGCCGTGTTTTACAGCATTTTCAACGGATAAAAACTTCCCGCCGTCGGAAAAACTATCCGGCGTGACGTTGAGGATGCCCATGAGGAGGGGAGTGGGGTACATAAGTAAATCACGCTTCCATCAAAAACGAACATCCCGGCGAAGGCCGGGATCCAGCAAAATATTTATATTCACAAAAGTTCTTCCGATAAATCTTTCCATTCAGGATTGGTTTCGATTATGCGTCTTAGTTTCCAATCGCGTTTCCATTCTTTCATTTGGCGTTCGCGTGCAAACCCTTGGGACGGATTGTCATAGGTTTCATAATAAACCAACATTTTGACGTTATATTTTTTAGTGAACCCTTCGACTAACCCGTTCTTATGTTCATACATCCGCCGTGCCAAGTCATTAGTCTGACCAATATACAATGTACCGTAAGATTTACTGGCAAGAATATATACATATAATGGCTTGTCAGGTTTCATGATGAGAAGTACGTGCTTGCTGGATCCCGGCCTTCGCCGGGATGTTCGTTCTTATCATTTCTTTTTCTGCTTTTCTAATACGTAGAGCAGTTTGCGCGCGGCATTTTGCTTTAGGATAGCATCGCCTGCGCTTGCTGGGCCTTGCATTACCACTTCGGTGCCGGTTTCGGGGTCAACTGCCGTGATGCGCGCAAGGGTGCCCATTCGGCTAATTTCAAACAGGATTTCTTTAGTTTTTTGCGCGCTCATACCCTGATTTCAGCATGGTTATTGATTAAAAACAATTTTTTCAGAAAGGCTTTGTTAAAGCCCGTACTTTTGATAGTCTTTGCGCCGTTTCTAAAGACAGGATTATTAAGAATTATGGAAATTATTGCGCTAGCTTCAGACCATCGTGGGTTTGCTTATAAAAGTGAATTGATCACGTTTATCCGCGATCTGGGTTTCACACCGCTTGATCTGGGCGCGCCAAGTGCCGAACGTGTGGATAGTCAGGATTTTGGAGTGGCCGCTGCGCTGGCGCTTAAGGATGGCCGCGCGAGCAGGGCGATTATTTTATGTGGTTCGGGCAATGGCATTGCGATTGCCGCCAACCGTTTTTTGCATGTGCGCGCAGCATTGTGCCCGCATGTAACGGCAGCGCGGATGGCGCGCCAGCATAATGATGCAAACATCATGAGCCTTGCAGCAGATTTCATGGGCTATGACCTTGTCAAAGATTGCGTTGAAACCTTTTTGAAAACCGATTTCCTTGGCGGACGTTATGCTGAGCGCGTTGAAAAATTAAACAAACTTGATCCTAATAAACTCTAAGAAAGGCAATATATAATGGCTTTAGCACAACCGGCAAATGATAGCGTTGCAGGCATTCGCAACCGCTTTTTTGATGAATCCGTACGCAATGCAGATCCTGAACTTTTTGAAGCGCTGCGCGGCGAATTGCGTCGCCAGCAGGATCAGATTGAACTGATTGCTTCAGAAAATATTGTCTCGCGCGCAGTGCTGGAAGCACAAGGGTCCGTACTCACCAATAAATATGCCGAAGGCTATCCGGGTAAGCGTTACTATAATGGCTGCGAATATGTGGACATCGCCGAGAAGCTCGCGATTGAACGCGCATGCAAGTTATTCGATTGCACCTATGCCAATGTGCAGCCTAATTCAGGATCGCAAGCGAACCAGGCCGTGTTCATGGCGGTGATGAAGCCGGGTGATACGTTCATGGGTCTTGATCTTGCAGCGGGCGGGCATTTGACGCATGGCGCGCCGGTTAATCAATCGGGCAAATGGTTCAATGTAGTTAGCTATGGCGTAAAGCGCGATACGCATCTGATTGATTATGAGCAAATGGAAGAATTGGCACACAAGCATAAACCAAAATTGATTATTGCAGGTGGTTCAGCCTATCCACGTACGATTGATTTCGCGCGTTTTCGCAAAGTTGCGGATGCGGTTGGCGCGATTTTCATGGTGGATATTGCGCATTATGCTGGCCTGATTGCTGGCGGCGTTTACCCAAGCCCATTCCCACATGCGCATGTTGCAACGACGACAACGCATAAAACCTTGCGCGGTCCACGTGGTGGTATGATTTTATCCAACGATCCTGAATTGGGTAAGAAATTTAACTCAGCCATTTTCCCTGGCATTCAAGGCGGCCCGCTTATGCATGTGATTGCAGCCAAGGCGGTTGCGTTTGGTGAGGCATTACAACCTGCGTTCAAGACCTATGCGCAAAATGTTTTGGACAATGCGCGCGTTCTTTCCGACACATTAATCGGTCATGGCTTTGGCGTTGTTTCAGGCGGTACGGACAGTCACATTGTGCTTGTGGATCTCAGCGCAAAAAATCTGAACGGGAAAGATGCTACAACGGCGCTTGACCATGCAGGTATGACGACCAACAAAAACGGCATTCCGTTTGATACCAAGCCGCCAACGGTGACGTCGGGCGTTCGTCTGGGGTCACCCGCAGCAACGACGCGCGGGTTTGGTAAGGCGGAGTTCAAGCAAATTGGCAACTGGATTGCCGAAACGCTTGATACGCTTGCACAAAACCCAAGCGGCAATGCTGCGATTGAAGCCAAGGTAAAAGCGGAAGTGAAAGCATTGTGCGATCGCTTCCCAATTTATCAGGCTGAAACGCGCTAGGAACCGATTATGCGCTGCCCGTTTTGCAGTCACGAAGAAAGCCAAGTCAAAGATAGCCGTTCAACGGATGATGATGCAGCTATTCGTCGTCGCCGGCAGTGCAATCAATGTGGTGCGCGTTTCACAACCTTTGAGCGTGTGCAGTTGC
This sequence comes from Alphaproteobacteria bacterium, assembly GCA_010031785.1. Lineage (GTDB taxonomy): Bacteria > Pseudomonadota > Alphaproteobacteria > UBA9219 > RGZA01 > RGZA01. The sequence goes on from RGZA01000043.1 coordinate 12,758, forward strand.
GTGAACTGATCGTCATTAAAAAATCCGATGGCGAACGTCAGCCATTTGAGCGCACCAAGCTTGAACGTTCCTTGCGCATTGCGTTGCGCAAACGTCCGATTGAAGAAGGGCGCATTGAAGCAGTTGTGAACAGCATTGTGCGCCAGTTGGAATCTCTGGGCGAAAATGAAATCACCACCAAGCAGATTGGCGAGTTTGTAATGGCAGCACTCTTTACACTCGATCATGTTGCCTATGTGCGTTATGCATCCGTTTATCGCGATTTCCGCGAGCCCGATGATTTCAATGAGTTCATTGATAATCTGCGGGAAAATAATCAAAAAGCTGTATAATCATGCATACTGATACCGCCTATATGAAAATCGCCCTTAATCTGGGTGCGCGGATGCTGGGACGGGTTGCGCCCAACCCGGCAGTGGGCTGCGTGTTGGTTAAGGATGACGTGATCGTCGGACGCGGCGTAACGCAGGCGGGTGGCCGCCCGCACGCCGAAACGCAAGCAATTGCGCAGGCAGGTGAGCATGCGCGCGGCGCAACGGCTTATGTCACGCTCGAACCTTGCTCGCATCACGGCAAAACAGCGCCCTGTTCGGAAAGTTTGATTGCGGCAGGTGTGTCGCGGGTAGTTGCAACAATGGAAGATCCTGATCCGCGCGTGAGTGGCAAAGGTTTTGCCATGTTGCGCGCAGCGGGTATTGATGTGACCTGCGGTGTTCTGGCGGAAGAAGCCGCATTTCAGCAGGAAGGTTTTTTAAAACGCATCAAGCATGGTCGCCCGATGTTTACGTTAAAACTGGCAAGTACACTTGATGGACGCATTGCAACCGAAAGTGGTGAAAGTCGCTGGATTACTGGTGAAACCGCACGGTATTTTGTGCATACGCTACGCTCAAACCATGATGCGGTGATGGTGGGTATTGGCACTGTGCTTGCGGATGATCCGGAACTAACCTGCCGTTTGCCCGGGCTTGAGCATACATCGCCCATTCGTATTGTGGTCGATCGCCGTCTCAGTATTCCTTTGGATGCAAAATTATTGAAGGAAGCAGGCGAGAAACCATTATGGATTATCACGCGTGAAAAAAGTGATAGCGGCAAGATCAAGGAACTGGAAAAACGCGGTGCGAATGTGATCACGGTGCCAACCAATGATGATGGCTATATTGATCTTGGTGTTGCTGCGCGTAAATTAGGTGAGCAGGGTTTAACGCGCGTATTGGTCGAGGGCGGTGCGTATCTTGCCGCTGCACTAATCAAGGATGGGGTGATTGACCGGCT
>RGZA01000044.1 GCA_010031785.1 Alphaproteobacteria bacterium
GTTCATTTTAATATCAGCCAGCCAGAAGAATTGGACAAAGAACATTTCATTGCAAAACGGGACGAGCTTGCACACGCACTGCATGATCTGGTGCTAAGTCTTGGCGGCGCAATCAGTGCAGAACACGGCATTGGCCGTTTCAAGAAAGCGGAATTTCACCGCACGATTTCGCCGACTGAATTACAAATGATGCGCACGATTAAACACGTGCTTGATCCACTCAATATCATGAATCCCGGCGTTCTATTTTAATTAAATTCGATTATCGTTCTTAGCGCTGGTATCAATCAGCGCATCCTTGATATGCATTTGTGCAAGCATCATCGTATTAAACAGTGTATCAGCTGTATTGTTGTTTTGTTTCAACACTTCGCGCATCACATCCATATTCACATTATAATCCGTGATAGAACGCTCTGTCCCCTGCTCAGGCGCGCGATAAAATGCCGAGGAAAGCGCCGCCAGATCGCGTGGCATGGCTGGAACATAGGCTGCTGGCGCTGCAGCCGATGCCGTCATCATGCTGACTGATGGTACATCATCAAACTTTGCTGCAAAGCGCGTATAGATTTCTTTCAGGCTCAGCGCCTTACCGGTCTTGGAATAAAATACCGATGGATTGGCGCTGGCAGCGTCGGGTAAGAAATCAGCCGCAGCAGCATTGGGCGCTGCCTGCATTTTTTTCAGGAATGTTGATGCGCCCGATGCGCCAAGAAAATGCGCCATATATAATTCGGTGCTGCCAACAGTGCCGCCTACCGATGCATCTAGATAATCTTTATTTTCTTTGGTGAATTCTGCAGCCATAACTGATGACAACACCGGGTCATGGCGCATGTTTAAAATCTTTTCGCGCAGCGCAGGATCACTGACCTGCAACTGGCCATTTTTTTCGGTGATCGCATTGGCTTCATGCGAGAGGCCATATTGCGCGCCATGATCCTTGACCATCTTGAGCCAGGTCGATTTGATGAACTGGAACAATCCGCTTGCGGAACTTGTACTTGCCTGCGCATTAGGGTTCAAACTGCTTTCCTGGCTGGCCTTATTAAGCAGATAGGCAAAATCGACCCCGGTTTTGTCACTCGCATGTCTTATTGCGCCAATGACACCACTCTTTCCAACAGATTGATTTTGCTGGATTTTAGTAGGATCGCTGATGCTCGTTGCTAGTGCGGCGGTTGCCATGAATGTTCTCTCCCTTAACCCTTTATTGGCAAAGACCGTGCCAAATTTTGTGCCTGCCATTTTTTAATGAGATCCCATGACATACACGCCACCTATCAATGACATCCTTTTTGTCCTCACCCGCCTGATTGGTATCGAGAAGCTCGCCGCACTGCCGGGTTACGATTCGGTGAGCGATGATCTCACGCGTTCTATCTTAGAAGAAGCAGGCAAGCTTGCCTCTGGCACCTTTGCCCCGCTCAATCATGAAGGCGACAAACAAGGCCTGAAATTTTCGAACAACAGCGTCACGATGCCAACTGGTTTTGCCGATGCCTATAAAGAATATGTTGCTGGTGGCTGGAACGGTTTGTCATTCCCAGAATCCATTGGCGGCCAAGGCCTTCCCGCAACCCTTGCAATGCCGGTGCAGGAAATGTTGCAAACCGCAAACCTTGCGCTTGCGCTGTGCACACTCCTCAATCAGGGCGCAATCGAGTTGCTGAGCCAGCACGGCACCGAGGCGCAAAAACAAAAATATTTGCCCAACATGGTCAGTGGCGCATGGACCGGTACCATGAATTTAACGGAAAGTAGCGCTGGTTCCGATGTTGGCGCAGTGCGCTGCAAAGCAATAAAAGACGGCGCGCATTACAAAGTACAGGGCCAGAAAATCTTCATCAGCTATGGCGAACATGACATGGCGGAAAACATTATTCACCTTGTATTGGCGCGCTTGCCCGGCGCACCCGAAGGCACCAAAGGTTTATCGCTGTTCCTAGTTCCCAAATTTCTGGTCAAGGATGATGGCACGCTTGGCGCGCGCAATGATGCCTATGCGATTTCGATTGAACATAAGCTCGGCCAGCATGCCAGCCCCACCTGCACCATGTCCTATGGCGATAAAGAAAATTGTTATGCTGAACTCGTAGGTGAAGAAAATCGCGGCATTGAAGCAATGTTTGTAATGATGAATAATGCGCGCATCGGTGTCGGCCTTCAGGGCCTTGCCTTGTGCGAACGCGCGATGCAACACGCAGCAGATTTTGCGCGCAGCCGCGTGCAGAGCAAACCGCTAAAAACTAATGCGCAGAAGGGCGCGGACAAACCCGTCACGATTATCAATCATCCCGATGTACGCCGCATGCTGATGAGCATGAAAGCGCAGATCGAAGCCTCGCGTGCCCTGGCTTATAGCGCCGCATTTGCGATTGATTCAGAGCATCAGGAACGTGTTGATCTCCTCACCCCGATCGTCAAAGCATGGATCACCGATTTATCGAATGAGCTCACTTCAACAGGTGTGCAAGTCTTTGGCGGCATGGGTTTTATTGAAGAAACCGGCGCTGCGCAGCATATGCGCGATGCGCGTGTTTTGGCCATTTATGAAGGCACCAATGGCATTCAGGCCAATGATCTTGTCTTTCGTAAACTCAGCAAAGATGATGCAAAAGCGTTCAATGCCTATGTTGCCGAGATGCATGTAATTGCCAAACAATGCGCTGCAGAACAAGGGGATGACATGGCGGTGATTGCCGCCACCCTTCTCACATCGCTTGGTCATCTTGAAAAAGCTGCAGCTTATTTATTGCATCTTACAAAATCGGATATGAATGCGGCTGCCTTTGCTGCTGTTCCATTCCTGCGTCTTTTTGCGGTTACCGCTGGTGCTGCGCGTATGGCAGAGGCGGCATTGATTTCGACCCGCGAATTGCAGGCACCGCAGGATTTCTCCGCAGATTTTCTGGAAAGCAAAATCATCACTGCACGTTTTTATGCAGAAAGCATTCTGCCGCAAACCGCTGGCCTATTGCCAGTGATCCTTGCCAAGCAGCAAGGCGTAATTACCATGCCCGAAAGCTGGTTTTAATTATAAAGAACAATAGCTTGTGAAGTAATTGCCTCTATACTCTATTTGTGCTACATTGTAGCTCAAGAGGAGAATAAAATGGCTACGAACGACACAGTTATCCGCGCGCGGATCAATGGAAAAATTAAAAATGAAGCATCTGCTGTACTGGCTAGCATTGGCCTTACAGCATCCGATGCATTTCGTTTGATGATGATGCGCATTGCAAAAGAAAAGGCTCTCCCCTTTCAACCGCTCATCCCGAACAAGGAAACGATCAAGGCGATCAAGGCTGTTCGTCGCGGTGAGCTAACCACTGCACGATCACGCAAAGAATTGTTTGAACAATTGGGTAGCGATGAAGATTAAATTTTCGAAAAAGTTCAAACGCGATTACAAAAGAGAATTGTCAGGAATTTATGGCAAAAAACTTCAATCCATGATTGATGGTTTTCTGGATATTATTGAATACAAGCTTCCATTTCCCTATCACTATCGCGATCATGCCTTGACAGGCGAATGGAACGATTACCGGGATTGTCACCTTAAACCCGATCTTGTGCTTATTTATCGCAAGACCAATGATAACGAACTAGAACTTGTTCGTCTTGGCTCACATAGTGAGCTTGGCTTATAAAACTAAACTTTCTTACAGCCACAGCCCTTGGTCGTTTGCCATGCGAAAAACGCAACGCCAGCCAGCACAAGAATAAGATCTAAACCCATCGAGAACTCCAAAAAATATAACTACTGAGTGCTCATTTTATAGCGCCATCTGTTAAAAAAACACAGCGCCTTAATACCCCTATTAATATATATAAATTTAGTAATAATAATTTAGGTTGCAAAATCTGACAATCTGCTCCAGTCTTTGGCCCCATGTGATCCGGGGTCTTTTTTTAAAAGATTCTTCCTTTCTTCAAACGTTACCAAGGGCATACGCCTTGCTCCACACAACGTTCAACAACATGGGAAAACAAATTATGCAACACAAACTACGATCCAAAATAGGCCTGGCGGCAGTTGCTGCGCTTGCCTTTACGCCCCTGCAGGCCTTTGCGCAAACGGCGGCAGCCACCCCGATCAATAGCGGCGATACAGCGTGGATGCTTACCGCAACTGCCCTTGTCCTGATGATGACTATTCCTGCCCTTGCCCTTTTCTATGGCGGTCTGGTACGCAAGCAAAATGCACTCGCAACCACGATGCAAAGCTTTGCAACCTGCAGTCTTGTCGCAGTCATCTGGGTAATTGTCGGTTACAGCCTGAGCTTCACCAATGGCAGCATCACCTTGCCCGATGGTTCAACCTTTATCGGCGATATCTCAAAGCTATTTTTTGCTGGCGTTGATCACACCGTTGCCTTTGTTCTTGGCGCGGGTCTTGATAATGCGGTGAAGACCACCATTCCCGAACCTCTTTACATGATTTTTCAAATGACCTTTGCGATTATCGCTCCTGCGTTGATTGCTGGTGCCTTTGCAGACCGGATTAAATTCTCGGCGCTGCTTGTGTTTATGGGCGTATGGTCAATCTTTGTTTATGCACCGATTGCCCATTGGGTATGGGCGCCTTCGGGCTGGCTCTTCAAAATGGGCGCACTTGATTATGCTGGTGGCACCGTTGTGCATATCAATGCCGGTGTGGCAGGCCTCATCGCAGCGATCATGATTGGTCGCAGAAATGCAAGCACCAGCGCGCATGCACCTTACAACATCATCTTCAGCCTGATTGGCGCATCCCTGCTATGGGTTGGCTGGATTGGTTTTAACGCTGGCTCCGCACTTGCAGCAGATGGCCGTGCTGCAATGGCTGCTGCTGTTACCATCGTTGCTGCTGCAACCGCTGCCGTGAGCTGGATGGCTGTGGAATGGGCTGATCGTGGCCGCCCCAGCATCTCTGGTAAAATTACCGGTGCCGTTGCTGGCCTTGTTGGCATCACACCAGCATCGGGCTTTGTCGATATAACAGGCGCAATTGCGATTGGGTTCATTACGGGTGTCCTGTGCTATATCTTTGCTACCCGTTTAAAGACCGTCTTCAAATATGATGACAGCCTTGACTGCTTTGGCGTTCATGGCGTTGGCGGCATCATTGGCGCGATACTGACCGGTATATTTGCATCCAAAGCAATTGGCGGAACTGAAGGTAGTATGGATCAAGTATTGATCCAGCTCGCTGCTGTTGGCGCAACCATCGCATGGTGTTCGATTGTTTCCTTCATCATCCTCAAGATCATCGATGTGACGATTGGTCTGCGCGTGGATGCTGAAACCGAGCAACGCGGCCTTGATGAAATGCTGCATGGCGAGCAAATCCATTAATAACACCCTGATATATAAGAGTTTTATTATAAGGCCGGCCTTTGGCAACGAAGGCCGGTTTTTTATTAAAAAAGCAGCTAATTTCCCCGTAATTTATTGACTCAAAGGCATTATTTTCAGTATGGTCACCGCCTGATATCACTTTAGGATAATTAAAATGGCAAAAGTTAAAAACGCAATTCAAATGGTAAGCTCGGAAGGCACCGGCTTTTTCTACACCACCAAAAAGAATCCACGTAAAGCTGAAAAGCTCAAGCTTAAGAAATATGATCCGGTAAAACGTAAGCACGTTGAATTCACCGAGAGCAAGATTTCACGCGCTAAAAAGTAAAAATCGTCATGCCCGCGAAGGCGGGCATCCACGATCTTACTTTATTTTTTTCATAAAAATGAAACAGCCGTTTGGTATTGATCGATTTTAAGTAAACTCGTGGATGCCCGCCTTCGCGGGCATGACGGATAAGTTTAAGCACAATAGATCCCATGAACTACCGTCATCATTTTCATGCTGGCTCGCTTGCGGATCTTGTCAAGCATATTACCCTCTCCCATCTTCTCAAACGCCTCGGTCAAAAACCTGCGCCGTTCTGCGTGATGGACACGCATGCAGCCGCTGGCCTTTATGATCTCAACCACCCTGATGCTCACAAAACTGGCGAAGCCACAGCGGGCATTGATCCTTATTTAAAATTATCGCCATCACCCGCCCACGCACCGTTTAATGATGTGCTGAATGTATTACCACCGCATACCTATCCGGGATCGCCCGCAATCATCCGCCATTTTCTGCGCGCGCAGGATAAGCTTATCGCCATTGAAAAACACCCGGAAGAAGCACTCAAGCTGCAAAGTACCTTAGGAAATGATGCGCGCATCATCATTCAGACACGCGATGCATGGGGCGCGATGCGCGCGCTGATCCCAACACCTGAAAAACGCCTGCTGGTATTTATCGACCCGCCCTATGAGCAACCCGATGAGCATGCGCAAGCCTTCAAGGCCATCACAACCGCCCATGCAAAAATGAGCCATGCGATATTTGCGTTGTGGTATCCGCTTAAAGATGCAGTGGAAACAGGCATTATGCAGGAACGGTTTGCACAAAGCGGGATAAAGAAAATCCTGCGCGCCGATGTGCCGTTCTCGAATGAGATATTGCCGAATAAAATGAATGGAAGCGGGATGATCATCATCAACCCACCCTTCCAGATCCAGGATGATCTACGCACAGCCTATCACGCCCTCGCCCCGCTTTGTGCCACGGGCACAAAACCTGCCATCATTGATTGGCTTGCGGGGGAGTAAAGTGTTTAGGAGAGCTTAGGCGCTTGTATTACGCTGCGCTCAATAACTTTTACAGCATCAATAGACAAGCTTCTATTGGGAACTTTATTACCATCATCATAATGCGCTGCGAAATCACAGCTCACACCATCGCCAGAGCTAATAACAAGAGTCGTTTGAGCATCCGATACAGTAAATTTATGCAGAGCTTCAATTTGAGATACTTGACCGTTTGCAACTTCTAAAACTGCTTTTCGCCAGACAGCACCACCCCTTACCATATGGTACCCAATCACTGTCAATTGATCGCCTGATACTTCCAACGTATGTACGTTTAGGCTTATTGGTTTTGCTGCCGTGACATTCATCATATCTCTCCTAATTAATTACCTAAAAAATGAAGTTTTATTTCTAGAATGTCCAATTCCCCCTGACAATGGGGGTTATTACTTTCGCCTATAAATACCCTTAAAATGAGAGAATTTAAGGAAACACCGCCAGTGCATTAAGGCCCGTAGTCTCGGGCAAGTCAAACATCGCATTCATATTTTGCACCGCCTGGCCTGATGCGCCTTTCACAAGATTATCTTCGGCAGCGATGATGATCGCACGACCAGAAAGGCGGTCCGCAGCAACACCCATCACACACAGATTACTGCCGCGCACATGACGCGTTGCAGGAACTGATCCAAATGGCAGTACTTTTACAAATGCTTCGCCTGCATAAAATTGCTCTAACGCCTTATGCAAATCCTGCGCGGTTTTCTGCGCTGCCAGTTTTACATAGATGCTTGATAAAATACCCCGGCTCATCGGCATCAGATGCGGCGTGAAGTTTACCGTCACGGGCGCGCCTACGGCATCGCTAAGCCCCTGCTCGATCTCTGGCGCATGGCGATGATTAGCAATGCCGTATGCATGAATGCCTTCAGTCACTTCGCAAAACAGGCTGCCCACTTTTGCTTCACGGCCCGCACCTGTCACGCCGGATTTACTGTCGATAATAATATCATCCTGGCTGATCAGCTTAGCCTTCAGCAAAGGATATAAAGGCAATTGCGCAGAGGTTGGATAACAACCGGGGTTGGCCACCAGCCGTGCTTTCTTAATCGCATCGCGGTAAATTTCAGTAAGGCCATAGACTGCGCTTTTTTGCAGCTCGATCGCGCGATGCGCATGGCCATAGGTTGCGGCATAGGTTTCAACATCCGCTAAACGGAAATCCGCCGAGAGATCAATCACCTTAAGATGCTCAGGCAATGCCGCAATCACATCCTGCGTTGTACCGTGCGGCAAGCAACAGAACACCAGATCCACATTTTTCCAATCCACCGCATCAATTTTCACCAGCGTTGGCAAATTTTCAAACACCAGATGCGGCAACACCGCGCCAATCGGCTGGCCGGCATTTTTCTCCGCCGTGAGTGCGACGATTTCCGCATGCGGGTGGCGCAATAAAAAGCGCAATAATTCTGCGCCCGTATATCCACTTGCCCCTAAAATTGCGATACGAATATTTTTATCCTGCTGCATTTATTTCCCTACTCTATCCGTCATGCCCGCGAAGGCGGGCATCCACGATCTTATTTAATTTTTAAAACAAAAAACAAAGCAAAAAAGTAAACTCGTGGATGCCCGCCTTCGCGGGCATGACGACTCTGTGTTTTCGATCCAGCCAAAAGAAAAGGGCGCCATTTCTGACGCCCTTTTTTAAATTTATAATTCGAAGGACAGCGACCGCTGGCCCACGAGCTAATGCGAGTGAAGCCCTGCGGCGTTTGAGCAGAACAACCTCAGCGTTTGCTGAACTGGAAGCGCGCACGTGCTTTGGCACGGCCATACTTCTTACGTTCAACCATACGGGAATCGCGGGTAAGGAAGCCAGCCTTCTTAAGCGTGGTGCGCAATTCCGGATCAAGGTAGGTCAGCGCGCGGGAAATACCGTGCTTAACCGCGCCAGCTTGGCCCGAAAGACCACCGCCAGCAACCAGTACATCAACATCATATTGGCCTTCGCGCTTAGCAACGCCAAACGGTTGAAGCACAATCATCTGCAACACAGGACGTGCGAAATATACCTTAATATCGCGGCCATTGATGGTGATCTTGCCTTTACCTGGCTTTACCCACGTACGTGCAGTTGCGTCTTTACGACGGCCCGTAGCATACGCACGGCCCTTTGCATCAACGCGGATTTTGACAACCTTGGCTGCTTCTTCCTTTTTTGGACGAAGCGCTTCGATTTCAGTGATAGCTTTAATAGCAGCGGTCATTTCGCGATCCTTTTATTCTTGGGATTAGCAGCAGCAAAATTCAGAACAACAGGTTGTTGTGCTTCATGGGTATGCTTGGGGCCTTTGAACACACGCAAATTGGTCATTTGCTTGCGACCAAGGGTGCCGCGTGGCAACATGCGTTGCACAGCTTTTTGAATAGCGCGTTCAGGAAAACGGCTGGACAGAATAAAGCCCATGGTGCGTTCCTTGATACCGCCCGCATAGCCGGTGTGGTAATAGAACACTTTGTCTTTAAGCTTGTTGCCGGTGAGTTTTACCTTCTCCGCATTGATGATGATCACGTTATCGCCGCAATCAACACTTGGCGAGAATGTTGGCTTGTTTTTGCCGCGCAGGATGGTTGCAACTTCTGCAGCAAGACGGCCAAGAATAACGCCATCAGCGTCAATCAAGATCCATTTTTTTTGCGCAGGCGCGTCTTCAACGCGCATCGCAAAAGATTTCATATCGTTTATTTTCATGTTTATTCACCTGTTTATTTAAAACGTGAGGTGTTTGTAGAGGGTTTATGCGCACCTTGTCAATGAAAAGGTGCATTTTCTTGATGTGGTATTATATTACCACATTATTTCGTAGTTTCCTTATGAATCCACGCAGCATAAGCATCGTTAACGTCCGTAACGTTAAGCGCGGCAATGCATGGCAGCTCATAGGAATGTACGCTGCGCACTGCCTCCTCCACCGCCTTGAACTGTGCAGCCGCAGTTTTAAGGATCAGCACCGCTTCCTGCTCTACGCAGATTTCCCCTTCCCATGGATAGATCGATTGCATCGCAGGAAAAATATTCGCGCATGCTGCAAGCTTTTTTTCAATTACTACGCGGGCGATTTTTTCTGCCTCCGCGCTATCGCGGCAAGGAACATAGATAAAAATCAGATCAGCCATGATGCAGCCCCGGCAAAAACAGCAGCAACGCAGAAAGCGTAAAGAAGGTAATGATCGAAGTCATAAATACAATATGCGTGGACTCTTCAACAAACGCGCCATAGCGCTGCGAAAAGGTAAAATTATTTACAGCAGTCGGCATGGCTGAAACAATAATCAGCGAGCCAAGCCAGGGGTCCTGCAAATGAAACACATACGTGCCCACCAGCCATGCAAGTGCCGGATGCGCAAAACATTTCAGCATCACAAGGGAATAAATCACGGGCCGCGTTTGTGCATTAAGCGCTGCCTTGGGCTGCGAGAGTGAAAGCCCGAGGGCAAACAGCGCGGTTGGAATACATGCACTGCCAAGCAGTTCACACCCCTTCTCGAGGACGACAGGCAACGGCCATTCATTCCATGCGCAGGCAATACCAAGAAACGATGCACCAACAATCGGATTACGGAAAATTGTTTTCACCGTATTCAAAAAAGCAAATGGCTTGCCTTCCTGCTGTGCTTCAATCACCGTAAGGATAATCGTCGTTGCAACAATCACCTGAAACAGCGTGACCACCACCACCGGCGCGGGCGAACCATAGGCGCCGACAATAATCGGCACGCCAATGAGCACAGAGTTCGTATGGCACGATGCCATGGTCCCCAGCACGCGGCTTGCCGTATGCGTTGGATAATAATGGCGCACCACGAGCCAGCCCAGAAACGCAATACCCGCCATCGCGCAGGCAAAAGCCAGAATATAATCAGGATTGAGGATCAGCGCCTTAGGCACCTTGGCCATGCTGACAAACAGATAGCTCGGCAAGCTGCAGTAAAAAACAAACAGGCTTAAAATGCGCTGCGTCTCGGCTGGCAACAGCTTGATCTTCCCACACCAATAACCAACACCAATGACAAGAAAAACAGGCAGCGTTATAGCGAGAATGGCGAGCATGAAAATGATATGGTTAAATGGCAAGTTACCCAAAATTCAGGAGCATAAAATGGCTGGAACAATAGGATTTCAATCTGCAACCAAGCCCCTCCAGATATTAGAGCTAATCCTAACATCATTGTTTTAAAAGGAAAACGCAAGCGACTTGATGCTCAGCTTGGTCTAAAAAACGAGGCTATTTACACCCAGATTTACATTCAAAAATAGAGATAAATAATACTAAGCTGTATCAGAAAGTTGGGCCATCAATAATCCTGCCAAATAGTTTTCAAGCTCTGAGCAATCAAGATTACCTTCGGCCCACGCTCTATCTGCTGCTCTGAGCGCAGCATAGTATGGCTGGCGATTTTCTCTAATTCTTTCTGGTACAATTTTTCTGCCAGGCAACAACATGCCTGAGCGAGCACAAAGAAGGTAATAACACACGGCTCTTGCCGTTCGTCCATTACCCTCAATAAAAGGATGTATCCATAACATACGCCACAGCCCGTATGCCGCCAGTGCTGTCGGAGACATACTGAACCAATTCTCATGCAAGAAAGAAATAAATCTGTCCATAAGCTCTGGAACTTGCATATAAGGCGGCGGTATGTGATTACCAACATAAATTGGCTCTTCACGAAACCTGCCACCAAATTGTGAAATGTTGGCTACAGCAGCATGATTAAGTGCCCACAGCGTGTATTTATCAAACGATGTGTGCCCTTGCTTCAAACCGATCTCTACACAATTAACAAGGAGATCATATTGACGAATTAAATTTCGCTCTTGAACCAAGGCATATAATTCTGGGTCTTGCTCTTCAATTACAATCATAAGCAAGCCTCTTCAGACTAAGAAGCTTTTCGTATCAACCGATTATGCCTTGAAGCATTCATAACTGACTCTTTTGTAATTCGATCGGCACAAGCAGGAGCATTTCCATAAGCAAAGCTTATGCGCTGGGCTTGCAGCAACTCATCACTTAATTCAATCATTCTTGCAGCTTCGATAAGCCTTTCAAGCTCTGGACGAGCAGGCGCAGGATGTAATACAGGTTTTCTAGCAGCCATGTGCATCTCCTTAGGTATTAAATTAGCGCAGAGTCACTTTAACAAACAGTTAACAAAATTAATATGGCGTTATTTTGTTTTTTTATATGATTGATTCACAAAATAATTTTATAGCCACATTTCGAAATATCTAATTAGTTAACAACAGCAATTACTGAAAAAGTATAACATTTATACCCAGCCAATAAGATGGCTGCACGACAAAAATGAACCCCTTGAAATAAATGGTCGGAACGACAGGATTTGAACCTGCGACCCCAAGTCCCCCAGACTTGTGCGCTACCAGGCTGCGCCACGTTCCGCCAAAAAAAGGCTTACAGGTAAGGCTTCGTGCAAAAAATGTATCGAAGCGCGCCTGTTATAGCTAAAAGAAAGCGGTCTGGCAAATGGCTTCTAAGTTGATAAAACAATCAATCACGTCATCCCGCAAAGCCTTTAGGCTTGTGCGGGATCAAGTAATATTACAAAAAAAGCTGGATCCCGGATAACTCCTGCGGAGTTTCCGGGATGACGTTTCTTACTAATACTTAATCTCAAATACCGGCGTGCAACATATCGCGCAAGGCAACCATTTCCGCCAGAATACCGAGCAATTGCTCTTTCTTCTCCGGCGCGATTGCGGGCGCCTCAATGCGTGCTTCAACCGGCGCTGCAAGCGGCACATAGGTCGCCACTTCCTGCGCGATCGCTTCGCATGCATCATCAAGGCGTTTTACGGAAATTTCTTCCTCTGCGCTATCCTGATTAAACTCTTCATCTTCAAACGCTTCCGCCTCAACGTTAGCTTCAAGGGGCGCAGCACTGCTTGCGACCACTTCATAGTCAGGAATAAGCGGCAGCGTTAGAAGCGACAAGCCTTCTGCCTGTTTTTCTTCCACGACTACTGGTGTTTCAAAATTAAATTCAAGCCCATAGGCCATGGCAAGCGCCGATGGCGCTGCGGCGGCTGCCTGCAAATAGGATGCAACCGAGATCGGCCCCCCAAGTATTTGTGATGCTTGCGGCATTTGATAGCCGGGCACAGCTGCCGCCGGGTTGGCATAGGGCACAAAATTAGCTACGGCTTCGCTGCGTTTTTCTTTGAGTAAACGCTGCACGCCCTTGATCGTATAACCCTGCTTATAAAGGTAGTTTTTGATACGTTTCAGTAATTCAATATCTTCCGGGCGGTAATAACGCCGACCGCCACCACGCTTGAGCGGGCGGATCTGCGCAAATTTGCTTTCCCAGAAACGCAGCACGTGCTGTGGCACATCAATTTCATCCGACACTTCGCTAATGGTACGAAAGGCGTGCGAGGATTTTCGTTCGTGATGATCATTATGCAGGGGCAGATCACCAAAATCATTTGGCGTTTCTTGTGCTGCAATTAAATCCATCGAACGGCCTCCTTAAAAAAATAACGTGCACTACTTAATTTGTTTTGGTTTCAGTCTTTTTGTTGATGCGATCCTTGAGTACGTGTGATGCGCGGAATACCAGCACACGGCGCGGCTTGATCGGAACTTCTTCGCCAGTTTTGGGGTTACGGCCTACGCGCTCATTTTTCTGGCGCACAGCAAAGGTTCCAAAGGATGACAGCTTGACCGTATCATCAGCGATGAGTGCGAGGCTGATTTCCTCCAGTACTGTTTCAACCAGCACAGCGGATTCATTGCGCGACAAACCCACTTCCTGATACACGGATTCCGCTAAATCGGCCCGCGTAATGGTTCTTTCGGTCTGGTGATCAATCACATTGGTTGACATGGGCTGTACCTCTCGATTCAGTATATTTATCAAGATGGTAAACTGATTTGCTGATTTTGCAAAAGCCAAAAAGCGACGCGGGCGAAGCTTAGGAAAGAACGGCAGTCAATGCGGCCGCAATACTTTACCCCCCATGCTGGCGGGCATAGGCATCAATCAAGCCACGCAGCATGCGTTGATAAGGCACACGTTCATGCTTGGCGTGCTTTTTAAAAAAATTAAGACTTTCCTGTGTCAGCTCAAGGGTAATTTTGACGGTCGAATCCCGCTTCACCAGTTTTGATGGAGGAGGAAGAACATCCTTCACCCGACCACCCATTTTCAACGGCTCATCACTATATTTGATTTTCTTTTTCATAACGTTTTTTCCCTTGTCGCCAATAACCCGCCAAAAAAATCCGGATGCGGCCACGTCTGTGACTAAAACGAACGGTCACCACGCTACCCTCTACAACGCCTAAACAGAAA
>RGZA01000045.1 GCA_010031785.1 Alphaproteobacteria bacterium
CAAGAGGTTTCGTGGTTTCGTGGTTACGAAGTTGCGCGGCAGACGAGATATTTAGCTTAGGCGCAACATCTTAGGGATTCGTAAAAGCTGCGAAACCACGAAACCTCGCAACTAGGAAATTTCTAAATCATTGTTTTTATTAAGAAAAATAATTCAGCATGGAATATTGATCCACTCATGCCTAGGCTCCGTATACCAAGTAGTCAAGCGGTGCCCATTCTGGGGCCGCCCACAATTCTAGATGCTTCAAAGAAGATCAAGGAGAAACCCATGGCTCATTTCGACGATAACTTAACCCGTTCTGATAATTTGCGCTTCATACGCGGTGCAATGCAATCGCCCATGCTCGAAAAAGATAACGAGTTTGAGTTGGCCGTTGCATGGCGCGAAAAAGGCGATGAAAAAGCGCTACACAAACTTATCAAATCCTATGCGCGCCTTGTAGTTGCTTTGGCCGCAAAGTTCCGCGCTTATGGTCTGCCCATGGGTGATCTGATGCAGGAAGGCCATATTGGTTTGTTACACGCTGCCAACCGTTTTGATACATCACGCGATGTGCGTTTTTCAACCTACGCAACATGGTGGATCAGGGCATCCATTCAGGATTACGTGTTGCGCAACTGGTCTATTGTGCGCACGGGAACTACGGCAGGGCAAAAAGCATTATTCTTTAATCTGCGCCGCCTTCGTGCACGTATTGAAGGCAAAGCAGCGCGGGAAGGTAAGCTTGATCCTGTGATGCTTTCGCCTGAAACCAAAAGCGAAATTGCCGGCGCACTTAAAGTAAACGTGCATGATGTTGAGGTGATGGATGCGCGGCTAACCGGCCATGATCAATCGCTCAATGCCTTGATCCATGAAGATGGAAGCCATGATTTTCAGGATTTTCTGGTCGATGACAGTCCAAACCCTGAAGAACTGATCATGGCGCATCATGATGGCAGCGTACGTCACCAATGGCTTGGCGTTGCCATGCGCCAGCTTGATGAACGCGAACGTCGCATCATTCGTGACCGGCATTTACGCGATGATGCTGCAACCCTTGAAGATCTTGGCAAAAAACTGGGCATCAGCAAGGAACGTGTACGGCAACTTGAAACCCGTGCGATGAGCAAGCTCAAAACCCTGATGCAGGAACAGGCTGAGGACGTGCCTTATCTGGCTGCTACCCGGCAGCTTGAAGAAGCGGTAGCCTGATAAGAATGTAGAGCTATCTCCCTTCGAAAGCGGGGAGATAGTCCCTGCTTGTACTAAATCCAGGAAAACCGATCCTTTTTCGAGTTGGCTTTTGCAAAAGCTAGAGTCATAATCGGGTTATGACCCTCACCACGCCCGATAATTATTCGCCGGAGTTACAAAAACTCTCAAGCGATATAAAGCCAGGTAAAACCCTGCTGCTGACCAAGCATGGTTATTTCCTTGCGATTAATCACGATGTGATGGTGAGCCTGTCTCTGATAAAATACGGCGAACTGAATGAACTTGAATGGGAGCTGATGAAACCATTTATCAAGCCGGAAATGGTGGTGGTGGATGCCGGCGCGCATCTTGGAACCTTTCTGGTACCCATCGCGCGGCGCATTGGCCCAAAAGGAAAAGTCATCGGTTTTGAACCACAGCCCGTCATCCATGAATCCCTGATAAGCGCGATTTCCCTTAATAAAATCACCAACGCTGACATTCACAATTGCTGCATTGGCAATAGCAATGATGCGCTTGAAATTGATGAACCCGATTATACGCGCATCGGCCATTTCAGCGGCCTTCCTTTTCAGGAAGATTATAATGATGTGCGCATCACAGGCAAAAAGCTGCAATCACGCATTGAACGTCTGGATGATGTCTTCCACGAGCCACGGCTTGATTTTATCAAGATTGATGTTGAGGGCATGGAAAAGGATGTGCTGCTGGGCGCACGCGAAAGCATTATGAAATTTCGCCCGGTGATGTTTATTGAAAATAATCGCCGCGATAAATCTAGCGCATTAAACAAGCTGGTCCTGGATATGGGCTACCGCATCTGGTGGCACACAGGCCGCATCTTTAATCCCGATAATCACAATCGCTGCGATGAGAATGTGTTTGGCAAGATGAGCAATATCAATGTTTTATGCGTACCGCGTGAACGCGGCGATGCCGAGGTTCCTAAAGGATTGATTGAATGCACCGATGCACATCATACAATTATGCACATTGATGGTTCGGTCGTTGCCAGCATTGCGGATTACGAACCACGCCTTGATTAGTGCTTTTTTTGTTGTGTAAAATCACAAGGCCTTGCATCACGCGGGCGTATGCCTTCATCCATTGTGATACGGCTTGGGGGTGGAGGCGGCTTAATCGCACTGGGCTTTTTCAGCGGATTAGAAACCGTTCGCTGTGGCTGCGATGGCTTTTCAGGTTTTTCTGTATGCTGGTTAGACATATTCGCCTCTCATTTATCGATAACTCTTACATCATAAACAGTAGCTGGTGTACTGAATGAAACAGCCACATTAATCGTAGCACAAAAGGCAATAAATACGAAGGAAATTAAGATACTACGATTTGCCCAATTCAAATGTATCATGCGCTCTTCATTATTTTTTGCATTCAACTCTGCATTTTTTGCATATTCGCCATATAAATAGTTCAGCACTTCTTTCTCAATTTCCTGATCAGATATAGTTATATTTTCAGCCACATAATAGGCGTAAAGATCTTGTCGCCATTTTTCTAACGCAAATGGGGTAGGCTCACTGGCATTTTCATATCCGATGAGCGCGCGAACAACTTTATAGACCGCAAATAATAAGCAGATTAATGCAGCTCCCAACAGACAAAGCTGCATATAATCTATTAATATAAAAGGAAGATGCAGTCGCGACACGAGATAGAGTGTTGCACTAAAAAGCGCTGCAACAATGCTGTTAGGCATGGCAAGTGAAGCAATAATTTCATTTCTACGGGAAAGTTCTCGTAGATAACGCTCTTTATATTCGTTATGAAGCGAGAAATTTTGCACTGAGCCTCTCTAATGCCGGAAATGGCGCAAACCTGTAAATACCATCGCTAGGCCCGCCTTATCGGCCGCTGCGATCACTTCATCATCACGCACCGAGCCACCCGGTTGAATAACCGCCGTTGCGCCTGCTTCAACAGCAGCCAACAACCCATCCGCAAATGGAAAAAACGCATCTGATGCTACAACACAGCCCTTTGTCAGTGTATCGGTAAGCCCTGCATTCTTTGCAGCTTCGGCTGCTTTCCATGCGGCAATGCGCGCGGAATCCACACGGCTCATTTGCCCGGCGCCAACGCCAACCGTTGCCTGATTTTTGGCATAGACAATGGCGTTTGATTTCACATGCTTGCCTACGCGGAATGCAAACAGCATATCGCGCGCTTCATCATCGGTAGGTTTGCGCTTGGTTACAATCTTCCAGCCCTCAATACTCGCCTGCCCATCATCACGTGATTGCAGCAGCAATCCGCCTGCAATGGAACGTAAGGTTGCGCCGCCACGTTTTGCATCGGCCATGCCGTGCGTTAACAGCAGGCGCAGATTTTTCTTTGCGGCAATAATCTTGCGCGCTTCATCATCCGCTTCAGGTGCAATAATGACTTCGGTGAAAATGTCGGAAATCGCGGTGGCCGTTGCTGCATCAAGCTTACCGTTGATTGCAATCACGCCACCAAAGGCACTGACCGGGTCACACGCAAGGGCCAGCTTATAAGCGGTTACGTAATCCTTGGCGCTTGCCACGCCGCATGGATTGGCATGCTTGATAATCGCAATAGTTGGGCCGCATGTTTGCGGGGGAAATTCACTTGCCAACTCAAACGCGGCATCAGCATCATTATAATTATTATAGCTTAATTCCTTGCCCTGCACTTGTTCAGCGCGCGCAACACATGGTTCGCTTTTGCGTGATAGATAGACCGCGCCTTTCTGATGCGGGTTTTCGCCATAACGCAGCATTTGCTTGCGCGTATAGCTGAGCGTGATGGTTTCAGGATATTCATCACCCAGTTGTCCTGCAAACCATGTCGATACCATCGCATCATAGGCAGCGGTGTGGGTGAAGGCTTCTGCTGCGCATTTTTTGCGGAAATTCAAACCAATCGCGCCATCATTTTTCTTTAATTCTTCAAGCAAACCCGCATATTGCGAAGGACTTGTGAGCACTGTCACAAAATCATGATTTTTTGCACCGGCGCGGATCAGCGCAGGGCCGCCAATATCAATATTTTCAATGCTGGTTGCAAAATCCGCCCCTTTATCAATCGTTGCCGCAAACGGGTAGAGATTGACGATCACAATATCAATCGGCGGAATATTATGTTCGGTTGCCTGAAACTGATGCTGCGTATTGGTGCGCACCTGTAAAATGCCACCATGAATTTTGGGATGCAGCGTTTTAACGCGGCCGTCCATCATCTCGGGAAAACCGGTGAAGCTACCCACTTCGGTAATCATCATGCCTTCGGCCTCCAGCGCCTTTGCCGAACCGCCGGTTGATAACACCTCAACATTCAGATTACGAAGCGCGCGCGTGATCTCGATCAGTTGCGTTTTATCGGAAACGGAAATAAGCGCGCGTACCGGCTTTACAAGATCAGGCGCAGGAACAGTAGAAACAGCGTGAAGGGACATGAGAGAGTTGAGTGATGAGAGTTGAGTGATGAGACGTAGAAAATAGATGTTTTTACCTCATCTCTCAACACTTAACTCTCATCACTCATTTTTTTCCCTCGCGCACAACGCTCCACATCCACTTGCTTTCACCAAGGCCGGTGGTGCCTTTCACGGCAATCTGGCGGCTGGGCCGCCCAAGAGTTTTGCCATAATAAAGCGTTTCTTCAAGCACCAAGGCTTGCGCTTCCCCATGGCCATTTTCGCAGCGGAAGCGATAGCCATTCCCGCCTGGCAATTTCATCAGCACCGCCTTACCATTTTGAATAAGGCTTGCCTGCACAAGGGGATGCAAATGAAAACGCAGCATCACCGATTTTCCTGCTGTGCCCTTTAATTTATCTTCACCGCGCAAACTTTCGCCTTCTGCAAGCAATGTCAGCGTGCGCTGATGCGATAGGCCGCTTTCCGCCTGATAGCCATCATGCGTCAGGATGACTTGTTGCTGCTGCTTGGTATCTTCACGCAAACATTCAATGGCAAGTGGCCGGTTACCGATCCCGCCCGCGCTCAGCACTTCGCAATTATTTTTATCATCCACTGTCACGGTGCTATGCGCTGCGGTTGCAGCAAAAGCCGTGTACCATGCATCGCTATCATGCCCGGGATGCGCACCACAATTCACAAACAAGCGCTCGCGGCCAATGCTGCATTCAAAACTTGATAGGCCCGCATGCGCTGCGTTATCAAGCCCTGGCGCTGGCGGTGATCCTACATCGACAAACACCAGCATGCGGCCCAGCGATAAGCGCTCAAACCCGCCATGAATAAGGGTTTTTGGCGCACGGCCACGCACATCGGCTTGCGTTAATAACGCATCACACAACACGGGGCTTTCTTCCTGCGCACCATTGAACAAACATAATGCACCATCGCCATGGCGGTAAAAACGCAGCGCTGCTGCAGCACGTTCAATCGCGATTGGCAATTCAGGCGGCAGGGGGATTTTTCCTGCTTTAAGGGCATGGCGCATATCGACAAGGCAGCGCAGCATATGAATTTGCTGCGATGGATTACGCTCTGCATTCGATCCATCCGCCATCATCGCATGGCGCAAAGCGATTGGCATGATTTCAAGACCAAGCTTGAGTGCCTTGTTACCATCAGGAAATGCAACACCGGCAAATGCAAGGCCGCGTAGCACTATCAGTAATTCAACGCCCTGAATCTGTGCTGCAGCCGGTAAATTCACATTATTGATTTTCTCCGGTGTGTCATCATCACGCGCAACAAAGCCTGCAACAGCGCGCGGCAATAAGCGCAGCAAATGCTTGGTGTGCCGCACCATGCATTCAAACACACGCAGGCGGAATTGCGTATCCGCGCTTGCCAGCACAAAATCATGCATGCCAACAAGGTGCGTTAGGCGCAAGGCAACCAGATGCGGCTCCCACACATAGGGTGACCATTGCTCAAAGCGATCAAGCCATGATGCCATCAGACTGCGTGCAACCCGCCGCGCCGTATCCCCGCCAAGCGAACGTAAATCACGCAACCATTCAAAGCCATGCACCGTCGTCAGCCACGCTGTATTGGCTTTTTCCGGCAACCATTGCGGGGGATGCGCTGAAAAACTCTGCCCGGCAAAATTAAATTTGCCATCAACAATGCTTTCGCCAAGCGCGCTATCGCCCGGCCAAGGGTCCGATGGCACCACATCCAGCGCCTTGGGCACCGGCCCTGAAATCATCATGCGATAGAGATGACTTGCATAGGCAAGGCTTTGCAACCGGTGACGCATACGCGTCATCAGATCAAATTCAGGTGGCAGCGAGGTTGCAATAACGTTGGACATCAAATGCAAAAAGTCGGGAGAAAGGGTCCCTTACGAATAACGCAAAGATTGCAACTAAATCGTTAAGAAAAGGACGAAGCTTATTTTTTAGGCCAATTAAAACAGGCCTTGTTGTATTTTAAATCTTAATAATGAGCCAAAAAAAACCCGGCGGGTGAGGCCGGGTTTTGTTTATTCAATCATTGTTCGTCGATCAATATGAGCATCCTGCGCTAGCATTGGCGCTAGCATTCGCACTTGCAGAGATGGAGACTGAACCACTCCAGCCTGAACCCGATGCGCTAGAGCTGGAACCCGAGCTTGCGCTGGAACTTGATGTGCATCGAGGGCGACAGGTACTGCTGGTGGAAATCGTATCACGGCCCACACCGCCATTGCTGCCATCACAAATATGTCTACGCGTGGTTGTCACTGTCCCCACTTGGCCTGCTGGGCATGAAGAGCATGTTACCAGTTCCGATGGGGTGCAGAGCTGGATCACGGTGCACTGATTGTTTGTCGTTACAACATCGCGTCCGCCACCGTTATTGCTACCATCACAGATATGAGCGGTTGTGGTAGTGATCTGGCCGGCTTGACCCGATGGGCACGCGCTGTTGATCGAGGTTGAACCAGCAACGCAGGTATTGACGCAGGTGTTGGTGGTGGTGATCGTGTCACGACCGCTGCCATTGTTTGAACCATCACAGATGTGCGTGGTGGTCGTCGTAACCTGACCGCTTTGACCGGATGGACATGCGCTGTTCACCGAGCTTGAGCCTGGTGTGCAGATATTTTGGCACTGCCTGTTCACCGTTACCACATCCTTGCCTGCGCCATTGTTTGATCCATCACACACATGGGCAGTGGTGGTTGTAACCGTACCGGTCTGGCCAGATGGGCAGGCGCTATTCACAGATGATGATGTTGGGGTGCAGCTAAGCTGGCACTGGTTTACCGTGCTGATGATATCCATGCCGGCACCATTGTTTGCGCCATTGCATACATGCTGCGTGGTGGTAACAATTTGTCCGGTCTGACCCGATGGGCATGCAGCACTTGCGGTTGTGGTGCCTGCGGTGCAGCTATAATGACACTGATTGCTGATCGTGATCTGATCGCGTCCAAGACCGCCATTGCTGCCATCGCACACATGCTGGGTCGTTGTCACAATGTTACCGGTCTGGCCGCTTGGGCATGCAGAATTCGCAGTCGATGTCGCAGGCACACATGCATTGCGGCATTGATTGTCGATCGTGATGGTATCACGCCCCGCACCATTGTTTGAACCATCGCAGATATGCGCTCTGGTCGTTACAATTTTTCCAAGCTGTCCTGCCGGGCAGGATGCATCGGTGACATTATTGCTTGGAATACATGCATTCACGCATGTATTGCTAATCTCGCGGATCTCGATGTTACCCGATGGGCAGAGACGGTAATCCTGTCTTACAATCTGGCCAGTCTGACCCGATGGGCAAGGCGCTGAGTAAGGATTGCATGTTGGACCTGCAACGCATGAAAGACGGCACTGATTGGTTTCAGTAATCTGGTTACGTCCTGCGCCATTGTTGCTTCCATCACAAATATGCTGGGTGCGAACAAGGATCTGACCATCATAACCTGACGGGCATGCCGCAGTAGATGACGTATCCGATGGGGTGCACTGAACAATCGGGGTGCAGAAATTTTCACGCACAACAATGTCGCGCGCACCGCCATCAATCCAGTTATCCCACCATGATGGTGCTCCACATGCTTCCCAGCCATTAGAACCCATACGGCTATGACATACGTGGCGCGTGGTTACCTTGATGTAACCTTGCTGACCCGATGGGCACGCTTCTTGTGTTACAACCGGGCCGGTTGGAATGCATGATGCGCGGCATTGATTATCGATTGTGGCCACATCGCGGCCAGCACCATTGTTGGAGCCATCGCAGATATGGTTGACAATAGTGACAATCATTCCATCCATATTGATACCGCAATCTACGGCTGAACGGCTGATTTCACCGGGAATGCATGATACGGGCGGCGCAGCGCAGGTGCTGCTGACAACTTCATCGCTCAATGTACCTGATGGGCAAGCGCGCACGGTGCGCTTGGTTACAACACCGACCTGACCAATTGGGCAGGCAGCCTGGAACGTGTTGCCAACCTGTCCTGGAACACAGACGGTTGCCGGCACACATTGGCTGATATCATCGGTAGTCGTCAGATTGCCAAGACCTCCATTGCTGCCATCACATACGCGCACGATACGGCGCGTAACGGTTCCGGTTTGGCCCGAAGGACATGCAGCGGTGACCGTTGTATCAATCGGTGTGCACAAGGATACGCAACCATTAACGATGGGATTTTCAATCGTACTGCACGAGCAGAAGCCCCAGCTTTGCAGGCCGCCCGCTGGCAGCGCTTGCGCGCAGGTCTTTACTTGTTGAACAAGCATGCCACCGATTTGTCCTGATGGGCACGCCTTGATCACAGGCCCAAGATTGGTTGAAGCAGGGCAAGCACACGTATTGGATACTTCCGTTTTGGTGATCGCGCCCGATGGGCAAGCACGCACATTCTTGAAGGTCGCAGAGCCGTTGAAGTTTGCACCGCAGCTTTCAACAAAGGTATCACCAACCTGGCCGGGCACGCAGGTTGCGCTGCACTGGCTTACATCATCGGTAACGACAACGCTGCCTGTGCCGCCATTACTGCCATCACAGGTACGAACCGTACGGCGTGTAATATTTCCGCTCTGACCGATGGGGCAAGGCGCGGTTGTGACCGTATCGCCTGCAACACAGGCTGCAATGCAGCTTCCTGAAACAGGCGTTTCAGCGATGGTGCAGGAACAAATGCCCCAGCTTTGAATTCCTGAGCCGGATGGCAATGCCTGCACGCAGGTTTTTACCTGACGCACAACGGGTGTGCCAGTTTGGCCAATAGGACAAACCTTAGTGATATTGCCTAGATCAGTTGAAGCAGGGCAAACGCAGCTGTTGGATACTTCGGTTTTGGTGATCACGCCGCCTGGTGTTCCAACCGGACAAGTGCGCATATTCTTAAACGTCGCTGTGCCGGTGAAATTGACACCGCAGCTTTCGCTGAAGTTGGCACCAACTTGGCCAGGAACACACGCTGCAACGCATTGGCTTGTATCATCGACCGTTGATACGCTGCCTGCGCCGCCATTGCTGCCATCACAGGTGCGAATGGTGCGACGAATGATATTTCCGCTTTGGCCACTTGGGCATTCAACAGTTGATGGTGTATCCGATGGTGTGCAGGTCGGTGCAACGCAACTATCAAACGCAATGCTTGCTGTGATATTACCAGCCGGGCAGTTTTTGCGTTGCAGAACCTGAACGCTGCCGGTCCAGGTTGCAGGATGGCCCGCCTGAACACAGGTCTGGGTTGCTTGGGTGATGGTTTCAACGCAAGTACTTGGATCAATGCTGGTCCATGCAGCATTGCGGCATTGCAATTTGAACAGGGTGAAGGCGATATCGCCGATTTCGCCATTGATGTTGCCAATGACCGCGCCATTAATTGATGTACGGTGCGTGTTGGCGGAGCTGTTCACGCCTACCGTCTGGCGGCCAAGGCACTGCCAACGTGCAATATAAGTATCCGATGCGCGTGTTCCTTTGGGAAGCATCGCGCCAATATCGTCGCGTTGAAACGGGAATGTATCAACCGGGTAATCAGAATCTTCAATAACGGAAGCAACAAGATTGATTTCTGAAGTAGGATTTTGGCCAGCAGGGCGTGCAAGATACGTTGTTGCAGAAAATGATGTAACAAGGCCTTGTAGATTCCAGTTACCACCATTGCAGGTATCGGTTGGCTCTGGAACATCACCAACAACCATGCTGCGCGCAACGCAACAACGTGCAGAAACATTGGTTCCGGCGGGGTTATTAGCAAGAAACGCATTCCATTCAGCAGGCGTATTAAAAGGCACGAATACAGGGTTTGTAATGCCGCGCGCATCAACATAACGGCAGACATTATTGATATTAATCGGTGTGCCGCTCAGTGCATTGGTTGGCTGCAAGCGTGCAGAATTATATCCTTGCGTGGGCAGAAAATTATTTGTGCCAGAAATCGGACACATCGGATCAGTGCCACCCACTGTTGCTTCATCAAGCGTACATGTCCCTGCGGCATAAGACATATGCGGCGCACACATAAAAAGAAACGCAGCCAAAAGGATCAGGATCGTTTTACGCATGGCTAGGCCTCGATGTAAGGTGGTAAAGAAAGCATTAATTCGCAATTACGCCACAATCTATTTTCAAGCGATATCAAAGGCAAGGCTTTTTTATTGTTTTTCCGTAACAAGTTTGAAGCCATGTTCAAAGTCCTGTTCTTTGCTCGCTTTATCAGGCATTTTTATGCGCGCTTTATATTCAAAATCTTAAGGTCAGTAATACATGAGTATCGATTCGGTGGAATTTCGTGCCGCACTTGGGAGCCTAGCCGCCGGTGTGTCGGTGATTACAGCGATCTCAAAGCGCGAGTCGGTTGGCATCACGGTCAGTTCCTTCACATCGCTCTCGCTGCATCCGGCGCTGATTTTATTTTGCCTTGATCGCAAATCAAGCCATTGCTCTGCCTTTAACCCGCGCAAAAAATTTGCTGTGAATTTACTCACCCAAGAACAAAAACATCTGGCAGAACTTTTTGCGGGTCAGCAGAAGAAAATATGGGATCAGGTCCCGCATGAAGAAAACAAACATGCCGTGCGCATCTTAAAAAACACCCTTGCGGCATTGCATTGCACCGTCACCAAAACGCACAAGAGCGGTGATCATCTGATTATCATTGGCAAGATTGATATGCTTGGCAGCATCAACAAAGAAGCGCGACCATTATTGTATTTCCGCCGCCATTACCACGGCCTTGGCGCTATTGTGGGCTAAGGGTTAGCACGCGCGCACCCTTGCTGCGCAACATCTGTTCATCACCCTGCATGGTTACAAACGCGCCCCTGTTCCACGCATCGCGCAGATCACTATAATGCTTTGAAAAAATCTGCCCCGATTGTCCCGTTGCAATTACAAACAGTGATTGCGCAGGATCAGCAAGATCATACACACCGCGATAGCCCGCGCCATGCTCTACCTCAAATGGATGCGCATAATTTCCCGGCTGTGCGCGGCGCAGCGTATAGCCATCGCCATCGGTTTGCGTACGCAGTGATACAAGATCCTTGATCAGCGGCACATGCGACCACACCGGATGCTTAAGCGGCGCACCATGTTCATCCCCCCAGCGCCAATGTTGTGAATCCGCGCCATGGCGTTGCTTTAACTCATCCATCGCATTTGCAAAACTGCTGCGCAGCACATCATCGCTGATCATTTGCGCTTGCAGCGCCCACATGCGCGGCCACATCACATCGCTCGTATAATTCTGACCAAATGTTTTTTGCATCAGCGCATCAAGCCATGCATGAAAAATCAGCGGCTCCGGTTTATCACGCTGCATGCTGCCATCCCAGTTGCGTAACGCAGCGATCATCGCATCATCACCCGGCATGGCTTTTAACATCACCGGCAAAAAGCGCTTTGCCGCCATCGATGTAATATCCAGCATCGGCGCGCTTGCGCTTTGCACATCAAACTGCGTATGCGCAACGAATGCGTCATTAAACAATGTTTCAAGGCGCATGGCGCGATAGGGTTCAGCCCAATCGCGCGCAAATGCGCAGGAGAACTTCTTGCAACCCTCATTACCAATCACTGCATTATTGGCGGTCATGATCACGCCAGCAGCGGGGTCCTTAAGTTGCGGTGCTGCTGCATTGATTACGCCTTGCCAGCGCTGATTATCACGCGCAAAGAACCCATCCTTGCTGCGTTTTGGCACCATACCCACGGCGCGATAGCCCACATGCCCGTCCTTATCGGCATAGACAAGATTTTGCGGTGGCACCGAATAATCATCAAGCGCCGCTTCAACCGCGGCTGCATTGCCTGCATTATTCATCGCATACAACGCCTGCGCGGTTTTATCGCCCTCATCAAATCCTGTAAATTGCAGCAACGCTTTTTTATGCGGCGGCGTGATTGCCGTAATATCGGCAACAATATCACTGAGCACCACGCCAGTTTTATTTGCTTCAACGCTAAAGGTTACATCCGGCGCATCTTTGACATGGATGATTTCATCGCGCCTTGACATTTTTTCAGTAGCATCGATGAACGTAATATCCTGCACATCCATATTGGATGTTGTAAAACCCCATGCAACATTTCCGTTTTGTCCCCCACTTTGACCAAGCGGAAAAAACGGCATGCCTGGCGCGGTTGCGCCCTTTAGCTCAAATTCCGGCGTAACTATCCGCGCCAGATACCACAGAACCGGTGATTGCAATTGCAGGTGCGGATCATTGGCCAAAATCGGCTTACCGCTTTTTGTATGTGCCCCTGCAATCACATAAGCGTTGGAAGCTGTGTGGGGTAAGCGCTCAAAGAAGGAGGCTCCAGAAGAGGTTTGAGGCCCAAGGCCCGAGGTGTTAGGGAAAAAATCTAATGCAACAGGAACTTTTTCTTCCTCGGGCCTAACACCTTGGGCCTTGGGCCTAGTCCTTACCCACTGCAACGGCGCAACCGTCACTGGCACATTCGCATCTGCAACCGGATAAAGCGTATTCACCTGTTCCCTGCTCCAGCCCTTTTGCAAAAGCTGTTCACGTAATACTTCATCTTCCCAATTCCCACTCAGTTGCAATGCCATCATCTTGGCCCAGATTAGCCCATCATGCGCCTGCCATGGCGCTGGCTTGAAACCAAGCAAAGTGAATTCGGCTGGCAATGCGGCTTTTTTTAAATATGCATTTACGCCGCTGGCATAAGCCTGCATCGCTGTTTTTGCTTCTGGCGATAGGCGCGCAAAATAAGGCTCAATCATTTTGTAAAAACCAAGTGCACGCATTTTCTTATCGTAATTGATTAGGTCTTTTCCAAGCACCTGCGCAAGCCGCCCTGTTCCTGCACGGCGCATCATTTCCATCTGGAACAAACGGTCGCTCGCATGCAAAT
>RGZA01000046.1 GCA_010031785.1 Alphaproteobacteria bacterium
GAATTATCTCGCTCTTTTTCGTATCTTTGTTTTTCAAACTAACCATCTACCTTCTTTAAGGCATCGAGCATGGAACTTCCCCTCTACATCAAAGCCATTCTTATGGGGCTTGTTGAAGGTCTGACCGAATATTTGCCAGTATCATCTACCGGGCACCTAATTTTATTCGGTGATGCGATCACGTTTAATGATGCACGTGCGCTGGTGTTTGATGTGGTTATTCAAATGGGCGCCATTGCAGCGGTGCTGGTGGCTTATTTCAAAAAGTTTTCCCATGTTGCGGTTTCTTTTTTCACGGAAAAAAAATCCCGCAATTTTATCTGGCTGTTGTTGCTCGCCTTTCTTCCTGCTGCTGTGTTTGGTGCGCTCTTACATTCTGCGATCAAGGCGCATTTGTTTAACTCAACCGTGGTGGCCTATAGCTTGATCATTGGCGGCATTATTATGGTGATCATCGACCGGATGCCGTTAAAGGAAAAAGTGATTGAGGTTGATGCGATCAGCTTTACTGATGCGATCAAGATTGGCTTCTTCCAGTGCCTTGCGATGATTCCGGGTGTGTCACGATCTGGCGCAACAATTATTGGCGGGATGGTTGCGGGATTGAATAAGCAAACAGCAGCAGAATTCTCATTTTTCCTTGCGGTGCCGACGCTAACGGCAGCAGCGATCTATGATCTTTATAAAAACTGGTCCGTGCTGAGCATGGATGATTTAGGGCTGATGGCGATTGGCTTTGTGTCGTCTTTTGTGTTCGCAATGCTGGTTATTACAGTGTTTATCAAGCTGATTGTGCGCTTTGGCTTCACGCCTTTTGCGATCTATCGGATTCTTTTGGGAGCGGCGATTCTTTGGCTAGTTCCGTAAGAATCGTTTCAAACCCCATATGATTGCTGCGTCATTGCGAGCCCCTTTAGGGGCGTGGCAATCTATTTTATTTCTTATATTTGGAAGGTGGATTGCCGCGTCGGCCTAAAGGCCTCCTCGCAATGACGCACCGCTCTGGAATTATACTGTAGCGTTCACCCCTACAAATATAAGCTACAATAAATATTAGCTATAATATGGTGCGACTTTGCAGGATTTCTTGCACAAAAACTGTGCATTTTTTCCAATGATATTAAGAGTAAATAGTTCGCAATTTAAGAAAGATAAATGATTTGTTAAATCTTTCCAGCGAATATGGCGGATATTGGAAAGTCTTTCTATCTCGGGCCATGTGTAGGTTATGGGAATTTCGTTGCGGGGAACATACGTGAATAAGCAATCCGGCTTTATGCTGGCACCATTGCTTTATATGCTCGCGCTGGGCGGTATTGGCGCGGCGGTGATGTTCTCTGGCTATAGTCAGGTATTACGTAGTAACGCTGAAATCACCGCAATTAACACCGCGCGCCAGCAGTTAAATGCAGCAGGTCAAACACTTTCTGCGAGTTCAAAACTTGATGATGATACCAGTACGATTGTGGAGCCGCCGCTTGTTGGAGCGGCAGGCGATGCGTCGCGTCTCCCGGCCAATTATGCCAGCGTTGTGAATGCAACGAATGAAATGAATTCTGATGGCATCACTCCAATTACACATGGTGTTATGGATGTAGGCACCGGTGTGCGCCAGCTTGATCCATGGGGTAAATATTATGTGTATTGTCGTTGGACAAATCCTACCGCTTCTCCTTCCTTGCCATCGATTGGTATTATTACGGCAGGCCCTGATGGGATTTTGCAAACCGGTTGCGGTAACGTTACCGCGCAAGGCGATGACCGCATTAACAGGCTGACGGTTGCCGAAGCGATCAACCGCGCCAATGTGTGGCAGGTTACCAGCGCTAATACGGTGAAGTTCGGTATCGCTGCGGATGCAGTGAAAGTGAATAATGATGGTTCGTTAAATGCATCAAGCCTGATTATCAAGGAGCCTGCTGGTGGGCTTTCGCCGCTTTTGCTGATCAGAGATAACGCTAATACTGAGAGGTTTGCTGTTGCCAGTGATGGTACAGTAACCGCTAATGGTCAGGTAAATGCTATCTCCCTCGCGCTATCAAATGCGCTTCCAATTACATCGGGTGGTACGAACGCGAATAATATCATTGATGCGCGCGCGAATTTAGGTTCTACAACCGTTGGTGATGCGCTGTTCATTGCATCAACCGCAGCAGCAGCGCGCTCGACGCTCGGTTCAACGACCGTTGGTGATGCATTGTTTATTGCAGCTGATGCAGGTGCAGGGCGTACAGCATTAGGCGCAACGACCGTTGGTAATGCATTGTTTATTGCAGCGGACGCAGGTGCAGGGCGTACAGCATTAGGCGCCACAACCGTTGGTGATGCGCTATTCATCGCATCAACCGCAGCAGCAGCGCGCGCAACGCTTGGTTCAACGACTGTTGGTGATGCATTGTTTGTTGCAGCTGATGCAGGTGCAGGGCGTACAGCGCTTGCTCTTGGAACCATGGCAACGCAAAATGCCGATGCGGTTGCAATTACCGGTGGTACGATTACCGGCGTTGCTATCACGGGTAACGTAAGTGGTTCGGCAGGGTCAGTTGCGGCAACGGGTATCACAGGATGCTGCGTTGCGTTGGCAAGTGGTGGTACCGGCGTGAATGCCACGAGCAATACCAATCTGCGCAATCAACTCGGCATTGATAATGCGAGCAATCTTTTAAGCGGAACCTTGTCCTCGGCCTTGTTGCCGCAGATATCACCGACATCTTCGGGCACCTATAACTGGGGTGAAGTGGATATTTATGGCCGTGTGGTTGTGGCGCATGATGTG
This sequence comes from Alphaproteobacteria bacterium, assembly GCA_010031785.1. Taxonomy (GTDB): domain Bacteria; phylum Pseudomonadota; class Alphaproteobacteria; order UBA9219; family RGZA01; genus RGZA01. Next base: position 2,777 of record RGZA01000046.1, read on the forward strand.
GCGGGATCCACTGCTATTGAGCAGGGCGATTCCGGCGTGGCGGTGGATGATAATGCCGGTACAGGCGGCACTGTAAAAATTTCGACCGATGGCGCTGTGCGCATGACGATTGATCCATCTGGAAATGTAGGCATTGGCACACAAACACCCGCCGATAAACTGGATGTAAATGGCAATATCCGCGTTCGTGGTCCAAAGCAAACGGATCGCTCGGTTGTGTTCTCAACCTTGGGATCAGCGCGCTGGGCGCTTAGTGAAAATAGCGTTGATGAAACCGGTAGTGATGTCGGATCAAATTTTGTAATTACGCGTTATTCAGATGCTGGAACATCGCTTGGTAATGTGCTGGCGATTACACGCAGCACCGGCGCGATTTCAACGTCGAGTGATTTGACAGTGGGCGGCGCGATTACAGCGACCAGCGGTTTCTATGGAACCCTTTATGGTAACGTAAGCGGTGGTTCGGTTGGTGCAGCCGGTTCAAACGGCCAAATACAATTTAACAACAGCGGTAATCTTGGCGCTGATAGCGTGTTCACATGGGATAACACCAATAAGCGTCTGGGTATTGGTACAACAACGCCTAGCTATAAGCTTCATATCGTCGATACAAGCAGTGATGTTGCATTCACTATAACTGCAGGTGATGGAAACGGAAATGGAACAGCAATTAATGCTTATGGTGCTGAAGTCGGTGTGAATGGCACGGCATCAGATGGTATTGGTGTAAGAGGTTATGGTGTAACCCATGGTGTTTCGGGTAATGCAACAACAGGTATTGGTGGTTATTTCTCATCAACCAGTGGTTATGCGCTTGTAACCGGGACGGGTAATGTTGGGATTGGGACGGCGGCACCCACCAAAATGTTAGAGGTCAATGGCGATATCAAGACGAATGGTACGAGCGGCAACTATTCGGTTATTGGCTACAATGCCTCTTATGCCCCCGGTGATACATACAATACTTATTTTGGAAATACAGCTAATAGTGGAATGGGCATATTTTTAAATTATACAGCAAGAAATTATTTAAGTAATTCAACATTGACGAATGGTTCATTATCGTTTGCTGATGGAAATTCTGATTTAGGCATGGGAATAAAAGATGCGGGCGTGGATTCGCGCATGCTTGCTCTCTTTAATAACAACACCAGCGTGGGCAGCATTCGATTTGATACCGGCGGAAATACCGGTCAGATGTATATTGATGCTGCTGGCTCTGTTGGTGTCGGCACAACAGCGCCCGATGCAACAGCACTTCTTGATTTGACATCAACGACGCGGGGTATGTTGCCGCCACGCATGAGTAACGCGCAGCGTAATGCGATTTCATCACCTACAACCGGTTTGACCGTTTACAATACCACGACCAAGACGCTGGATACCTATAATGGTTCGACATGGATTGCAGTGGGATCGAACTCCGTTGCGGGTGTTAATGGTGAGGTGCAGTTTAATAATAATGGTGTGATGGGCGCGGATAGCGCGTTCATTTGGGATGCAACCAATCATCGCCTGGGTATTGGTACGGGCGCGCCGCTTTATCCATTACATGCTGTAGGAACCGAGGGCGGTAAGTTTCTTGGAACGACTGGTGCAGCGCTTTATGGCGCGGGCGTTACCTATGGCGGTAACTTTACAGCATCGGGCGGCGTGGGTGTAAATGGGTCCGGCACGACTTATGGTGGTAACTTCACAGCGTCTGCTGGCCCCGGTATTGCATCTTCTGGTACAACCTACGGTATTTCAGCAACGGCAAGTGATGCAGTAGGTATCGGTGGTTATTTCACCAATACCGGTGGTGGTTATGCGCTGATTACCGGGGCGGGGAATGTCGGAATTGGCAGTGCAACACCAGAGGCAACAGCACTTGTTGATATGTATTCAACAACCCAAGGTTTCCTGCCGCCACGTTTAACAACCACGCAGCGTGATGCGATTTCATCACCTGCAACGGGTTTGACAATTTATAATTCAACGACTAACGCGATGAATAGCTACAATGGTAGTGCGTGGGTGCTATCAACGGGTGCGGCTAGCTTGACGATTGGTAGTACAGCGATTGCGAGTGGCGCAGATACCAAGGTCCTTTATGATAATAACGGTACGTTAGGCGAATATTCTGTAAGTGGTACCGGCAATGTTGCAATGACAACATCGCCAACATTTACAACCAGCATCACAACGCCGCTCATTAATGGTGGCACGGGTGCATCATCAACCCTTACGCTTCAATCAACATCCGGTACGGGCACATCGGATGCGCTCATCTTCAAGACCGGCAGCCAGGCTGAAGCGATGCGGATTGCTACAAATGGCTTTGTTGGTATCGGCACGTCGGGGCCAAGTGCGCCTCTGGATATTCAGACGAATAATACGGCAGGTGCTTTGGTTGAGAATCAGCGTTTTTCTTTTTCGGACACAAACTATTATAGTTCGATCAAAACAAGTACAGGAGGTCTCGTAGGTCAAAACCAGATTGGCTTCTTCATTACAGAAGGCGGTGTGCAAACTAATCCGCTTTTACTGGCTGACAATCTGAATACAATTACCGGAACAACCTATATCAATGGCTCTGTCGGTGTTGGCACGGCAACGCCCGCTGCAACCGCGCTGCTTGATATCAGCTCAACCACTAAGGGCTTCCTGCCACCACGCCTGACCACAACGGAACGTGATGCGATTTCATCGCCAGCAACCGGTTTGACGATTTACAATACAACGACTGCTGCAATGCAAAGCTATAATGGCAGCGCATGGGGTTCGGTTGCGGGTGGCGCCGGATCGGTTAGTGCTGCAGGTTCAAACACGCAAATTCAGTTTAACAGCAGCGGTGGCTTGGGCGCGGATAGTTTGTTCAATTGGGATAACACCAATAAGAACTTAGCTGTTGGAACAACAGCGCCAGCTGCAACAGCACTTGTTGACATGACATCAACCACCAAGGGCATGTTGCCACCGCGCATGACCACCGCGCAGCGTAATGCGATTTCATCGCCAGCAACGGGTTTAACTGTTTACAACACAACGACCGGTGCGATGGAAACTTATAATGGCAGCGCATGGGGTTCGGTGGCTGGTGGCGCAGGATCGATTTCAGCAGCGGGTAGTGCAGGACAAATACAATTTAATAGCGGCGGTAATTTGGGTGCGGATAGCGCGTTTTTCTGGGATAACACCAATAAGCGTTTAGGAATTGGTTCAGCAACACCGGGCACTGCGCTGGATGTTGTGGGTGGTGTGTTCGCCACTAATGCGAGTGGTACAGCTTTTCAAGGCTCGGGTACGAACTATGGCGGTTATTTTACAGGATCGGCTGGTCCGGGTGTTACAGGAGCAGGTAGCAGCTATGGCGGTTATTTTAACGGTTCGGCTGGTCCGGGTGTTGCTGCCTGGGGTACGACCTATGGTATCTCTGCGACGGCAAGTGGGGCATCGGGCATCGGTGGTTACTTTACCAATACCGGCGGTGGCTATGCGCTGGTAACCGGTACGGGTTATGTTGGCATTGCTTCATCAACCCCAACTGTTCCATTGGACATTGTGGGTGCAGCAAAAATAACGATGGGCAGCGCGGTAAGTGCGCTGACTATTTCGACTGTTTATAATGCCGACGCGATTACGATATCCAAAGGCGGCGCGTATGGCGGAAATGGCATCACCGTGACTGATACCGGCGGGAGTAATTCCATCGCGATTACCAAGAGCACAGGTGCGGCCACCATTAACGGGCTGATGGCTGGTATCGATATTCAGAATACATATCAGCACACAGGTTCATATGGCATGGGCAGGGGGCTGAATATTGCAGTGACAAATAATACCGGCGCAACGGGCTCATTGTATGGTGCCGTACTCTCCGCAACGGCAAACACAGCAGGCGCGACAGCTGTCGGATTGTCAGTAACGTCGGCATCATCCAGTGGTAATTCTTATGCGGCTCTGTTTAACGGTGGGAATGTTGGTATTGCCTCATCAACGCCAACCGTTCCACTGGATGTTGTTGGTGCGATTGCTGGTTCATCGACCCTTACGCTTGGTAAAGCAGCGGGCACAGCAGGTAAAATTACACTTACGGGTTCAACCAGCGGCACAGTTGCATTACAAGCAGCAGCAGCGGCGGGTTCAACGACTTACACATTACCAAGCGCGGATGGTACGAGTGGTCAACTGCTTTCAACCAACGGTAGTGGTACGCTGAGCTGGGCAGCCGTACCAACGACTGCACTTTCAATCGGCACGACAGGAATTACCGGTGGCACCGCAGGAAAAGTTTTATTCGAAAGCGCTACAAATAAAGTAAGCCAAGATAGCTTATTCCATTTTGATGCAACCAATAAGCGTTTAGGTATTGGCACCGCAACACCAACCTATCGCTTGGATGTTTATGCTTCGGGTGATCTTTTCGCTGGCCAGTTTATCAATGCATCAGGTCGCGGCGTGTATGCAGAAGGTACAACCTATGGCGCTCAATTCGGCGTTACGGGTGCAAATGCAACGGGCATTTATGCAGCGGGTGCGGGTACCGGTTATGGCGGCCAGTTTGTAGGTGGCGCGCGCGGTGTTGATGCAACGGGTACTGCCTATGGTGGTTATTTTACAGGTTCAGCGGGTCCGGGTGTGTATGGCACAGGCACGACTTATGGTGTGTATGGTATTGCTTCGGCTGGTCCGGGTGCTTATGCATCGGGTACGACCTATGGTGTTTATGGTACCGCAAGCAGTGCGTCGGGCATCGGTGGTTACTTTACCAATACCGGCGGTGGTTATGCGCTGGTTACTGATACGGGTAATGTGGGTATTGGTTCATTGACGCCAGCTTCTAAACTTGATGTTGTTGGTGCGATTGCTGGTTCATCGACCCTGACCCTTGGTAAGGCTGCGGGTACGGCGGGTAAAATTACATTGACAGGTTCAACCAGCGGTACGGTTGCGTTGCAAGCAGCAGCAGCGGCGGGTTCAACAACATATACATTGCCAAGCGCAGATGGTTCAAGCGGCCAGATGCTTTCAACCAATGGTAGCGGTACGTTGAGTTGGGCAGCAGCCCCGACCACAGCGCTTTCGATTGGTACGACAGCAATTACCGGCGGTACAGCAGGACGCGTATTGTTTGAAAGCGCAACGAATAAAGTTGATGAAGATAGTTTATTTGTTTGGGATGCAACGAACAATCGTCTAGCCATTGGTACAACATCGGCAAGCAATGCGCTGGATGTTGTAGGCAGTGTTAATGTGACTACTACTGGCACTGCTGTTACAGGAACCTCTACCGCCGCTTCTTGGGGTACTGGTGCGACGTTCACAGCTGCAAACGCATCAGGTGTTGGTGTTTCTGGCACCGGCGGTGGTAGAGGTGGGGACTTCACCTCGAGTGCAGGATATGGTGTTGTCGGTACGGGCCCGGTTAATGGTGGATATTTCACTTCGACTGGTGGCTCGGGCGTTTATGGGTCGGGTACGATCTATGGCGGTAACTTTTCAGGTGGATATGGCGTAAATGGTTCTGGTACCTATGGTGTCTATGGTACTGGTACCGCAGGTCCTGGTGTCTATGGTACTGGTACTACACAAGGTGGTTGGTTCGTAGCTTCAGCTGGTTCAGGTGTTGTTGGCACTGGTACGACATATGGCGGCTATCTTACTGCCAGCGCGGGCCCAGGTGTTTATGCAGCGGGTACGACCTATGGTATCTCCGCGACCGCAAGCAGTGCATCGGGTATTGGCGGTTATTTCACGAACAGCGGTGGTGGTTATGCACTGATTACTGACACGGGTAGAGTAGGTATTGCTTCATCTGCTCCAACCGTTCCACTGGATGTTGTTGGTGCGATTGCTGGTTCATCGACCCTTACGCTTGGTAAAGCCGCAGGTACTGCTGGTAAGATTACTCTGACCGGTTCAACCAGCGGCACGGTTGCGTTGCAAGCAGCAGCGGCGGCGGGTTCGACCACCTACACATTACCAAGCGCGGATGGTACGAGCGGTCAGGCACTTTCAACCAACGGTAGTGGTACGCTAAGCTGGGCAACACCAAGTGCTAGCGTTGCGATTGGCACAACAGCGATCACTGGCGGTACAGCAGGAAAAGTATTATTCGAAAGCGCCACAAATAAAGTAAGTGAAGACAGTTTATTCCATTGGGATGCAACGAATGATCGCCTGGGTGTTGGCACGGCATCACCAGCTCATACGTTGGATGCATATAACTCGGCTGGTACATATGCGGGTAATTTCGTTTCTACGGTAGGTAACGGTATAGCTGTTTATGGTACGGGTGCTCAATATGGCGGATACTTCAGCGCAACCACAGGTGTGTATGGGACGGGTACGAGCAATGGAGGTTTCTTTTCAGGTAGTAATTATGGTGTTCAAGCAACGGGTGCTAATTTCGGTGGTTACTTTGTAGGTACAAATAATACCGGTGTTATTGGAAGTGGTGCGAGTTATGGCGGTAGCTTTACAGCAACGAATAGTGTTGGTGTGACTGCTACGGGGCCTATTGGTGGTAGCTTTACAGGTAACAGTACTCGAGGCATCTCGGTAGGTGGTGTCAACTATGGTATTTATAGTACTGCATCGGGTGGTCCGGGTATTTATGCCGGGGGTACCACTATAGGTGGTCAGTTTGGAGCATCCGCTGGTCCGGGTATTGATGCAACGGGTACGACCCGAGGTGTTGTAGGAACAGCAAGCAGTGCATCGGGCATTGGCGGTTACTTCACCAACAGCAGTTCCGGTTATGCGCTTGTAACCGGTACGGGTAATGTTGGTATTGCCTCAGCAACGCCAACCGTTCCACTCGATGTTGTAGGCGCGATTGTTGGTTCATCAACCCTGACCCTTGGTAAAGCGTGTAATGAGCTGGGCAACAGCAGGTGGCGGCGTTTCGATTGGTACGACTGCAATTACCGGCGGTACTGCAGGAAAAGTTCTTTTTGAAAGCGCCACAAATAAAGTAAGTGAAGACAGTTTATTCCATTGGGATGCAACCAATGATCGTCTAGGTGTTGGTACCGCAACGCCCAGTTATGCGTTGCATGTCGTGGGTTCTGCATATGTCAACTTTGCAGGCGGTACGGCCCTTACTACAACGGGTACAACCGGTGGTGATTTTACAGGTACAACTGGTAACGGTGTTACAGGATCAACCACGTCTGGGTATGGCGGTCGATTTAATGCAACATCTGGAACGGGTGTATATGCAACAGGCGGTGGCGGCAATGGCGTGTATGCAACAGGTTCTACCAATGGTGGTTACTTTATAGGTTCCGGTGGTTATGGTGTGTATGGATCGGGTACAAGCCAGGGTGGTTACTTTACAGCGTCAGCTGGGCCGGGTGTTCAGGCATTGGGTAGCACGTATGGTGGTTATTTCACAGTCTCAGTTGGTGGCCCGGGTGTTTATGCAGCGGGTACGACCTATGGTATTTCCGCGACTGCAAGCAGTGCATCGGGTATTGGCGGTTATTTCACGAACAGCGGCGGTGGTTATGCGCTTGTAACCGGTACGGGTAACGTAGGTATCGGTACAACAACGCCAGGCTATAAATTGCACGTTGTTGGAACCGCAGGCCTGTCAACTGGTACCGCATGGACCAATGCTTCGGATATTCGTTTGAAAGATCTGCATGGCGAGTACAAACATGGCCTGAAAGAAATCGTGCAACTCAATCCTATTATTTATAGCTATAAGAAAGACAATGCGCTGGGCCTGCCTTCCGATCATACATCGGTTGGTTTCGTAGCGCAGGAAGTCCAGAAGGTTATTCCTGAAGCAGTGAAGAAGGGTCCTAAGGATTATCTTGAACTCAACGTTGACCCGATCCATTGGGCGATGGTCAATGCGATCAAGGAACTTAAGGCATTGTTTGATGGCATGATGACCAAGATCGCGGCGCTGATTGAGCATGACAGCAAGCAGGATGAGCAAATCAAGCAATTGCAGGATCAGCTCCAGTCACTTGCTGCTGAGTTCCGCACCTATAAGGCTGCACATCCATAAATTGTGACAACAGTGACAGTTACTTTTTTCTTGAAAAAGTAACTGTCACTGGTATGTTTTGCGTATGCCGCGTGTCGCACGAAAAGTAATCAAAGGGTTTCCCCACCACATTATTCAGCGAGGCGCGCGGCGTGCGAACGTATTTTTTAAAGAAAACGATTATCGATTTTATCTTGATTTGTTGTGCGAATGGTCAGCGTCTTGTGGCCTTGCCATTGTTGCGTATTGTCTTATGCCTAATCATGTTCATATCGTTGCTGTGCCAGAGCATGAGGATAGCTTGCGGCGCACATTTTCTCAGGTTCATAAGCGTTATGCGCAGATGGTCAATCGGCGCGAAGGATGCACAGGGCATTTATGGCAGGAGCGATTTTCATCTTATGTGATGGATGAATCCTATCTGTTGCAAGCAGTGCGCTATGTCGAGCGTAACCCTGTTACTGCAGGAATGGTAAAATCTGCCGAAGAATATGCATGGAGTAGTGCCAAGGCGCATATCTATGGCCATGATGATATGCTGCTTTGTAAACCGCAGAGTAATCCGCTTGAAGGATTGGTTTCAGATTGGAAAGATTTTCTGAGCAACGATATGCCCGGTGCGATTAATCGTGCGCTTGAAAGACATTCTGGATCCGGAAAACTGCTTGGCAGTGAAGCTTTTGTTCAACGCATTACCCAAATCCAGTGACAGTTACTTTTTAAAAAAACCAGTGACAGTTACCGCGAAGGCGTGGGACAGTTACTTTTTATCGACGATCTTACTTTTTAAGGCAATGGCGGGAATGAAAAGTAACTGCCCCAGCCTTGGCAATCGTAGTGACGTTTGATGGGCGGTAACTGTCACTGGTTTTTTTAAAAAGTAACTGTCACTATTTTGCTTTTGTTTGAGAAAGGATTACGATGATTTATCCCCGCGGTATTCCCAAAAATATTCAATGGGATGCAGAACTGCCATCCTTTCCTGTGCATGATATGCTGTTCCAGTCGGCAGGAAAATTTCCGCGTCGCGCCGCGATTGATTTTTTTGACCGCACCACCACCTATGCGCAATTGGCGCAAGCGGTAAAATGCGCAGCGCAAGGGTTGCAGGAGTTGGGCGTTAAAAAAGGCACGCGCGTTGGCTTGCTGTTGCCCAACACACCTTATTATATCATTTTTTATTACGCGATTTTGCTGGCGGGCGGGGTGGTGGTTAATCTCAACCCACTTTATGCGGCGCGTGAACTTGAACATCTGATTGCCGATAGTGGGATGGAACTTGCGGTAACGCTTGATCTTAAAATCACGTACGAAAAAATCAGCACGATGGTAGGCAAGACCAATCTCAAGCGCTTGATTGTATGTCACCTTTGCGATGCGTTGCCTACAGTAAAAGGATTGCTGTTCAAGCTGTTCAAAAAAAGCGATGTATCTTTTATCCCGCGCGATAATGTGCATATCCCGTTTGATACGATAATGAATAATGATGGTAAGCCGCAAAGCGTGGCTATTGATCCTGCGCATGATGTCGCGGTATTGCAATATACGGGTGGGACCACGGGTGTGCCCAAAGCCGCGATGCTTACGCATAGAAATCTGGTCGTGAATGCAACGCAAAGCCGTTTGTGGTTTTCGATGGCGCGGGAAGGGGAGGAAGTGCTGCTTGGCGTTCTGCCATTCTTCCATGTGTTTGCGATGACCGTTGCAATGAACCTTGGTATTTTAATTGGCGCAACCATTATCGTTGTGCCGCGTTTTGAATTGAAGCAGGTTGTGCATCTTATTCACCGTAAAAAACCAACGCTGTTTCCGGCGGTGCCAACCATTTATGCTGCGATCAGTAATTTCCGTGGCTTGTCGCACTATGATATTTCTTCGGTGAAATATTGCATCTCAGGTGGTGCAGGCTTGCCGATTGATATCAAGCGCGCGTTTGAAGCGGTCACAGGATGCGTGGTTGCCGAAGGTTATGGCCTTACCGAAAGCTCACCCGTTGCGACATGTAATCCCCTGGAAGGGATCAATAAAGCAGGCTCGATCGGTCTGCCATTGCCCGGCACGATTATTGAAATTGTCAGCCTTGATGACAGAAGCACGGTATTGCCGATGGGCCAGCGCGGCGAAGTGTGCATTATCGGCCCGCAAATCATGAAGGCCTATTGGAATAATGAAGCCGAGACGGCGGAAACATTGACGCCAACTGACATAGGTATGCGCCTTCATACCGGTGATGTTGGTTATATTGATGAGGATGGCTACATCTATATTGTTGATCGTATCAAGAATATGATTTTATGCGGCGGATATAATGTGTATCCACGCAATGTGGAGGAGGCGGTTTATCTGCACCCTGCCGTTGCGGAATGTGTTGTTGCTGGCTTACCTGATCCCTATCGTGGGCAGACGGTCAAAGCCTATGTCGCACTCAAGCCCGGAACAACCTTGTCGCGTGATGAGCTGATGACCTTTTTACAGGACAAGCTTTCGCCCATTGAAGTGCCCAAGCAAATCGAATTCCGCGACAGTTTGCCAAAGACCATGATTGGAAAACTTTCCCGCAAAGCGCTGCTTGATGAAGAGAAGCAGAAAAAATCTGGCTAAATTATTTTCCAGTTACGAATTATTAGAAATATACTCTCTTAAACCTCTCCCCTTGCGGGAGATGTTGCAAGAACTTATGACTTAGCTTGCTAAGTCTTAGTTCTTGCTGGTGAGGGGTTGTTCTT
>RGZA01000047.1 GCA_010031785.1 Alphaproteobacteria bacterium
CTCATTCGTCCTGTTTTGATGTTCTCTATAATAGTACGACTTGCTACAAACCCAACATTACAAATCTGTAAGGTCACAACGTAACGGTAATCTTTAATCCGGGCGCATTATCATCAATCTGTATCGCGCCTTTATGCAGTTCGATTGCTGCGCGCACCAGACTGAGCCCCAGCCCATTGCCGGGCATATGACGGCTTGCATCGCTGCGATAAAAGCGGTCAAACACGCGGGCATGCTCATGTTTGGGAATACCCATACCGCTATCACTGATTGTCACAACAGCTCCCCTGCCATGTGCGGCAAGGGTGAGTGAAATTATCCCGCCTGCTGGCGTGAATTTCAGCGCGTTATCCATTAAATTGATAAATACCTGAAATATTAAATCCTTGTCGCCTACATAATCAAATGCGGTTATCGCTGTATTCAGGCTTATATTTTTCTCTTCCAGCGCAGGCTCATATAGTTCTGCTACATCATATAAAAGTGTATGCAATTGAAATTCTGCAAAGCTCTGATGTCGTTTGCCTTTCTCGATATTGGCAATACGTAAGAGCGCATGAAACGTATTCAAAATTTGATCTGCTTCTTTCAGTGCGCTGGCAGCAGCTTCTTTATCGGGATTTTCAACCAGCCTCTCAAGCTGGTTACGTAATCGTGCAAGGGGGGTACGCAAATCATGAGCAATATTATCGGAAACATCGCGGATATTCTGCATCTGGATTTCCATGCGCGCTAAAAAACCATTTAACAGACGAGCAAGATTGCTAAGATCATCCCACCGCGATTCCACTGCAATGCGCTGGCTATAATCGCCGGTTTCCATAATCTGCCGTGCGGTTTCAGCAATCTGGTTTACACGGCCTACGACATAAAAACTGATGTAGAAACTGGTAACTACAATGCATAACATCGCCAGCAGGGCCGCAAGTCCCATCCACATAAAAAGTGGATTGTGCACGGTTGATTGTTCAATGAGCGCATAAATCACAAACGCCGCGACAAGCGCCAGCAGCAATAGGAATAGCGCCGCCATAACAAAACTGGAGCTGCGGAAGTAGGATTTAAAATTCATCAAGCATATATCCTGCGCCGCGAACGGTTTTTAAAAGCGGTTTATCAAAACCTTTGTCAATTTTTCCACGCAACCGACTGATATGCACATCAATCATATTGGTCTGTGGGTCGAAATGATAATCCCATACCGCTTCTAGCAGCATGGCGCGCGTTACCATCTGCCCTTTATTTCGTGCTAAAAATTCTAATAATCGGAATTCACGGGCCTGCAAGGGAATAAGTTTGCCAGATCTGGAAACTTTACGCGCAAGTATATCAATGACCATATCGCCAATCATAATCGTCGTTGCAATCGGCGTTTGTTGCTGCGAGCGACGCACCAGAATTTCAAGGCGTGCGAGTAACTCATCAAAAGCAAACGGTTTGACCAGATAATCATCCCCGCCACTACGCAGACCCTTTACACGGTCATCCACCTCGCCAAGGGCGCTCAGGATTATTACCGGTACAGTCTGGCCAGATATGCGTAATGCCCGAATTACTTCAAGCCCTTCCATGCCCGGGATCATACGATCAACAATCAACGCATCAAAAGTATTTTGCTTGGCTAGGTTCAAGCCCTGCACCCCATCGCCAGATGTTTTGACATCATGGCCAGCAGCTTCCAATGATTTGGTAAGATGAGCGCTTAGCGCTTTGTCGTCTTCAATAACCAGAATGTTCATTGCGGGAATCTACTGATAAATGACGCTGTTACCCAGTTTTTTATCCGAAGGAATAAAACGACGTTGCGTTCTTAATAATTGAGGACACGCCCTGGGAACTAACCGATTGAAAAGATTGGGGTGCCATCCGTACGCGCGGCATAATACGCCGGATGCATGGGCGTAATCTATCGGGCGTGGTGTATATGGAGGCGCGCGAGGAAAAGTGCAAAACGATTCGCCTCCGCCCGCAGCGATCGCTTAACCCTTCTTTCATTAATAGTTGCATTCCTGCCACCGTTGCATAAAAAAACAACGGTGAAAAGAATCTCACTATTTTATCCTTGTTTTTAAGGCACAAAAAAAACCTAATAAATAATCCATTATGTTTAATCTAAAAGTTGTGCAGACGCCGCAATTTAATCAGGATTTTGTTATGAAAAAAACGTTCATCATTACAACCGTTCTAGCCGCCACTTTGGGAAATGCATTTCCCGCCTTTGCCGCCGAACCCGTAGGCACTTCCTGGATGGACAGCATTCTTCTTTCCGGCGTTGTCGCTGGGGGCGGCACGCTGAATGCCGACGATGCAGACGACAATAAAAACTTTGGCCGCCTTACCGACGATGAACAAGGTTTCCAACTAAATCAGGTTTTGCTCACCGCGCAGCGTCCTATAGACATTTCACAGAAGGATTATGATTACGGCTTTAAGCTACAAGGCCTCTATGGTTCAGATGCTCGTATCTCGCGTACTATTGGCCTGCTGGAAAAAACCGCCGGGCGCAACCTGCATCAGGTGGACATCACGGAAGCGAATGTACAAATTCATACTCCTTGGTTCACGGATGGCGGTTTCGATATCAAAATCGGTAAATACGCGTCGCCGGAAAGCGCCGAAACCATCGATGCTTCCACCAACTTCTTCTATTCGCATTCCTATATTTTCAACTTTGGCGATCCATTTTATCACACCGGCATCACTACCACACTGCATCTTAACCCGATGTGGGATCTTTATGCGGGTATCGATACAGGGGTGAACACTACTCTTGGCAGCAACGGTGACAATAATGACAGTCCTGGTTTCAGCTTCGGTGTCGGCCTTAACGCCGGCAGCGTAACATCGCTGCTTTCAACGCATGTCGGCCCTGAAATCGCCGATGCGGCGGTACAGAATGGTTTGCTGCCAGCCACCGTGGATGCTGACGATACTTTCCGTGCTCTCACCACTTTAACCACGGTGTGGAAGGTGGATGACCGCTTGACGCTGACTAATGACCTGAACTGGATTTATGATAGCGATATTCAAGCCGGTAGCGATGCAAACGCTTTCGGCATCGCGCAATATGCCGCTTATAAAATCGATGATGTCTTCTCGGTGGGACTGCGCGGTGAAGTATATGTGGACCAGAGCGGCGTATTCGTAGCGCAGTTCGTGGATAATTACGACTTCACACGGGCCCAGCAGGGTCTGCCCTTGCTCAACAGCCGTTCGGTGGGCGGTGGTAAAACGACGTATGGTATGCTGACGGCCGGCGTGAATATCACACCTGACTGGAAAAACGATTACCTGAAAAGCGTTCGTTTCCGCCCGGAAGTGCGTTATGATAAATCCTTCGATACCCGTCCATTTAATGATTCAAGCGAGAGCCACCAGATTACTTTCGGATTCGACGCGGTAGTGACGTTCTAAAACTGGTAAAAAAAACAAAGCTAAAGGAAGAGCCGGGATTTGCCGGCTCTTTTTTTGTTTGCTATTGGCATTTTCGATTAGGCAGCGCGTCTATTCAGCAGAGCTTCGGCAGGGGAAGGGGGTTTTCTGGCGGTTTTGTGGTGCACATGACGGCAGGTTTCTCGGCATTGGTGGCTGCCATTCTCATCGGCAAACGTCGTGATTTTGGTCAGGCGCATAAGCCGCATGGGTGGTTGCATCGGCATTGCCAGATGGAGGTGCGAATTAGCTTGAAGTATGAATGTGTTATGAGCGCGTTCAGAAAAACGAGAGAAATCGATTTTTCGCACCAGTCAGCACATAGTCGGCACCGCGAGAAAACCACGCCCCTGTGGTGGAATTGGTAGACGCGATGGATTCAAAATCCATTATCTTCGGATGTGTCGGTTCGAGTCCGACCGAGGGCACCATCACCTTCAAGTTATTAAAGTCGCGCTATTTTCAAAAATCTTTTTTGAAGCAGCACGATAGAGCGCTTGTATTTCAATAGGTTTTGGTTCGACTCCGTGCGGGTCTTTTCTGGCCTTTGAAGATTTTGAACCCTTACTTCTAAGCGGTTTTTTTATTCCTCATTAGCTTACAATAGTTTAGCTTACAATAGTGCGGATATCTATTAGGCTCTCGTCCCAGCAATTTTCTTCACGCAGTCGTTAATATCCGCAACCGCTGAAGATATTTTTTGCATATTGGAAGAAATTTCTCTTGTTACCGCGCTCTGTTCTTCAATCGCGCTGGCGACGCCGGTGACATATTCCGAAACGGAACTGGTTGTCCCCGTTATTGCGTTGACACTTGCTGCAACATCTTGCGAAACCACCTGCATGGCCTGAATTTCTTTGGCAATTTCATCGGTCGCTTTTGTAGTTTGCGTTGCAAGATTTTTTACCTCTGCCGCAACTACGGCAAAACCTTTACCTGCATCACCGGCCCGCGCAGCTTCAATAGTGGCGTTGAGCGCAAGCAAGTTGACTTGCCCCGCAATGTTGCGAATCAGATCCACAACACCTTCCATGGATTTTGAGCTGTTCTGCAACTGAGTACTGGCTACATTTGCCGCATCTGTTTTAGTAACGATGTCGTGCACCGCTTGTTTTGAAAGTTGCATGTTTTTGCTGATTTCAGATATGGAGGCGGTCATTTCTTCTGAAGCGGCGGCTACGCTATTTACATTTAAGTTGGTTTCCGTAACCAGCTGGTCGGCGCGAATACGCGCTTGCATTTGCGGGGTGATATCTACCGCATATTTCACCACTTTGAACGGCTTACCGTTCATATCCATAATGGGATTATAAGATGCCATAATCCAGACTTCGCGCCCACCTTTTCCAAGACGCATATATTCCGCCGACTGAAACTCGCCGCGATTTAACTTAGCCCAAAAATCCTTATATTTATGGCTTGCGGCAAATGCTGGCTCAGCAAACATGCTATGGTGTTTCCCTTGAATTTCATCCAGCGAATAGCCCATTGCATTACAGAAATTGCTATTAGCTGTGATAATCGTTCCATCCATGTTAAAATGAATCACCGCTTGTGATTTACCGATGGCATCAATCTGCCCTTCAAAATCAGCGTTGCTAAGTTTTTGTTTGGTGATGTCGGTTGCATATTTCACGACCTTAAATGATTTTCCGTTCATATCCATGATTGGGTTGTAAGATGCCTCAATCCAGATTTCTTTGCCGCCTTTACCAAGTCGTTTATATTGCCCTGTGCTAAACTCGCCACGGTTTAACTTCGCCCAAAAATCTTTATATTCTTGGCTGCGTGCAAATGCTGGCTCAGCAAACATGCTATGGTGTTTCCCTTGAATTTCATCCAGCGAATAGCCCATTACATTACAGAAATTGCTATTAGCTTTGATAATCGTTCCATCCATGTGAAAATGAATCACCGCTTGCGACTTGCCGATGGCATCAATCTGCCCTTCAAAATCAGCATTGGTGAGTTTTTGTTTGGTAATGTCGGTTGTGTATTTCACCACCTTGTATGGTTTGCCTTTAGAATCGAGCAGCGGATTATACGACGCTTCAATCCATATCTCTTTACCACCTTTGCCGATGCGTTTATATTGCCCTGCGCTGAATTCGCCACGATTGAGTTTTACCCAAAAATCTTTATATTCCTGACTTTTTGAGTAAGCCGGTTCGGCAAACATGCTGTGATGCTTGCCCTGAATTTCATTCAGCGAATAACCCATGGCATTACAGAAATTGCTATTAGCTGTGATAATCGTGCCATCCATCTCAAACTCGATAGTGGCTAGCGATTTATCAAGTGCAGCCAGTTTTGCAGTGGCATCACGAAATAGATCTTTTGAACCGCTAAACATAGTAACCTCTTCATGATGGATTTTTTTTATGACCGGCCTGGCGTGAAGGCTAATATAACAGGCTGCGTGAGTATATAAAAAATATTGTTAGAATATAGTAATAGTAATTGATACCGTGTTTGGCTTTGGATTAATTAGTGACTTGCACCATCACCACATTGCGCTCAAATAAGATCAATACCCAGGGCTGGTTTTAACAACGACACTATTTTTTTAGAGGCTTGCATAAATGTTCTAAACATCTATGCCAGCCCCTTATTTAAAGACTGTTAGCCGGTTCTAATGCTGCCAATTTTCCCTGCAAATCTTTAGGGCTAAATGGTTTTGCGACATAATCGTTCATTCCCGCAGCAAGGCACCGCTCCCTATCTCCAGCTAGAGCATGCGCGGTCATCCCTATAATGTGAAATAATTTTCCTGCCGTTCGAATTCACGTATGAGTTTTGTGGCGTCAAAGCCATTCATCAAGTGCATTTGTACGTCCATTAAAATTGCGAAATATTGGCCTTTCTTAGCCATCTCGACACCCTCGCTACCATTATTGGCAACATCATAGGAATAGCTGAACTCTTCGAGATAGTTTGTAACCACCATGACATTCGGGGCATAATCCTCAACCAGTAATACGCGCGGGCGTCTTGACTCTCTCACTTTATCGAGTGTAGCAGGGCCGGTTTTTTGATCATCCGCATTCAACTTGCCATCGCTGTCCAATGGTAACGGCAAGCATAGGATCAGATAAAAGCATCCGACAGATCTCTTCACCCTTTAGTATCCTGATTTCCTCCACACTAATCAGATCGTATAGTCAGCTAAGCACTTCTTATCGTTGCTAAGAATTCGTCCACTTTCTGCTTGAGGGTGTTGGACTGGATGCTAAGGTTCTTTGCCGTCTCCAGCACTTCATTGGCGGTATCCCCCGTTTGTTGTGCGCCGTCCTGAACCGATACCATATTATGTGAAATTTCCTGCGTGCCGGTTGCGGTGCGGGAAATATTCTGGGCAATCTCATTGGTTACTGCCGATTGCTCCTCTACTGCCGCCGCTACCGCCGATGTGCTGCCGGAAACCTGGCCAATGATGCCCAGAATTTCCATCACCGAATCAACCGACGTTTTGGTGGCACCCTGCATTTCATTAATCTGCTGGGTGATTTCGCCGGTTGCCTTGGATACTTGAGTTGCAAGATTTTTAACCTCGCTGGCAACGACTGCAAACCCTTTACCGGCATCACCGGCGCGGGCAGATTCTATCGTAGCATTGAGAGCCAATAAATTGATTTGACCGGCGATGCCGGTGATCACTTCAATGATTTCGCTCACACGCGAAGATTTCTCGGAAAGCAATTCAATGGCCTGCTTAGCGGATTCAGCTTTGGACGATGCTTCCTCCGCAACCTGGCTGGATTTCTGCGTTTGTGCGCTGATCTCCTTGATGGAGGCCGTGAGTTCTTCCGCTGCTGCAGCGACCTGTGAGGATATTTGCGCCGCTTCAGTAGAGATATTCACTATAGCAGTCGAGCGGTGCTTAGTATCAGCGGCAATCTGCGTTACTCCCTCTGCACCAGCCTGCATCTGCATAGCAGAGCTTGCTACCTGCGATACCACACCTTTTACAGAAGATTCAAAATCATCGGCAAATTTAGCAAGTTGACGCTTCTTTTCCTGCTCTGCTTTGTTTTTATCTGCTTCCTGTTGAGATTTCAGTTCTTCGCTTTCAATCAGGCTTTTTTGAAATATGGCAAGAGATGATGCCATATCGCCTACTTCATCTTTGCGATCCGTATGCGGAATGACGCACTTGATATTACCGCCGGTAAGAATGCTCATGGTAGATTGTATATTCTTCAGCGGTTTGGTAATATCGCGCACTACTACTATGAAAAACAGGATGGAAAGCAGGAGTCCACCACCACAGGCTGCTAGCACCTTATGTTTCTGGCCGCTGTAAGTCTCGATTCTTTTTTGCAGGAGAACATCCAGCTCTTTAACAGTAACTTCATACATTTTGTTGGCGGATTCCTGTGCCGTCGATATCGTGGCTGTCGCTTTGGTAATATCATCGGTGCTGCCTGATTTTGCCAATGCGTTCATCTGGTCGATGAGTTGTCCGTAGGCAGCGTTGAAGTTCTTGATGGGAGTATCAAGATTAGCTTTAAGCGACGGGCTTAGGCCGTTGAAGTTGGGGTCTTCCTTAAAGGACGTATCAAAATCTCCCTTAATCCGGTCAAAATCCGCTTCTTTTAACATACGCGCCTGCACAGCAGCTTCGGTCTTTTGATCTCCCTCGAGGATGGTTTTGCTTGATATGCTGGAGGTTATCTGCCCCAGCCTGTCAATGGTCTGTGGTAATGCGATGAGGGTTACGTCCATCAGATAATAGCTGTCAAGGTCAGGATCGAGGATAAGGTTTGACGTATCCCCAGCATGTGCCACCATGCCACGTATATCGGCGGTGAGGGATTTATAAGCCGCGTCCGCTTGGTCAGAATATTTTTCTTCCGTAGTTTTTTGCAAGCTTTTCCATTTTGCAAGGATGCTCTCAAGTTTCAACTGTGAACGACTACGGCTGGCAAGGCCCTGCTCCGTAAACTGCAATGATTCGCCAAGCTTGCTCTGGGTTGATTGTAACCGTGCAAAATGAAGTTCTATTTTGCCAATAAGCTCCTTGGTGTCGGTGGATTGAAGATGCTGTGTCTGAAGCTTGCTGATATCGTAAAGTAACGGCATTAACGCACTCTGGTATTCATTACCTTGAAGCTCTTTCTCAGCAAATTCAATGTTGCTGCCAATGCTATCGGCGTAAAAATAAATTAGTGCAAAAATGCAACCCATGAAAGCCAATGTACTGATAGCAAGCTTATGAATAATTCTGAGATGTGAAAGCATAAAACCTCTTGTGTTATTGTTATTACGCTCCCTTCATGGGAGCGCTTTAATAAATCCGCCCTAAATCACATTAATCGCTCTCCACCCCAAATGTAAACAGCGGTCTGGGGTCAAGGATGATGAGCAATTCCTTTTCCAGTCGATGCACACCTGCAGAAATATCACGCCAATTGGGCGCAAGATTGGGAGGAGCATTTTGTATTGATGTGGAGGGAATGGTGAGTACATCGCCAACAGAATCTACTATCAAACTATAGAGTTCACCTTTATGTTCCATCACTACAAATATGCATGGCACGCTGGGATCGCGCGGCGGCAATTGCAATCGATGGCGGATATCGATGACCGTGACAATACGTCCACGCAAGTTTAGCGCTCCCGCAATTTCACTAGCAACCAAAGGAATTTTAGTGATTTTTTGCTCTCGCAATATCTCTCGTGCTTCCCATACGGGAATGCCTAACAGCTGGTTATGGATACGCATGGTTACGAGTTGTTCCTCGCTAACATGCAGAACTGCTGATGATTGTTTGCTCATAATCAGGCCGCCATCCCTGCACGGCTTCCGGCCATGACTTCCAGCAATCCTGGACGATTGTTTTTTGGAACACAGGTAACCATCCCTGCATTTTTAGATTTGCGTAACGTGTCCTGATCCATCGTTGCCGTACAGCCGATAATGGGTATTGAAGCGGAGCGCGGGAAAGCATGGCAAGCCTCGGCAAAACGGAAGCCATCCATTCCCGGCATATTGATATCCGTCACAATGATGTCGAATGATTCACTGGACTTTTCCAGCTTTGCCAACGCTTCGATACCATTCCCCACGGTGGTAACACGATACCCTGCGGAAGCAAGAAACGGTGCTGTCATTTTTAGGAAGAAGGGGCTGTCATCCACCAGCAAAACATTGCCTGCCTCTTTCTGCCCCGTGATGGCTTCCAAGGATTCAGTTCCCGCGCTACGGTCAAGCAAATAGGCGACGTCTACCACATCAGTCGTATGTCCGGCGATGACCATGCTACCAAGGTAACCCTTTACTTGCGCTACGAGCTGCAGGTCAAACGGTACTTGGACAATATCGATAATCTCACTGACTGGCAGGCCGATGGTTTTCCCATCATAGGAAAATACAATCGCATGCACTATGCCCTGGTCGGGTAGCGAAAATGTATCATTTAGCATCAGCAGGCGCATGAGTTCTCCGCGATACTGAATAACCGGAGATCCACCCGCCCGCTCAATTTTATTCACATCGATCTCTTCCAATCTCCAGACCAGCTCCAGCGGCACAGCATTAGGCGCGCCGTCGCCGTAGCGGAACAGCAGGAAGTTGGTCATTTTTTCGGACGCCGACGCTTGCGTGTCTGCGGCAGATTCCAAGCGTTGATTACCAAGTTTGATTTCTCCCACTTCCTTGGCCAGGCTGTTGGGGTCGAGAATCATGATGACGTTGCCATCGCCAAGGATGGTGTTGCCCGCAAAAAGCGGCACTGATTTAATGGCCTGTGAGACCGGCTTTACAACGATTTCCTCAATATTGTGGATGCGGTCCACCATCACCCCGAAATCCATTCCGCCGACGCTGCACACGACGACGAAATCCTGTTTTGTATTTTGCGGCGAGGCCTCCGTTGCAGCGGGAAGATGCAATATGTCGCCCAGCGACATGACCGGCAGCAGTGCTTCACGCAGGCGAATAACCGAGGCGTTATTGATCTGTTCCAGCTTCATGGGGAGATGCTCTCCCACCTGAATCAATTCACGGACATTGATCTGAGGGATCGCAAAACACTCCCCGGATTTTTCGACAATCAATACCGAAACGATAGCCAGTGTCAGCGGAATCTTGATGCTGACCTTAGAACCCTGGCCTGCGGTGGAAGAAAGATCGATCGTGCCGCCGATTTTTTCAATATTCGTGCGCACCACGTCCATACCAACGCCCCGCCCCGAAACAGCGGTGACTTTTTCCGCCGTAGAAAACCCGGCACCAAAAATAAATTGTAGAATCTGCCGCTGACTCATAGCAGCAATCTCGACAGCAGTCGCCATTCCATTGGCGAGTATTTTTTCTTTGATACGCTCGACGTTGATACCTTTACCGTCGTCGCTGATGTCGATCACAATATGTCCGCCATCGTGATAGGCATTAAGCGTTACCGTACCCGTTTCGGGCTTGTCATTGGCAGTACGCACGTCGGGTGTCTCAATGCCGTGGTCGCAGGAGTTGCGCACCATATGAGTGAGTGGGTCTTTGATCGCTTCCAGCAACTGGCGATCCAGCTCGGTATCTTCACCGATCATTTTGAGGTCAATTTTCTTGCCCAGCTCCAAAGAAAGATCGCGTATCAGGCGCGGAAACTTCTGCCAGGCACTGCCAATCGGCTGCATACGCGTCTTCATTACGCTTTCCTGAAGTTCGGTCGTGATATGACTCAACTGTTGGAGAGGGGACAGAAATTGCTGACTCACATCAGCACGGGCGATTTGCATCAACTGGTTGCGAGAGAGCACAAGCTCACCCACCATCTGCATCATTTTTTCCAGCACATCGAGACTGACGCGGATGCTTTGGTTTGCCGGAGGTGCAGGCGGTGCTGCTTTGGCAGCAGCAACAGGTGCATCTGTTGTCGGTGGCGCATCCGTTATACTTTTTGTTCCCTTAGTCTGTCTGATCAATGCCTCAAGTTCATCATCTCCCTTGAAAAAGCTCGACATGTCCGAAGTAACGGCAGGCGCGGTAACAGCGTGGTCACCGGCAGCGCCGTTAGTCTGGCTGATCAATGCCTCAAGTTCATCATCTCCCTTAAAAAAACTCGACATGTCCGAAGTAACGGCAGGCGCGGTAACAGCGTGGTCACCGGCAGCGCCGTTAGCCACGCCATTGCTTTTCACTTCCGCAGTATCTTTTCCTTCGGCAAAGCGATTGAGGCTGAGGATGAGCGCACTGTCATCGCCGGGTGGCTCGACGCCGCTGCTTGCCATGTGTTCGACGATGCTTTTGATGCAGTCTATGGATTGCAGGATGAGCGTTATCGCATGCGGCGTGACCTGCAATTCACCATCCCGGAATTTTCCGAGGATATTTTCACCGGCATGTGCCACTTTTTCAAGCCGGTGTAATCCGAGAAACCCGCAGGTTCCCTTGATGGTGTGCATCACGCGGAAAATATTACTCAAGATTGGCACATCCTGCGGGTTCTGTTCCAGCTTGACCAATTCTAGGTCAAGCATCCCTAGGCTTTCCATAGTCTCTGTGACAAATTCGCCAATCATCTCATCCATAAGGCGACAATTCCTAAGTTTATTAGTGCTTAGTTAAATACGACTAGGTTATAAATATCCTCAGGGTATAGATAATCAGATAATCGTAAAATAAGCGTTAAGCATGTATCGTGCCATAATTTTATGGCATTTTTGAAACTCGTCGAAAGGAAGGGTAATAACGATGCCGCTTTGTTTGATCGTTGATGATTCCAAGGTGGTACGTACATTGGCGCGCCGCATGATCGAACCTATGGGATTTGCCATTCAGGAGGCTGAGCATGGCGCCGATGCGCTCGATAAATGCAAGCAGGCAATACCGAATTTTATTCTGCTCGACTGGAATATGCCGGTGATGGACGGGTTGGAATTTCTCACGCACTTCCGGGCGTTGCCAGGCAATGAGGTGACGAAAGTCATTTTTTGCACTACCGAAACCGATCTTAGCCATATCATGAAGGCTATGGAAGCCGGGGCGAACGAATATATCATGAAGCCGTTTGATGAGGCGATCCTAAAAGATAAAATGTCTCAAATTGGGCTGCTTTAATAATCGATTGAAATCTGCACGGCCATGCAATCGCGTTGTCGGATAAATTACGGTGGTAAAGGATAAAAAGACAATGGCTGTTCGGGTGATGTTAGTCGATGATTCAACCATCGTGCGTGGGCTGATTGCGCGCGCGCTTACGGTAACCCCCGATATCGAGATAGTGGCAACAGCCTTCAACGGTGCCATGGCTATTCCTATTGCTCAGGAGCATCAGCCAGATATTATCATACTTGATATTGAGATGCCGGAGATGGATGGCATTACGGCGTTGCCGAAACTTCTCCAAGCAGCGCCCAAAACAAAGATTATCATGGCTTCGACGCTGACTGTGCGCAACGCCGGTATCAGCATGCAAGCATTGGAATTGGGTGCGTCCGATTATGTCGCTAAACCATCTGCGCGGCTGCCAGAAGAACTGGAAATCTTCTACCGTGAGCTACGTGAGAAAATACATGCGCTAGCGGGAGCCAGAACGCAAAGAACGCGATCCTCTGTTGTATCAGCCCCGCCTGTTGCTTCTTCTGCAAATAGTATTACGCTTCTGTCGCCGCATGCACCACTTGCTGCGCCAGTCAAAGCACTGGCCATTGCCTCTTCCACCGGTGGCCCGCAGGCATTACTGAAACTGTTTTCCGACATCAAAGGAAAATTAAATCACTTGCCGATATTCTTGACGCAACACATGCCGCCTACCTTTACCAGTATTCTTGCCGAGCATTTGTCGAAAGCTGGTGAGCGCACATGTATGGAAGCAAAAAATGGTGATGAGGTAAAGCCGGGACATGCCTATGTCGCACCCGGAGATTACCATATGTTGGTAGTGCAGGAAAATGGCAAGGCGGTGCTGCGTATCAATCAAGGGCCACCTATTAATTTCTGCCGCCCTGCCGCTGATCCCATGTTCCAAAGCCTGAGCA
>RGZA01000048.1 GCA_010031785.1 Alphaproteobacteria bacterium
TACTTTTTTAAAAAAGTAACTGTCACTGGATTTGCTGTGGATTTGCTGGATTTTAAAATGATGGAAATTATTGCGAATGACTATAATAATAACGCAGGCGCGGATATTGCAGCCCTGCTCGCTGGTCTGCGTGCACTTGCGACCAAGGGTTCTTTTGTAGTGTGGCGTTGAGTGCGTTCAGCACCGGCGACTTCTTGTAAGGCGGTGGATGATTTTCCAAAGCGGTCAAAAGCTACTGCTGCGTTAGCGATATTATGCGCTTGAGCCATGTGGGTCGCTAATGACATCGCAGCGACTACAAATAGGTGTCTAAGGCGTGAGGCTCTTCCCAGTTCCATATAGCTAACTCCTAAACAGTCATTAACTATACTAACTTTATATGAATTGAGTGGTTTTTGCCACAGCAAACTAAAAAACCTGTTCAGGCGCGTCTATTGGATTCCTTGAACTTTTTTGCTTTTATTGATTTCACCTGCAGAATATTCACCGAAAAAATGCTCTAATAATCACCTATGCTCTGCTAGTAGGTTATCACCCTTATATATATCAAGAGAAGCCATGCTCAATCTAGACGCCCTCAATGCTGCAAGCGTAACTCAGGAACCCTATCCCTTTGTGATCGTGCCGGGCTTTATCGGTGATGAAGCCTTACAGGTCATTGAGAAAGATTTCCCCCAAATTGGATTGCCCGGAAGCTTCCCACTGGAAACGCTGCGCTATGGCAGCGGCTTTGATGCCTTCATGAATGAGCTGCGCGGCGATGCATTCCGAAGGGCAATTGAAAACAAGCTCACCATCAATCTCGATAAGCGCCCAACCATGATCACAGTGCGCGGGCAAGCGCGTGCACGCGATGGACAAATTCACACGGACAGCAAAACCAAGCTGGTTACCGTTCTTATTTATCTCAATGGTAAGTGGGAAGCACCGGGTGGTCGTCTGCGCATGCTGCGCAATGCCGAGAACCTCAATGATTTTATTGCTGAAGTGCCACCGGTGCAAGGCACTTTGCTTGCTTTTATCAATACGCCCAATGCATGGCATGGCCATGAACCGTTCGAAGGCCAGCGTCGCGCTATTCAGTTAAATTGGGTAACGGATCAGGGCGTTGTAATAAGAGAAAAAATAAGACACTCTGTGTCCGCATTTTTCAAGAAACTAAAAAAATCTTCCTAATTCCTCAAACCTTGGGCCCCGGGCCTTTCTTATATGCCTCTTAAAATTGAAACCTTCAGTAATATCCATGGCGGCAATGCTTTTTTTAAAGCCATCAGCCATCCGCTTGTTGCGCCAAAAGTCGCTGCGCTGTTTGATGAATTGGCAAAAGGCAACGTGGCGATTTACGATCCGCTATCGCAAGCCGATGCCTTCACGCAATTTTATGATCTGACAGCGCTGCCCATCAGTGGCTATTTTGTTCAGGACATTGAAAAAAAGTTCACCCAGTTTGCTGGCCGTAAAGCGCAGCTGGTAACAGCGCTGCCAGCATCATCGGCAACGCATGTGTTTGTAACAGCCTTTGATGCGCATAAAATTCTTGATCATATCCGCCATCTTTTGCCAGCGCATATTAAGGTCGTATCCTTTGATGATCTGCGCCTGCCAGTTGAAATGCTAAGTGATAAGACGCGTTACTTAACGCCGCTTAATTTTGCAACCAACTTTATTTTCTTTCGTGATGCCGCTGGCCATCACACACGCATGGTCAGTGCCAATTACTGGGGCGGGTATGGTGCAAAGGATGTGCACTATTGGTGCCGCCTATATGATGCGCATGGCGCAGTGCTTGCTGATTGGCAGGAAAAACTGGGCGGTGCGCAAAGCACCGTTATTCTGGATAGCGCAGAAATCCGCAAACGTTTCAATCTGCCTGAATTTACCGGGCAATTATTCATCCATGCCTTGAATATTGCCGGGCACGATATTGTCAAATATGCGCTCGATACCTATGGCGATGCTGCAGATGTTTTATCCTGCACGCATGATGCAAATTCTTGGCCATCGGATTTATATGCAGGCCTTCCTGCGCCTGATGCGGGCGAAGATGTTGTGTTGTGGGTACAAAACAGCCAGCCATTTCCTGTTCCTGCTGGCGAAGTCGGCATGAATGTGATGGGTGATCATGAAATTGTGCGCCTGAATAAGCCTATCGCACCGTTTGCAACCTATCGCCTGTCTGTTTCTGAATTACTGCCAAAGGCGAAATGGCCGCAACAGCTTGAAGTGCATTCGGGCAAATATTTTGTGCGTCCGCGCTATGAAGTTTTTGCAGGCAACAAGCGCCAGCGCATTGCGCATATGAATGTAGAGCGCAGTGATTTAAAGCCTGATCCAAAATTGGCTGAAATCGGTGCAGAAATGGGCAAGGGCTATATTTTGCCAGCGCCGATTTTACCGCTTGATCGCTTTAACAGCCTCATCCTGCCAACACCAATGGCAACCGATCAGCAGCATCTGCCGCTCGCCGCGCTGATCTATGATGCAACTGGTAAGCAGATCATGGAACATCGTTTTGGAAATCTACCGCGCAATCATGCAAGCCTTCTCAATATCAAGGAGCTGTTGCAAAGTAAAAATATCACGCTGCCATCAAACGCAGGCCACGTAGAATTGATTTACGATTTCACCATGGGCAAGGATGCCGATGGCTGGATGCATGGTCTGTTCCGCTATGTCGATGAAAAAAGCGGCCACATGGCGGAAAGCAGTTTCGGTGGCCATATCTTCAATACGGTTCTGACCTATAAAAACGAACCGCAAAGCTATGTTGGCCGACCCCCCGGTCTGTCTACGCGGCTTTTCCTGCGCCTTGGCCAAAAGCCGTATGATACCTTTTGTCATCTGGTCTATCCGGCATCGACGCTTTGGCATGCGCATTCAAGTACGGATTTGATACTCACATCCAATGAGGGCAAGGAAATCGCCAAGCACCGCATTACCATTCCATGCAGCGGCTCACACTTCTGGAAAGCGAGTGAGGTGTTTAGCGCAGCGCAGCTTCAGCAGGCAGGGCAGGGCGGCTATATCATCATCCGTGACGTCACCTGCCGCTTGTTTGGCTATCATGGCCTTATGAATGGCGAAGCATCCTTCTGCCTTGACCATATGTTTGGATTTTAGAGTGATGAGAGGCGAGAGTTGAGTGGTGAGTAAGAATCGCCCTTCAATAACTAAGAAATCTGCGCTTATTGAACTTGTGCAGTATTTGCACTAAATAACTCAGCACTCATCACTTAACTCTCAGCACTCATCATGACCGAACATAAAATGAAAGTCCTCATCATTGGCGCTGGCCCTGCGGGTTATACTGCTGCGATTTATGCAGCGCGTGCCAATCTCAAACCCGTTCTTGTGCAAGGTATGCAACCGGGGGGGCAGTTGATGATCACAACCGATGTTGAAAATTATCCCGGCTTTGCCGAAGCGGTGCAAGGCCCGTGGCTGATGGAGCAAATGCAAAAGCAAGCTGAGCATGTCGGCACCATCTTGATTTACGACATGATCACGCAGGTTGATTTCACCAAGCGCCCATTCCGCTGCATCGGCGATAGCGGCGATGTCTATGTTGCCGATAGCGTAATCATCGCAACCGGTGCGCAGGCGCGCTGGCTCGGCATTGAAAGCGAAAAAACATTTCAGGGCTTTGGCGTTTCGGCATGTGCAACCTGCGATGGCTTTTTTTATAAAGGTAAAGACGTTGCATTGGTCGGTGGTGGTAACAGCGCGATGGAAGAAGCGCTCTATCTCACCAACTTTGCAAGCAGCGTAACGATGATCCATCGCCGTGACAGTTTCCGCGGTGAAAAAATCCTGCAGGATCGTGTAGCGAACAATCCAAAAATTAAGATTATCTGGGACAGTATTGTGGAAGAGATTGTTGGCGATACCGTACCAGCAAAATCAGTCACAGGCGTGCGCGTTAAAAACATTAAAACCAATGCGGAAACGACTATTCCTGTGCATGGCGTGTTTGTTGCTATTGGCCATGACCCGGCTACCAAACTGTTTAAAGGTCATGTGAAGATGGATGAGGCGGGCTATTTGCTCACCGCGCCAGATTCCACCGCAACCGACATTCCGGGCGTCTTTGCCGCTGGTGATGTGAAGGATAAGATCTTCCGCCAGGCAGTAACGGCCGCTGGAATGGGCTGCATGGCCGCACTAGAAGCCGAACGCTGGCTTGCAGGGCACTAACAGAACGCTAACATTAACAGATTGTTAAATTAAAACGGGTGAAATCGGCAGGTTGGCGCATTAGCAAAGGTTTTTACATGTCCCGTTCCTATGTTGAGACTGTTCTTCTAAACGGTGAAGAGCTTGAATATGCTGGCACCTTGCACTGGGTTATTTTTCTGCCGGGTTTTTCCAGCACAATTTTTGGTGCCATTCTGTGCATGCTCACCCCGCAGGTTTTGAATGAAACCTTTATGCTCGGGCTGCTTGCGGAAATGCATGGCTATTTATTATGGACGGGTGTGTCGCTGGTCCTGGGCGGGGTTGGTATGATCGCGCATTCCTATTTACGTTTTGTCAGCACCGAGCTTGCGGTGACAAACCGCCGCGTGATTGCAAAAACCGGCTTCATCAGCCGCAGCACCTTTGAAGTTATGCTTAACCGTGTAGAGGGCGCAAATATTGACCAGACGGTATGGGGACGGATTCTTGGCTTTGGTTCGATCTATGTGCATGGAACGGGCGGGGGCATTACGCCAATTGACCACATTGCCGATCCGCTCAGCTTTAAAAAGCAGCTTATGGTCTGGGTTGAGCGTAATCAGCCTACGACCGCAGCAAATGGTGCGCAGCGTCATAGCGTAGCGGAGGCTGGCAATTAAAAGGAATGAGTAATTAGTAGCGAGTAATGAAGGGTTGCGTCTTCTTATTTTACTCACTACTAAATACTCACTACTCATTACTACTTAACGGGCCTGTAGTTCAGCGGTTAGAACGCACCGCTCATAACGGTGTTGTCGCAGGTTCGAATCCTGCCGGGCCCACCATGCTTCGCTCTTCGAGCTACGCATGGCACGCCATCCTTGATTATAGGATGAAAAAAATCGGGTGATTGGCCCCGGCTTGTCCTGCGTAGCTTTTAGCGAAGCAGGAAGCTTTTAGCGAAGGCGGACTGCAGCAAGAGGAAACAAATTTCCTCTTGTCTCTTCTCCATAAGTAAACAAAACATTACCAAAATGCTGCACTGCCCAAGACACTGCATGGTGTATGCATGTGCATGATGTGCGTTTTTTTATTTCCGAAAATGCATTTTTGAATTCGAGATCATCTGTTTTTGGAATCGCTTCCTTCGATTCTCAAATGCAGAATCGTCGCGCATCATGGATGTGAGATGGTCCAAACTGACAAAAGCGTTGCATCGAAGACACGAAATTGCGCATGCGATCACAAAAATGCATTTTTCAAGATGCAATAATGAAAAAAAAGATTGACCATTTTTCTATATGTGAGAAATTGCAATCAGCAACTTATAAACCTGGAGGTAATAATGGCTGCTAAGAAAAAAACTACTGCTAAGAAGGCACCGGCTAAGAAGCCAGTAGCTAAGAAAAAAGCAAAAAAGAAGTAGTCCGCGAATAGCGATTACTAACTTTTAAAATTTAATACCCCGCTAGACGAAAGTTTAGCGGGGTATTTTATGTCTGATAGCTAATTTTTGCCGTTATATGGTTGTTTTTATTGATATGTTTTAATCAAGCGGTAGCAATTTTTGGCTTATGTCGCGTAATTGTTGTTGTGAATAGGGTGGATCTATGGATTGCTGCCAGAAAAATTCAAATTGTCTTGCATAGCTGGCGGCTACGGATGGGCTTTCAATCACAATCGCACGCGCTGGCGGTCCCCATAATAAGATAGCCATTTTAGTCCCATAGACTACAAAAGGTGATACGCCAAAGAACGATTTGGGTAGCCATCGGTAATGAGTCGTATCCGGGGGAAACATCAAATTGCTATCGCCTTCTTCAACTAAGACTCGTTCATGCAGTCCTAATCGGCGCAAGTCTCTGGCTGATTGTTTAAATGATTCTGGGCTATTTCCTATGAAATCAGTATCTTTCACATTCATATAGCATGCGCTTGCAGAGGCCTGTGTCACGCATGTATGCAAAATATCCTTGAATAACTGGGCATACACATCGCCTGTATCGAATGTTGTTGTGCTAAAAACCTCACTGCGCAGTCGAACGCCGGGGCCGTTTTGGAACTCAACGCCGTGCGATTCTAGAGCAGATTGAATTTGTGCAAGGGTACGAAGACGCGGATTACTGGCATCGCGCTCCAGATTATTGACAGCCGCGAGTGAAAGTTTTGCTGCGCGCGCCAATTCTGCCTGTGTCCAGCCGAGCAATGCGCGAGCTGCGCGGATTTGGTGGAGTGTTGCAATCTGCATTATCCTTCTTTCCTTTATTTAATAATAGGTATTATACGTCTTATTTCATGCAATTAAATGATTATATTGTAAATTATGTGCTTATTTGAGAAGAAATAAGTATGAGTGAAAAAGATATTTTATTTGATTTTTATTACGGATACCCAACATTTGCGCCATCAGCTGCGCAGCGGGGCATTATCCAGCGAGCAGGGGAGCTGTGGCTGGAGGCTGAATCTTTGCCGCGTAAGCAAATTGAACATGAATGTGTCGTCGCGTTTTTTGAAATGTGCAGGCAGCGCACGGCCCACAACATCAACCGCTGCCAATTGGCGATAAGTGCGTCGATGGTAGAGAGTGTTATTGCTGATTATCTTGCGCATAAAAAATGGTCTGTATCCCTCATTACCCCATGCCTGGATAGTATCCACGACATATTGGTGAGGGCAGGCGTTCATGTCAGTCCAATACCAGAAGAGTGTTTGCAAAAACCAGATGCTATTTACGATCAGCTGAGTGTGCACGTAACGGGGGATTGCTTATATCTTGTTGCGCCCAATAATCCCACCGGGGCGATAACGTGTTTACGTAGCGAAGATGCGTTTCGTGAAATGCTCCGGTTTGCATACAAACACAATAAAACATTAATTCTGGATTTTTGTTTTGCGAGTTTAGTGAAAGACAGGTTTGATGCATATGCCATGCTCGAGCAAAGTGGCATACCCTATTTTACGATAGAGGATACGGGAAAAATATTTCCTGCACATAATCAAAAAGTCAGTCTTATGACGAGTAGTGCAGAACTTTTTTCTGACCCCGAATTACAAAGAATTTATTTGGAAAAGATTTTGTGGGTATCGCCCGTTGTTACAAGAATTATCACCGCGTTTTGTATGGATGCATTACAAACAGAGCATCAGCATATTCTTGCTGTTGTTGCAAAAAATCTGGAATGTGTTATTGAACAATTGGCAGAAACACCGCTTGAAATAGTGCCGGGTGATGTGGATATTCCCTTTGCGTGGTTGCGCATCAATCATCCGCATATGACATCTGCGATGATGCAGGAAAAACTTTTGGCATATGGAATAAAAGTATGGAGCGGAAACCAGCTTTACTGGGGCGATACACCGGAAGAGGGCGATAACTATATCCGCATCGCCCTTTCCAGAGATCCCGATGCATTTGCGCAAGGAGTGCATGCGCTTAAAGCTGCGCTCAGCGATATGCAGCTTGATTCCTGCAAACCGTTGCGCTTACCGGTCATCCAAAAAGCTGCGCAGCTTACGGCTTCGTGATGGATGCTTCAGCTTACGCAAAGCCTTTGCTTCAATCTGGCGGATACGTTCGCGGGTTACGCTGAACTGGGTGCCCACTTCTTCGAGCGTATGGTCGGTATTCATGCCGATTCCAAAACGCATACGCAAAACGCGCTCTTCACGGGGGGTCAGTGTCGAAAGCACGCGGGTTGTTGTTTCGCGCAAATTGCCCAGAATCGCATTATCAAGCGGCTGGATCGCATTTTTATCCTCAATGAAGTCGCCAAGGTGCGAATCTTCCTCATCACCAATCGGGGTTTCAAGGCTGATCGGCTCTTTAGCGATTTTTAACACTTTGCGCACTTTTTCGAGCGGCATCATTAATTTCTCAGCCAGTTCTTCCGGGGTTGGCTCACGGCCAATCTCGTGCAGCATCTGGCGGCTGGTGCGAACCAGCTTGTTGATGGTTTCAATCATATGCACAGGAATACGGATGGTGCGGGCTTGATCCGCGATCGAGCGGGTAATGGCCTGCCTGATCCACCATGTTGCATAGGTCGAGAATTTATAACCACGGCGATATTCAAACTTATCAACCGCCTTCATCAGGCCGATATTGCCTTCCTGAATAAGATCAAGGAATTGCAGGCCGCGATTGGTATATTTCTTGGCAATCGAGATAACGAGACGAAGATTGGCTTCGACCATTTCTTTCTTGGCGCGCGCTGATTCCTTTTCGCCGCGCTGCACAGTGGCAACGATGCGGCGGAAGTCGGGCAGGGGCAAACCCGCCTCGTTACAAATCGCGGTGATTTCCGCGCGCATACGGTCAACTTCTTCGTTATGGCGTTCAACAAAGCGGGTCCAGCCCTTTACGATCGATGCCGATGGGCCTTCCTTGCCGGTTTTTACATTGGGACCAATGACAGCGCCAAGCCAGTTCTGGTTCAACTCGTGTCCATAATAACGTGCAAGGAACTCATCACGGTTCACGCCGCAATCGGTGGCCATGCGCAGCAAGCGTCCTTCAAGACCAATCAAGCGACGGTTGAGCGTATAAAGCTGCTGAACCAGTTGTTCAAGACGATGGTTGTTAAAACGAATGGTACGAACCAGATCAACCAGCTCAACCTTAAGCTCATCAAATTTGCGATCAGACTGCTTGGAAAGATTTTCGCCCTTCAAAAATGCCTGATGACGCTGCGCAACAAGCTTGAACAGCTTGGCATAGGTAACCGCAATACGCGCAAACGTATCCATCACGCCAGGTTTGAGTTTTTCTTCAAGCATCGAGAGGGAAAGGCTGTTTTCCTCATCATCGAATTCGCTGCTCAGATCTTCGCCAACGCCTTCAACGCCTTCTTCGCCTTCCTTCTTGGGCTCGTCATCCTTGTCATTCTGAACAAGGGCAAGGCCACCTTCACCGCCGGTGGGTGCCATGGCAGGCAATTCCGGTGCACCGGTTTCATCCGCATGGGTTGCTTCAAGATCAATAATTTCGCGCAGCAGCATTTTGCCTTCCGACAATGCTTCATGCCAGGCAAGAATAGCCTGAATGGTGAGCGGGGATTCACAAATCCCGCTGATCATCATTTCACGGCCAGCTTCAATCCGCTTGGCGAGCGCAATTTCACCTTCGCGTGACAGCAGTTCAACCGAACCCATTTCACGCAAATACATGCGCACCGGATCATCGGTGCGGCTTACGGATTCTTCGTTGATGTTACCCGAAGCCTGTTCATCATCATCCTTGGCTTCTTTTTCTTCGGGTGCGTCTTCGCCTTCTTCATCTTCGCTTTCAATAACGTTGATGCCGGCTTCGGAAAACAGCGCGAGCGTATCTTCGATTTGTTCGGAAGAAACCTGATCGGGTGGCAGCACCTTGTTGATTTCATCAATGGTAACGTAGCCGCGTGATTTACCCTTGCGGATCAGCTTTTTCAGCGCATCGGCTGATACATCATCCAGCACGGGAGCTTCGGCAGCACCGGCTTCGGCTGGTTTGCCTTTGCTCATATCCACGCGCTTGAAATTCTTGGGAAGAATTTTTTGCTCAACCTTCTTCTTATCGTCTACCTTGCCTTTAGGCACGATTTTCAGATCTGGTTTTTTTGCAACCGGCTTTTGCGCAATTTTTTGCGGAGTGATTTTTACGATTTTCTTTTTATCGTCTTTTTTGGCGGCGGCCTTAGGCGGCGTTTTTTTCGCGGCGAGCTTTGCAGAAACTTTTGCAGAAGATTTAGCGGCAGATTTTTGTGCGGGCTTCTTTGGTGCAGGTTTTTGGGAATTCTTTTTATGGGGCATGGTTTTTCCTAAATAACGTTTTCGAGAATAAAAACAACAAACACGTGCGCGCGAAAGCAAACAGCAAGCGCGTGTATACGAACACACCTTCATGTGGATAATTTAGAGAGCGGGGGATTTATGCTGCATTCCAAAAGCTATCGCGACTTAATCCCGGTATGCCGGGTGACCGAGCTGGATGGCAAAATCCCTTTCCCTATATGAACTTACGGATAATGTTTAGTGGCACAAGTCCAGTCACACAAGCATATATATAGTGGAGCTACTAATTTTCCATCACTTCGGCTTCTGCCTTTTCATCCATATCAATCAGCATCGCCTGAAGTTGCTGGATACGCTCCAAAACAGCCGAATCGCCCGTGTTTTTGAGCTCAAGGCTGGCATTTTTGAGGTCATCTTGCAGTAAAACCCGTAAATGACGGTTCCAGATGTCGTGCCAGCCGGCCAAAGCGGTGCTAAGGGGCCGGTCAGGGCGCGCAAACCCCGCATGAACGTACAAATCTTGGCTCAAAACCTTCGAAAGTGCTGCCCCAAGCCCGGCTTTTTCCAAAAAATCCCGTAAAGCAACGGGGTT
Organism: Alphaproteobacteria bacterium; assembly: GCA_010031785.1. Taxonomy (GTDB): domain Bacteria; phylum Pseudomonadota; class Alphaproteobacteria; order UBA9219; family RGZA01; genus RGZA01. The sequence continues at coordinate 10,520 of RGZA01000048.1, forward strand.
TTCATGCTCGCCGTCCGGATCGCTCATAAAGTCAAAAACAGCCTGTCTGATGGGCTCCAGCGTTGCATCGGTGATCGGAAGATTATCGAGCGCCCCTTCCATCTCCGTAAAAAGGGCAGGGTGGTTGATAAGCAGGGCCAACACAATCCGTTCCTGTAGATTATTAGGCAGTGGGCGGGCTTTAAGAACCGGCATGAAGGAACGTTGATAAGATTTTGAATTATCACGTTTTTGATAAGGCGCACGGTTGTCGTTACGCGCGAAGTCGCGGGGTGCGCTCGCAAAGCTCTGCTGCAAGCGTTCCTGGATCATATTCTTGTAATCCTGCTGCAGGCTGCGATCCTGTATCAGCGCAACGCGTGTCTCGAGCGCGCGGCGGAAGCCCGCACGATCCTCAGGAGTGTTCAGGGGGCGCTCACCCGCTGTACGCTGCCACAGGAAATCGATCAACGGTTGTGCAGCATCCAAAACGGCCTGCATTGCCGTTGGACCCTTATTCAAAATCAGCGTATCGGGGTCTTCGCCCGTAGGCATTGCTGCAAAGCGCACTGATTGATCGGGCGCAAGGTGCGGCAAGATACGTTCAAGCGCGCGCTCTGCCGCTTTGCTTCCGGCATTATCGCCATCAAAACATAAAATCGGAATATGGTTGAGAAGATCGGGGCGCACAGGTGGCTTGGGAATAATTTTCCACAGCAACTGAATTTGTTCTTCCGTCAACGCCGTGCCAAGTGGTGCAACCGCGCCCATAAATCCTGCTTCGACCAAACGGATCACGTCCATATAGCCTTCGGTGATGATCAGTGGTTTGCCATCGGCAGCGGCTGCGCGCGCGCGACTAAATCCGTAAAGTAATTGTCCCTTATGAAATAAGCCATGATCGGCGCTGTTGATATATTTGGGGCCTTCGCCTTCAAGTAAACGCGCACCAAACGCAACCACGCGGCCACGGCGATCACCGACGGGAAAAATCAAACGGCCGCGGAAAAAGCTATAAATTGTATTTAATCAGCGCCTGCGCATCATTGGGAGCAAAGCCAAGGCGAAAACGGCTGATTGTTTCTTCCGATAAATTTCTGCGCTTAGCGTAATCGAGCGCAATGCGCCCTGATGGAATACGCAATTGTTCTTCAAACCATTTGGCGGCATCTTCGATCAGCGTATAAAGATTTTTTTCTTCCTCATAGCGCTTGGCTTCTTCAGGGGATGATTTTGGCACCTGCATGCCTGCCATTGCCGCAAGGATATCCACTGCTTCCGGAAATGAACGGTTTTCCTGCCGCATGGTAAAGCCGATCACATCGCCATGTGCACCACAACCAAAGCAGTGAAAAAATCCCTTGGCATCATTGATGGTAAAGCTTGGCGATTTTTCTTTATGAAATGGGCAGCATGCCTTGAACTCACGCCCCGCACGCGTCACTTTCACGCGCCGCCCGATCACTTCTGACAAGGTCAGGCGATTGCGTAATTCATCGAGAAAGGCGGGGGTGAAGGTGGACATGTCTTCCTAAAGCCGTTCTTGTGACATGGCTTTAAGTAACATGGATTCAACCCTTTTATTGTAACCATCGATTTGTCGCAAATGATCGATGAGTGCTGCATCAAACCGAAAGGTGATTTGTTTTTTGGGATTAGCTGATTTTGGTCGCCCCACTTTTTGAATAGCAGATAATTTTCGCTGCAGCGAACGGGGAATCTCCGTAAAAGGAACCGCCTTTTTGAAATCTGCAGATGTGAGTTCGCGCACATCGCCGCGCTTATTGGTCAATCTTTTCTTCATAGCGTACCCTTTCTCTTGCATTGGCTTTACGAAAACTAATAACACGGATGCCATCGCGGGTTTCTACATAACATACAACATGTAGCCGCTTGGTGTAATAGCCCGTAGCGATATAACGCGTTTCGCCATAATCTTTGCGCACATCAATAATGGTAATCGCTGTCTCCCAATTGAACGCATAGCATGCATCGAAGGCAAGGCCATGCTTTCGTATATTTTGTGCATTCTTTGCTGGATCATAGCTGATAACCATTTAATTATTGTAACGACAATAATTAAAACAAGCAAACTGTTTATTTATGGCGCGTTTTATGCGGCTGTAGCATTCTTTCTAATAGGCAGGGGGAACGGTGGACATAACTACCTATATAGAGCGAATAATCAGGGCAGGCGAGGCAGTTTTTTACTATTAACCAAAAGTGAAAGCATTTTCTTATGATAGGCTGTTTTAGTAGCAGGTATTTTTTAACTTTTTAAGGCAAGAGACCATGGCCGATAAATGCGATTATTATGAAGTGCTGGGCGTTGCGAGAGGTGTCTCAGCAGAGGATCTTAAAAAAGCCTATCGAAAGCTGGCTGTAAAATATCACCCTGATAAAAATCCGAGCGATAAAACCGCTGAAGGTAAATTTCAGGAAGTCGGCGAAGCCTATGATGTTTTAAGCGATGATCAAAAACGTGCTGCCTATGACCGTTATGGCCATGCTGCATTTGGTGGCACAGGAAATACTTCTCAAGTAGATCCTTGGGCTGGTGTTAGAGAAGCAATGAATGGGATGTTTGGTAAGGGATTTGGCAAAGCTGCAAAAGATGTAACGGACGACCACCGGAAATTCGATCCAGAAAAACCAACGCCAAGAGCGCTCTATCATTTTATATGTTATAATGATATTTCGCAATGGCTTGGAACCGTTATCGGAATCTATGAGAAAAATCATGCGTTCTTTACAGAAACATTTTCAACGGTTGAACAACATCTAAGAACCTGTTCATGATCTTTT
>RGZA01000049.1 GCA_010031785.1 Alphaproteobacteria bacterium
CAAAGGGAGGGGAATAAGTTTAGCCTGCTTTATTCTGTTTGCTCTGCAACCTCAGAGGCATTATCGGCTTCTTCCTGAATGAGGGCTGAGGATACCACTTTTTCGCCTTCGGCAACGCGGAACAGGGTTACGCCCTGTGTAGCGCGGCCAGCAACGCGGATGTCTTTGACCGGCATGCGGATGATCTGACCACCATTGGTGACGAGCATGAGATCATGCAGTACATCGACCGGCATTGAAGCCACAATCGCATTGTTTTTTGTGCCCATAGTCATCACCCAGATACCCGAACCACCGCGACCGGAGATGCGGTATTCGTAAGACGAGGTGCGTTTACCAAAACCACTGGTGGATACGGTGAGGATGAATTGTTCGGCAGCTGCGAGTTCCTTCATGCGCTCTGGCGACAAGGTAATATTCGCAACATTACCTTCTTCATCGGCCCCAAGATCTTCTGAGGCTGTTTCTTCAACGCCGCTTTCTGCGCGGCGCAAGGCTGCGGCAGCGCGTAAATAGGCAATGCGTTCTTCGGCACTTGCTTCGGTGTGCTTGATGATCGACATGGAGATCAGTTCGTCTTTTTCGGTGAGCTTGATACCGCGCACACCCATCGAATTACGACCCGCAAACACGCGGATATCGGTGACCGGGAAGCGGATTGCTTTGCCAAGACGCGATGCGAGCAACACATCATCATTTTCATCGCAGGTATGAACGGAGATGAGCTGTTCGCCCTCCTCCAGCTTCATTGCGATGAGGCCCGATTGGCGGATGCTAGTGAAGTCCGACAGCTTGTTACGGCGCACGGTGCCAGCGGATGTCGCAAACATGGCATAAAGATTATCCCATGTTGCTTCATCTTCGGGCATACGCATGACGGCGGTGATAGTTTCGCCTTGCTGCAATGGCAGCAAATTGACAAGCGCCTTGCCGCGCGCAGCAGGATTGCCAAGCGGCAGCTTGTAAACCTTCATCTGATAGACCATGCCGCGTGAAGAGAAGAACAGCATCGGCGTGTGGGTGTTAGCGATAAAGATATCGACTACAAAATCTTCATCCTTGGTGGTCATGCCCGTGCGGCCTTTACCCCCGCGCTTTTGCGCGCGATAGGTGGAAAGCGGCACACGTTTGACATAGCCCGATTGCGACACGGTGACGACCATATCTTCGCGCTGGATCAGATCTTCGATATCGCTTTCAAATTCCAGATCTTCGATCGTCGTGCGGCGTGGCGTATTGAATTGCAGCTTAATTGCCAGCATTTCATCGCGCATGATGGTGAGTACGCGTGCGCGGTTGCTCAGAATATCGATATAGTCAGCGATACGTGCAGCGATTTCCTTCAGATCATTGGAAATCTTGTCACGTTCTAGGCCCGTAAGGCGATGCAAGCGCAGATCAAGGATCGCCTTGGCCTGAATTTCGGTAAGGCGGTAGGTTTTGATGCTGGTATCTTCATTACCTTCCACAAGTGCAAGCAACGGTGCAATTGCATCTGCGCCCCATTCACGCGCAAGCAATTCGGCGCGCGCAATGGCTGGATCGGATGAACTGCGGATGATCTTGATCACTTCATCGATATTGGCAACAGCAATGGCAAGGCCAACCAAAATGTGCGCGCGGTCACGCGCTTGTGAGAGTTCATATTCGGTGCGCTTATTGATGGTTTGTTCACGGAACGCCAGGAACGCTTCCATCACCTGCTTGATATTGAGCAGTTCCGGGCGACCATCACGCAACGCAAGCATGTTTACGCCAAAGGATGTTTGCAGCGCAGTGTGCTTATAAAGCTGGTTAAGAACGATTTCAGGCATTGCATCGCGCTTAAGCTCAATCACGATACGTACGCCATCGCGATCGGATTCATCGCGCAGATCGGAAACGCCTTCGATGACTTTATCGTTTACTTGCGATGCGATCATTTCAATCAGACGAAGCTTGTTCACCTGATAGGGAATTTCATTAACGATAATCGCAAGTTTATCTTTGCGTACTTCTTCAATTTGCGTTTTCGCGCGGATGATGACGGAACCACGGCCCGTATTAAATGCGCTGCGGATGCCGTTGCGGCCAAGAATAATACCGCCCGTTGGGAAATCGGGCGCTGGCATGACTTCCATCAAATCTTCGATTGTCGCTTCAGGATTATCAATCAGGATGCAGCATGCATCAATTACTTCGCCAAGATTGTGCGTTGGGATGTTGGTAGCCATACCCACCGCAATACCGCCCGCACCATTGATTAGAAGGTTTGGAAAGCGTGCTGGAAGCACCGTTGGCTCGAACACGGATTCATCGTAATTCGGCTGAAAAAGGACAGTTTCTTTATCTATGTCCTCCAACAGAGTTTCTGCCGTTTTACCAAGTCTTGCTTCGGTATAACGCATTGCGGCTGGCGGATCGCCATCCATCGAGCCAAAGTTACCTTGGCCATCAATGAGGGGCAGGCGCATGGAAAAATCCTGCGCCATACGAACCATTGCATCATAAATCGCGCTATCACCATGAGGGTGATATTTACCCATCACGTCACCGACGATGCGGGCGGATTTTTTATAAGGTTTGGAGCTGTCATAGCCGCCATCTTTCATGGCGTATAAAATTCTGCGGTGCACCGGCTTTAATCCATCGCGCACATCGGGCAGCGCGCGGCTTACGATCACGCTCATTGCGTAATCGAGGTAGGATTTCTTCATTTCATCTTCAATGGAGATGGGCTGTGTATTGCCGTTTGATGGAGGCAAGGCTGGGGGTAACGTGTTTTGATTACTCACGGTTTTTTTCCTAAAGTCACGGATATGATTCTAATTCCCGCAGTCTAGGCGCGCCGGCAAAGAATGCAAGCAAAGAAATGTCTCTTTTTATGTGATATATCAATTGGTTACACGGAACTTTTAATGGCACTAATAACTAACCAGTGTGATGTCGGTTTTTGTGAAATCATCGCCTTTGCACAAGAGAGGTTCGTCTAATTCCTTAGCAAGCGCATAGACCATGCAATCGCCAAAATTCAATTTTGCTTCATGGCGACCTTTGCCATAAAAATAAAATCCACGCTGTGCTTCAATACGTGTTTTTTCTGTAAAATTTTCCGTTTCAATTTTTAATTCGGCAATGAGTCTTTCTAAAAAAGCAACGCCAGGCTCTTTTGAACGCGAAAGAATAACCGTATAGACTTCAAATAGTGTTACCGAGCATATCAACCGGACCGGTGCAAGCTTGATTGCACGAACAATCGCCCTTGCTTCAGGCTCGTTCAGAATGATGGCAATAAGTGCAGATGTATCGATAATCATTTAATCAAAATGTCCATGCTCATTATAACCAATAATTTCATCTGGCGTGCGATTGTCATACACAGGAAGTTCAGAGAACGCATTGACAATTTTCATGATGCGCTCAACATACTCTTCAACATTTTCTTCACTTTTATCTGGCTGCTTACGTTTCTTACGTTCCTTTAGAGCAGTTACGACAGCCTGAGTAATTGTCTCACCATTTTGTTTTGCGACTTCCCGCGCCAGCCTGTCTGCCTCTGGATCTTTGATATTTAGCGCCATAATGCACCTTGCTTTCTTCCTATAAAGAAACATTTCTTCCCAGGAAGATAACATTATTTCTACTAAAAAAGTAGCAAAAAAACCCGAATATAGCTAAAAAACAGCCTTCAGACTCACTTTTTCCAAGGTTACCCCATGAAACTCACCCGTAAAGTTCGCGAAATTCTTGATAATTACGAAAGCGATTGCCCCGGCACCAAAGCTAATCTTGCACGCATGTTGATGGCTGGCCGTCTTGGCGGTTCAGGCAAGATGATCATTCTTCCGGTTGATCAGGGTTTTGAACATGGCCCAGCACGCAGCTTTGCGCCAAACCCAGAAGCGTATGATCCGCACTATCATTATCAACTCGCGATTGATGCTGGCCTGAATGCTTACGCTGCACCTTTGGGTATGCTTGAAGCTGGCGCAAGCACCTTTGCTGGCAGCATTCCAACCATTTTGAAAATGAACAGTGCCAATAGCCTGTCACGCCAAAAAGAAAATCCCGATCAGGCAGTTACTGCAAGCGTGAAAGATGCGTTGCGCCTTGGTTGCTCTGCGATTGGCTTTACAATTTATCCTGGCTCAGACGTGATGTATGACCAGTATGAAGAATTCCGTGAACTTTCACGTGAAGCGAAATGCCATGGGCTTGCTGTGGTGCTGTGGTCCTATGCACGCGGTGGAAATATTTCCAAAGATGGCGAAACCGCATTTGATGTAATCACTTATGCTGCGCATATGGCGACGCTTTTGGGTGCACATATTATCAAGGTCAAATTGCCAACCGATTTCCTTGAGCAAGCAGAAGCCAAGAAGGTTTATGAAGCAAAGTCAATTCCGCGAGCAACACAGGCAGACCGCGTGAAGCACATTATGCAATGCTGCTTTAACGGTCGCCGTATTGTGGTGTTCAGCGGTGGCGCAACCAAGGGCGAAAGCAGCGTGTTTGATGATGCACGCGCTATTCGCGATGGCGGCGGCAACGGTTCGATCATCGGACGCAATTCGTTCCAACGCCCACGCGAAGATGCACTCAAGATGCTTGATGAATTGGTCAAGATTTATCAAGGCAAGGCTTAACTTATTGATATTTAATGATCTTACAGGAAATGTACATTTTGTACATTTCCTGTTTTTGTGTTATGCTGTTTATAGCAACAGAGCCTGAGGGGGATCATGCAGTATCTATCATCAACAGATGCACGAAACAGTTTTTCAAAGGCTGTTGAGCTCGCGCAAAAAGAACCTGTCATTATTCAAAAGCAAGGCAAGGATGTCGCAGTCGTTGTTTCTTCAGAGCATTACGCCCGCATGCGTAAAGCCATGCAGCATGATTTTCTAGAGCTGCGCAAGCGCATGACAGCCGAAGCTGCCGCAAAGGGATTAGATCAGGAAAAACTTGAAGCCTTACTTGCTGATGAAACCGATGATGTATGACTTTCAAGGTCGTTATTGATACGAATGTCTGGATAAGCGGGCTATTATTCGATGGCACTATCCCCGCTCAGATCGTGGATGCTGTTCTTGATGGCAGGCTCGAAGCTTTGGCGGACGATCGTCTGTATCTTGAAATTGCATCGACCTTGCAGCGCAAAAAATTTGATCGTTATTTTAAACTGGACGATCGTATGGCGGCCTTTGATAAAATCGTGCCATTCCTTAACTTTATCACAGCGCCCATTCCAATTGAGATATGTAGAGATCCAAACGATAATATGATCCTTGAAATTGCAGTAAATGGTGAAGTCAGCCATATTATAACAGGCGATGCGGATTTACATATTCTGCATCCCTTTCGTAAAATTCCTATCCTCAGCCCTTCTGATTTTGTAAAATTCATTTCATGACCCGCATATACCTCATCACTCCGCCGGAATTTGATCTGCCCCGTATGGCGCAGCAGCTTCCGGCAGTGCTTGATGCTGCAGATGTTGCCTGTGTGCAGTTGCGTTTAAAAGATAAAACTACGGATGAATGGGAAGCGGCGATTGAAACGCTGATGCCGATTTGTTGGTCGCGCGATATTGCGTTTATCATCAATGACCGCACGGATCTTGCCAAACGCTTTAATGCTGATGGTGTGCATCTGGGCAAGAACGATATGACCTACCCCATGGCGCGCAGCATTTTGGGCAAGGATAAAATTATCGGTGTAAGCTGCTATGCCAGTAAAGACACCGCGATGGATGTTGCTGAAGAAGGCGCGGATTATGTGGCGTTTGGCGCAGCCTTTCCAAGCACTACCAAGGAAGAAGCCCCGCCCGTTCCCCTAAGCGTGTTCGAAGATTGGGTGATAGCGGTTAAAACGCCCTGCGTTGCGATTGGCGGAATCACGGCTGGAAACTGTGCGCCTCTGGTGCAGATTGGTGTTGAGTTCGTTGCGGTCATTGGCCAGGTGTGGAATCACGAAGGTGGTGCCGTTGCCGGAATAAAGGAATTACAAAAAGCGATAGATATTCATAAGAAAACAGCTTAGCCTAAAAATTGACGTCATCCCGGATAAAACGCTAAAGCGTTTTTACGGAATGAGGTGTGCCTAATAAACTTTCAGAGAGTGTCACATGCAATACACCCCGTCGGTTACGATTTTATATGCAGGCATTTTTGGTTTGCTGCTGCTTGTGCTCTCGCTCAATATTTTCCGTGAATATATTCACATCGTCATCAACAGCGCTGCACGCAATGATGATTTATGGAAACGCGCCGAACGCGCCCAGCACAGCTTTGTGGAGTTTGTGCCGATCTGCCTGTTTCTTATGTTCTTGATTGAAGTCCATGGCGCACCTGGAACGGTTTTGCATGCGCTTGGCATGCTCTTACTTGTTGCGCGGGTATTGCATGCGTATGGCGCAGGCAAAGATGGTGCAGCCAATATACTGCGCCTGATTGGTACGCAGACCACGTATCTTGCGTTGATGATCAGCAGTCTTGCTGCGATTTATTACGGCGTGATGCCAATTCTTTATAGCAAGATTGGTTAGTTCTACTTTGCTGACGCTGTGAAAGCATTAATTACGTTGACGCAATCTGTTGTGATAGAATAGATTACGTGTTATTCGATTACATTTTATATATTTGGATTTAAATACTATGCCGCGCATTTATGACGTTTCGGACGCAACGCCCACCCTAAATCTATGGTGTGCTGCAATTGCAGCTGCCGCCAATGAATGTACACCAGCAACCACAGATAATCCCGCGCCAGATATTAGCGGTTTATGGGGACGTACTGGACGTGCAATGGAATGCCGCAATCCACAGGAAGAACCCGGCTTACGTTCAGAAACCAATTTGAAAGGTTCACGTAGTGAAGTTTCGCCCCCCGATATTGACCGCGCGAAAAGCAACCCAGGCAATGAAGTCCCTCGTATGTTGCAATGGCAAATTACTGCAACAGAAACGGCCGGTTCCTATACAGGTGGTGGCCCGGGCTCAGCGCATGAGCATTATACAAAAATTGAATATAAAGGGGTAGCACCGGATGGAACGCATCGCTTCACCTATATAGCAACGCGTAGCATAAAGTCTGGCGAGGCACATGTAGCGACTGATATGTATGGTACGATTATTGTTGCTAGAAATGCTAGCAGACAAGTAACGCAATTAACAACCGTCGTTGATGGTTGCGATGGTAGAGATGCTGATCTTCCCAGAGCGTTCAAGGAAGTATCGATATGGCGCCCCACAGCTACGCCCACTTAAATCGGCTAGTGCAATAAAAACAGCGTGCCCTGCACAAGGCAACCAAGGCCAATAATCATCAGCACAACGCCATAGATGACCACGCCGACAAAATCCGGACGTGGCGCGTTAACATTGCCATCAAAAGGCGTTCCCATTTTTTTGGGATTCATCGAATCGCCATAAGCCCAGATCAATAATCCGCCAATGGATAAAAATGATAATCCGGCGATCACACTCCATGCGCCCCAATCCATTATTGCCATGCTTTTTTCCTTCCCGGTTCGTAACGTATTCCAGTCTACAGAACTATCATAGTTTGTTCAACTTCGTTAAATTCTCTTTAATACTAAATGATGCAAATTATCAAATAGAGCTAGCACCTTCGTCATTTAAGAGTCCGCTTCACACGTTTTATTCCTGATTGAAAATCACCCATGAACGCAATTATCGGCATTTTGGTAGTTATCGGCTGTACAATGGGAGGCTATGCCTTCGATCATGGCAACCTTGCTGTGCTGTGGATGCCGTTCGAATTCATTATCATTCTGGGATCGGGAATTGGCGCGTTTATTACATCCAACACCCCCGCCACGCTCAAGCGTGTCGGTCAATTATTGCCAACAGCTTTTAAAAAGCCAAAGCACACTAAGCAAAGCTATGTGGATTTGCTCTCGGTGCTTTATCAAACCTTCAAGCTTGCAAAAACCAAAGGCATGCTTGCGCTTGAAGCACATATTGAAAAGCCCGAAGAAAGCACGCTGTTTCAGCCCTTCCCCAGTTTTCTTGAAGATCATCATGCGGTTGAATTTTTCTCTGACTATTTACGCCTTGTGACGCTTGGCGCGGATAAGCCTTATGAACTTGAAACATTGATGGATCAGGATATCGAAGTGCATCATCAGGAAGAACATGATGTATCTGCCGCTATTCAAGGTATGGCCGATGGTATGCCTGCACTTGGGATTGTTGCCGCCGTGCTTGGGGTTATTAAAACCATGGGCTCGATTACCGAGCCGCCCGAAGTATTGGGTCACATGATTGGTGGTGCGCTTGTTGGAACATTCTTTGGTGTGTGGGTTTCCTATGGATATCTTGCGCCACTTGCAAGCGCATTGAATGGAATAAGTGCACGAAACGGTAAATATTATCAGGTGATCAAGGTTGGTTTGCTTGCGCATTTAAGCGGCTATGCACCATCGATCTCGATTGAATATGCGCGCAAATCCATCCCCAATGATTTACGCCCGACCTTTCTGGAAATGGAAGAAGCGACATCTCAGTTGCCAGCCCCAGGATAAAAAACGGTCATGGCTGATAAAAATAGCGGCACAACAATCATTATCAAACGCATCAAGAAAGGTGGCCATGGCCATCATGGTGGTGCGTGGAAAGTTGCCTATGCCGACTTTGTGACGGCGATGATGGCGTTCTTTTTGCTGTTATGGCTGCTCAACGTTACAACCGATGTGGAACGCAAAGGCATTGCCGATTATTTTGCACCGGCCAGTATTTCAAAATCCGAATCCGGTGCAGGCGGTGTGTTTGGCGGACAAAGTGTAACGTCACCGGGCGCGAAGATTAGCGATAGCTCACCCCCTGGCATCAGCAACACAGAACCAGAACCGAGTGAGGAAGAATCCGCAACGCAAGGTGGCGATCCGAGCAAGGAAAACAAAGCTGCGGTTGCCGTGTCACCGTTGCAAAAAGCAGAAATTCCACCAGACAAGCTGGATGAAAAAGCCTTGAACGAAGCCAAGCAGCGCGAAGAACAAAGTTTTAAAAAAGCCGAGGAAGCCTTGCGTGAGGCGATTAAACAATCTCCTGAAATGGCATCACTTGAGGATAATCTGCTGATTGATAGCACGCCTGAAGGCCTGCGCATTCAGATCGTTGATAAGAACGGCTATTCCTTATTCAATTCAGGAAATGCCAATCTGGTTGGCCGCAGCCGTGAGCTTGTAATGATGGTAGGCAAAGTCATTGCGCGGCTTAGTAATAAGATTACGATTTCAGGTAATACCGACAGCACGCCGTACCGTGGATTATCGCGCAGCAATAATTGGGAGCTTTCATCGGGCCGGGCTTATACAAGCTTATTGGCATTGATGCAGGGCGGCATTACCGAAGATCGCGTGGCGGGGATTGTTGGCAAGGCCGACCGTGACCCGCTCATGAAGGACGATACAAAAAATCCGCAAAACAGACGTATCAGCATTGTGCTGCTAAGACGTTATGGGAATGAGGCAAAAGCGGAAGCGCCGAAAACGGATGCGGAACCTGCAACGCCGATTAACCCTGCGGCTGATTTTACACAGCCCATTACGCCGCCTGCACCTGAAGCAGCACCGCTACCTGCGCATTAAGCAACGGCAGGTTGCTTGGATTTTAATTCCTGCGCAAGGATTGCGGCAGCACTAACGCGTGGTGAACCAAACTTGTTAACCTGAATGGTAAAAAGCGCACTTGAATTGATTGGCAAATTGCTTGCGCCATATTCAGTGATTGCAGCGGCATTCTTCATAAAACTTCCCATTAATATCTCCCTTTGAATAAGATAACTATACGCAGCATTTTTTAACCAAGACTGAATCTTGGTTTACAATTGCTTCAAATTTTATGCATATAATTAGGGTGTGTTCTCCAATATAGTGTGGGCATTGCGCGTAACAGAAAAGCGCAACCGACTATGAAGAAAGCGAAGGTCGTAGTGGTACTACGGCCAAGCTTTCTGAAGACGTCGGGGAGATTTTCTGTCGCGCCCGAAGGGTTTGAATATAAAGACGCTCTGCGTTGTCAGCTTCACTTGCGGTAGGTATGCTACCGCTGCGTTTGCTTCCTAGCATATCGTCTTTATATTCAAACAATGCTCCACATTATATTGGAGAACACACCCTACCATGTCTTTTATTAGCGATGAGCTGAAAGAACTGCCCTTTTACCTGACGCGGCCAAGCCCGTGCCCTTACCTTGAGGGACAGGTGGAGCAGAAAATTTTTACGCGGTTGCTTGCCGATAATCAGTCTGATTTTCTGCTTAGCAGCCAGCTCACGCCCCTTGGCTTTCGCCGCAGTCAAACAATTATGTACCGCCCGGCATGCCCCAGTTGCTCCGCATGCGTGCCAGTGCGTATTTGCGTTGCGGATTTTAATCTCACGCGCAATTTAAAACGCATTCATGTGAAGAACAGCGATCTTATGAGCGTTGTGATTTCCACGCGCGATGCGGCGCCGTTATTTAATTTGTTCAATGCCTATCAACGCGCACGACACCATGAAAGTGATATGGCGCAGATGGCGCTTTCAGATTTTATGGCGATGATGAATGAAGGATCGGATAATGCAGCGCTGCTCTGTCTGCGCGATGCATCGGGAAACATTATTGCGGCAATGTTGATGGATACGCTGGGTGATGGAACATCAGCGGTTTACAGCTTTTTTGATCCAGCACAGGAAAAGCGCAGCCTGGGCACGGAGCTGATTTTACGCCTTGTGGAATATACGGGAGGGCAGGCGCTAGCATTTGTCTATCTTGGTTACTGGATTAAGCAATGCCAGAAAATGGCCTATAAAGCGCGCTTTCCTGCACTGCAGCGGCTCACCGCGCATGGGTGGGAAGCGTTTATCCCCGCAGACCGTTAGCCCTTTAACTCCGCCTCGACCAACGGCGCATCAGCAGGGCTGTGTGCACGGTGGATACTGGTGGTGATCGGGAATGGAATTTCAATGCCTTCCTTGTCAAAGGCACGTTTTAGGCGGATGAGGTATTCGCGCTTGATGTCCCATTGCTTGTGGCCGTTGGTTTTAATGCGTGCACGCATGGCGATGGATGATGCATCAAAGCGTTCAATACCAAATACTTCGGCATTTTCATAAATATAATGGCTGAAGGCAGGTTCCTTGCGCAGCTCATCACCGATCTGCTTCATGATCTCCATAACTTTTTGTAGATCTGCATCATAGGAAACGCCAACCTCGATCAGCACATAGGCAAAATTCTTGGTGAGGTTGATGATGCTGGTCACTTCACTGAAGGGAATGGAATGTACGCGCCCTTCCCCATCGCGCAGGCGCAGCGTACGGATGGTAAAAGCTTCAACAGCACCAGTGTGCGTGCCAACAGTCACGACATCACCAACTGAAAGCGTGTCTTCAAGCAGAATGAAAAGGCCGGTGATGAAATCCTTTACCAGCGTTTGTGCGCCAAAACCCACAGCCAAACCGATGATACCGGCACCGGCCAGAAGCGGCGTAATATCAATTGCTGACAAATTCCCATGCTACAATGATAAAGAACAAGGTAATGGCAATTGAAATGGATGCCGATAAAACTTTTTTACCAATCGGCGTTGCAAACCATGCAGGCGTATCAATGCCCCATGCGCTGAGGATGATCAGCGCGCCGATAATCCAGGCAAGGGTTTTCACCACGCGCTCAAGAATTGGCAGATATGAATTGGTGCGTTGCTCAAGGAACGGGAATTGCCGCTTTAGTTCATCGGGCAAGGCAAAGCCATGATCGACTAAATGATCAATGCTGGAAAGGATAAAGCGGAAAATGACAAAGGTCACAACGGTGACCAGCGTTGCCTTGATCAGCGTTGTAAAGCCCTGCTCGATATCCAGCGAAGCAATCACATAACCGATGATCAGATAGACAATCGCCAGCACATGCCAGACATCAGCGACGCGCGCGCGGGTGGATTGCACAAAGGTATGTTTCTTCTCTTCATCGGTTTTACCGCGTAGCCAGCGGGAGACTTGCCCACGGTTCTGCAGGATAATAATCACCACCATCAAGGTAATCATCAAGCCCATAAAGGACGAAAAGGCATGGACAGAGCCACGCGGCACATCAAGATACAGTGCAGCTTGCGCAAGGAAAAAGCCAAAAACGATGAAGGCAGAAAGCCGCGTACACCAGATGAATAAATAAGCGGCGCTCTCATCAGCCAGCGGAATGAAACGCAAGCGTGAAGCGCGTTCTGCAAAGATGATCTGCAGGAACCATGTAATAATATGCTGCACAATAAAGGCATCGAGTAGCGCAACGGTAGCTTTGCTGACCTTTGGCGGCAGTTCAAACATGCCAAGCGTAAACAGGCATGCTGCCGTAAACGCAATCACGGGCAGAAGCGATAATAAATGATAGCCAAGAAACGCGGTAATCTTGGTTGACAGGCTGGTCATATCTAGATCAAGCAGCATGCGGCGCGGGCGGCGCAGCAGTACACGCACAAGGTATTTGGCAAGAAACCCGGCAATGATCGCAATGGCGGCTTGCGCAAAAAAGTTAAACCATGCGCTGCGCGCTTCTTCAGTTTCAAATTGTTTTTGCAGCCAGCGTGATGCATGGGGCAAATCGGCAAAGCCTTTGACGATTAGTGAAAAATTGGCGCTTGCTGCGGTCATCGCACCCGTAATGGCATCCAGCGCCTGCACGCTGGGGATGGGCGATTCGGTTTTTTGCTGCGCGGTTGTAGCCTGAACGGCCTTGAGCTTGCTTAAAAATGCATCGCGGTCGGGCTGGTTTTCAAGAAGCTGAATGACCGTATTCATCTGTTCATCGGTTACTTTGGTATCCGATTGCTTTAACACTTCTTCAACTTTCTGCGCAACCGCTGGCGTCTGCGCATAGGTTGGCATGCCGCACAGGATAGAAAACAGCAGAAAGAGAGAAATGAATAAGCGCGGTGCTACCCCCCTTCCCCCATTCTTGTACATTGGGGGAGGGGCTGGGGGCGGGT
>RGZA01000050.1 GCA_010031785.1 Alphaproteobacteria bacterium
GCGCGTGCATGTAATATCTGTCCCATAGTTCCTCCGTTCGTAGATGGCCATATATTACTCCATCACTGGACGGGACTAAACACCTAACCCCTCCCGCAAGGGGAGGGGAATTAAACCGCTCTGTATTTCAATTTAATCGCTCAAGTTTGCAAGTGAGATTAATCAAATGCTTCACTTTCCCAACATTGATCCTGTTGCCCTGCATCTTGGCCCTGTGGCCATCCGCTGGTACGCACTTGCTTATATTGCAGGCGTCGTTCTTGGTCTGCAATATGCCAAGCATCTTGCGCGCCGCTATATCACTGCATCAGCTACAGGCATTACCCCTGCGCATTTCACCGATTTTATCAGCTGGGTCATTCTTGGCATCCTGCTTGGCGGGCGCCTTGGCTATGTGCTGTTTTATAATTCCGATTTTTATCTGCAGCATCCGCTCGATGCCTTGATGATCTGGCATGGTGGCATGTCATTTCATGGTGGCTTGCTCGGTGTGATCCTTTCCTCCTTTTTATTCTGCCGTCATCATAAACTACGCTTTCTTTCCTTCACAGACATCATGGCCTGCGTTGCGCCAATCGGATTATTTTTTGGAAGGCTGGCAAACTTTATCAATGGCGAACTTTATGGCCGCACCAGTGATGCATCATGGGCGATGATCTTCCCGCGCGGCGGTGATGAGCCGCGCCATCCCAGCCAGCTTTACGAAGCAGGCCTTGAAGGCATCGCACTCTTTATACTCTTAGCTGTGCTTGCCAGCCGTAAAACCCTGCGGGAACGTGAAGGCTTTTTATCAGGCATGTTTCTAATCCTTTATGGGCTATTCCGTTCCTTTTGCGAATTTTTCCGCGAACCAGATATACAACTGGGCTTCCTTGCGGGCGGCACTACCATGGGTCAATTGCTATGTATCCCCATGATTGCCTTTGGCGGCTGGCTGGTATGGAAAAGCCGTAACGTAAAATGACCTCGCTTGAGCAGATCATCCGCGATGATATCGTAAAAAACGGCCCCATGCCTTTTGCGCGCTTTATGCAGCTCGCTCTGTTTGATCAGGCCCATGGCTATTACAACACGCATGACCCGTTGCAGGATTTTGCAACAGCACCTGAAATCAGCCAGCTCTTTGGCGAAATGATTGCGCTATGGTGCGTGGATGTATGGATGAAAATCGGTTCACCATCCAATTTCACCTTATTGGAATGCGGCCCCGGGCGCGGCACGCTCATGGCCGATGTGCTGCGCACCATTAAAGTATCAGCAGAATTTACTGCTGCTGCAAAACCGACCTTGCTTGAAACAAGCCCCCTCTTGCGTCAAAAGCAGCGCGAAAAACTGAGCGATTATCATGTTACATGGATTGACGGCCTACAGGATTTAAACGCAACGCCCGTCATCATGTTCTGCAACGAATTGTTTGATGTATTCCCCCTGCAGCGTTTCATGAAAACCAAGCAAGGCTGGGCTGAACAAGCCGTATATATAAAAAATAACGCGCTGGATTACACTCTTTTGCCTATCGCAGCAAATATCCAATCTGATTTTTCTGACCCCGTATTTGCTAATGCGCTGGTGGATGCCATTATGGAGCGCAGCCCTGACATTCATCATTGGGTAAATCTGTTTGCAACGCACCTTGCCGCCCATGGCGGTGCAGGGCTGATGATTGATTATGGCTATGAAGGCCCGATGATCATGGACAGCGTACAATCCATCCATAACAAAAACATGTCGCTTGTTCTTGAACGCCCGGGCCATGGCGATATTTCTGCCAATGTTGATTTTGGCCCTTTCCGCACCCTTGCTAAAACACACGGCTTGCAAAGCTTTCCACTTGCAACGCAGCGCAATTTTTTAATGAATTGCGGTATCCTGCAACGCATGATCATGCTTAAACGCTTTGCCAATCGTGAGCAGCAAAAACATATTGATGAAGCCCTGCATCGTCTGATTGCCCATGAACGCATGGGCGATATGTTTAAAGTATTCTGTATGACGCAAGCAAACATCCCCACACCCATTGGATTTGAATCATGAAAAACCCCGTAAAAAAACTGCCTCTGCCTCATCTCACTCATCCCGATTTTCAAACGGACGGTATGGCCTATGGCTTTTTCACGCGTGCAGGCGGGGTAAGCGATGGTTATTTTGAAAGCCTCAATTGCGGTTTGGGCTCGGGCGATCTGCTTGATAACGTCTATGAAAATCATCGCCGCATTGCAGCTGAATTTTCGCTTGAACCAACACACCTATTATTCTGCAAACAAATTCATTCCAATAAAGTGATCACAGTGACACAAAGCTGGGAGCGCAACAAACGCCCCGATGCCGATGCGCTTGTGACAACGCAAAAAAACATCGCGCTTGCCGTAATGTCGGCCGATTGCGCGCCGGTATTATTCTATGAACCGCACAAAAAAATCATCGCCGCCGCCCATGCGGGATGGAAAGGTGCTCTAAGTGGTGTGCTTGAAGAAACCATTGCCGCTATTGAACAATTGGGTGGTAACCGCGAATCCATTCAGACCTGCATTGGCCCCTGCATTCAACAAGGCTCCTACGAAGTTGGCCCAGAATTCTCTGCGCCTTTCCTTGCGCAAAGCCCAAGCAATGAAACATGCTTCAAACCAAGCACACGCGCTCGGCATTTCCTGTTTAACCTGCCCGGTTACATCGCCAAGCGCCTTGCATTAAGCGGGATTGTCTATAACCACTCAATCGCGCTCGATACCGTCAGCAATGAAAAACATTTCTTCAGCTACCGCCGCGCAGTGCTTAAGGATGATGTCAATAACGGCGTGCAGATGAGTGTGATTGTATTGAGCTAATGAGAGACATGTGAGGCTATGTGAGGTGGCCTTCGGCCATGAGCTAAACGTCCTCACGCGCGAAGCGCGCCTTACATAGGCTCACATAGGCTTTATTCTGCGCTCCACAACCCAACAATCTTCTTGATCTCTTTCAGATTGGGCTCGGTAACCGCGCGTGCGCGATGCAGTGATTTTAAAATCATCCGGTCAATTTCCGCAGGGTCCGCAAGATACTCCGCCATGCGCTTGGTAATTGGCGCTAAATTGGCAACGGCCACATCAATCAATGCTGTCTTGAATTCCGAAAAGGTTTTTCCCGCAAAACGCACAACAACCGCTCCCTTGCTTTCATTGTTCAGCGTTGCATAGATCGTGACAAGATTATCCGCTTCTGGGCGCGTCTTGAGCTCATCCAGCGTTGAAGGAAATGGTAAAATATCCGTCTTTGCTTTCTTGATTTTAAGCGCAATGGTATCGGCGTTATCCGAAAGATTAATGCGCGAATAATCGCTCTCATCCGACTTGCTCATTTTCTTAGTGCCATCGCGCAGGCTCATCACGCGCGTGGCTTCACCCAAAATCTGTGGCTCTGGCAGCGGGAAATAATCAACGCCATAATGGCGGTTAAATGCGCCCGCAATATCCCGCGCTAGTTCCAGATGCTGCTTCTGATCTTCACCCACCGGCACATGGGTTGCCTTGTAAATCAGAATATCCGCTGCCATCAACACGGGGTACGCATACAACCCCAACAGCTCATTATCCTTATTTTTGGACGCTTTTTCCTTGAACTGTGTCATGCGGTTAAGCCAGCCAAGCGGCGTGTGGTTTGCCAAAATCCAGTTTAAATAGGTGTGCTCAGGCACCGCGCTTTGCGGATACACCGCGCAATGCTTGGGGTCAATGCCGGCTGCATAAAATGCCGCTGTAACCTCGCGCGTATTTTGCGCTAATTTCGCAGGGTCCTGCGCAACAGTAATCGCATGCAAATCCACAATGCTGTAAAAGCATTCATAATCCTGTTGTAACTTCACCCAGTTACGCAACGCGCCAAGATAATTGCCAAGATGCAATTGCCCGGTGGATTGCATGCCAGAAAAAATACGTTTCATCTTATGTTTTTTCTTTCTTTATTATCACGACCAAATCCTTAAGGCGCATCGCGCCCGTCAGTTGTAGCGCGGCCGCATACACAATACCAGCACCCACCAGATATGCACCCAGCAACGCTACATCCATTACTTTGCTGCTCTGTAGCAATTGTGCATCCAGCGCACCTTGCACACCCACTAAAAACAGCGCCATGCACGCCGCCGACAGCGCAATTTTAAACATGTGCGGTGCAAAGCTATGATCAAGCTTTAACAGCTTTGCGCGCCATAATGCATAGGCCAGCATCAACACATTGGCCCATGACGCAATGGAGGTCGCAAGCGCCACGCCCACATGCCCCATGATTTTTAAAAGCCCCATCGCAAATAAAATATTGAGCACAACGGATATAATCGCGGTCTTCACCGGCGTCTTGGTATCATGATGCGCAAAGAAAATGGTGCTGAGAATTTTTATCAGAATAAATGGCAAAATGCCAAACACATAGGCGCTCAGCGCCGCTGCAGTATTCACCGTATCCATCGCCGTAAAGGCACCATGCTCGAACAGCACCTCTACAATTTCATTTGCCGCAAGCCCAAGACCAATCGCCGCAGGCAAACCAAGAATCATCCCGAATTCAAGCGCGCGCGTCGTATAATGCCGCGCACCATCGACATCATTTGATTGCACGCGCTGCGATAAAATCGGCAGCAAGGTTGTCGCAATCGCAATACCAATAATGCCAAGCGGCAACTGGTTCAAACGATCCGCATAAAACAGCCACGACACACTGCCCGTTGGCAGCAGCGATGCCAAAATGGTCGACATCGCAAGATTAATCTGCGATGCACCCGCACCAATCGCGCCCGGGCCAATACGCACAAAGAGTTCTTTCACGCGTGTCGTGAGTTTTGGCCATAATTGCGCAGGCGAGATGCCCATTTTCCTGCAATGCCCCGCAAGCCAGATCCACTGCACCAGTGCTGATAATGGTACGGCATAGGCCATGCAAAGCCCCGGCTCCACATCAATCACCGGGCTAAGCAGCAGCGCAATAATCATCATAACATTAAATGCAATCGGCGCAGCAGCGCCCGGGCTAAAACGGTGGTTAGAATTCAGAACGCTGGCAAGCAACGCCGCGCCCGATACCAGCATTAAATAAGGAAACGTAATCCGCGCATAGGTGACCGCAAGATCATAAACTTCGGGCCGCGAATGAAAACCGGGTGCAAGCACCAGCATCGCCCATGGCATCAGCAAAATCATGATAACGGTAAAAGGCAACAACACCGCCATCAATACCGACAGTGCGCGTCCTGCAAATTCATTTGCCTCCTCCTGCCCGCCTTCAATTTTTGCTTTGGAGTACAGCGGAACAAACGCCGCGCTAAATGCACCTTCGGCAAAGAGCGAGCGAAACAAGTTCGGCACACGCAGCGCGACAAAAAACGCATCCGACACCGGACCCGCACCAAGCACATTTGCCGCCATCGTATCGCGCACAAACCCCGACAGACGGCTTAACAACGTCATACCGCTCACGGTGAGAATATTTTTGGTAAAGCTCATAAAATGATCGGATGAAACAAAGTGAAAAAAGGTGAAATGCTACCTTAGTATCTAGAAGATGAAGCCTCAAGCTTAATGGAATCTTTACCATCTTCACGCCTATCGCACAAAAAATGGGCTGTTTCCTTTAAAAATTAGCAAAACTCCATCAGGAGTAGATCGTATTTTATCTAAAATTCGAGATTGCTTAATTCTCTCATGATTATAATCGTGATGACGGATAATTTTTTTAAACTATTTTTTAGATTTAACATCATGCCACAGCCCAATTATCAAGTCACGAATGATATTCTGTTTCTTGGCGATGATAACCATATGTCTCCGGAAAGAAATCGTGCTGTAAGAGGCATGATTGTAGGAGGATATTATGGCCATTACTGAAAATCATGGAAATACGTCAGGTATTCTCGACATCACTGCCAGCACAGCAAATACAGTTGAGGCATTAGCAACCGGCAATTTTATAGGAGCTACTGAAAGCGGTATCAACACCACTACCGCTGCAGCAAGCCTTGCAAAACCAGCAGGTGCACTTGCGCGTGGTGCCCTCCCCATCGCAATGCTAGCCGCAGGTTTCGCCGCCACCAGTAACACCCATTACGCCTTAAAAAGGGCTATGCAAAAGGGCGATAAAGCTACAGCGGATGCTATCCGTAGAGAAAATCATGCAGGTGGTATTGCAAATAAATTTGGAGACAACGCAGGAAATGTCGCGGCAACACTCTACGCGGGTGGCAATGCTTTTGTTAATACTGGCGCCAACACGGTGACGGGAGGAGTTGCAGGCAAAGTTATGGACTCAACCGTCAAAGGAGTTAAAAAAGCGATAAAACAAGTAAAGGATGCGCATTCGGCAACAGATCTATTAACGCTTGCAACACACTGGCAGGATCCCCTTAGAAATCCCGTAACGCAGGAAATATGGAATGGCTCAGTGCCGGGCCAGGCTGTAGCTTCACTGGATGAAGCGCGCGCGACAGGCTATACTGCAAAAGTTAATGCGGCGATTCAACAAAGCAACGCGCATCTCGTCGGTGTTACAGCCAAAACAAATCCTACCCTAACCACAGCAGTTGTCGCAACGGCTGCTACCGTCACAAAGGTGGCAGAAACAGCGGCCGGTGCCTATACGGCCTTTTGCAAAGCAGCCGATGTGATCGAAGATCATTTAAAATTAAGAGAACCCAAGGGTGCGGCAAACATACCGCTGCCCAAAGATATGTCTTATTACCATCTGGCTGGTGTCCTTCCGCCCGATAGAAAATCTCCTAGTCCTGAAAATGTAGCAAAAGCAGATGCTGTACTAGCAACCCTAAACAAACCCAACCGCCAACAAGATTATGCGCAATTAGCAGCGTTTGCCAAGAAACCAAAACGACCTGTGCTACCTGTAAAACCTGCTGATCCACAAGTTACAGAAACAAAACCAGCGCAAGCGCCAGTAACAGCTACTGTAACAGCTACTGTACCCGCCGTTGCTCCCACGCCACCATCTGCTGCCAAGCAAACTGCGCAAGCCCAACCACCAAAATCC
Source organism: Alphaproteobacteria bacterium (assembly GCA_010031785.1). GTDB lineage: Bacteria > Pseudomonadota > Alphaproteobacteria > UBA9219 > RGZA01 > RGZA01. Next base: position 7,009 of record RGZA01000050.1, read on the forward strand.
CCCCACATGCCGCAGCCCGGTATGGCGGGATAAACAGCCTTTTCAAGCTATCTTGTATCGGTATATGGCATTGCCTATGATGCCCAACATCATCTGACCTCATAGGACTCTTCATGCAACCTCACTCATTCCACAACACCCTTCTGCGCGAATATGATGTACGCGGCGTTGTCGGCACGACCCTTTTTCCAGCCGATGCAAAAGCGCTTGGCGCTGCTTATGCAACCTATATCGGAAAATTATTTAACACGCCATCGCCCACCATCGCGATTGGCTATGATGGTCGCCTCAGCTCCACAACACTCGAAGCAGCCTTGCTCGAAGGATTATTATCCGCAGGCGCAAAAGTAACGCGCGTAGGTCTTGGCCCAACACCGATGCTGTATTTTGCCGTCAAACATTTTGGCCTTGATGCGGGGATGATGATTACCGGCTCGCACAATCCGCCTGATTATAACGGCTTTAAAATGCTGCATAAGAAAGGGCCGATTTATGGCGCAATGATTAAGGAAATCGGCGCAATCGCAGAACAGGGACAATGCGCATCCGGCCAAGGGTCGCAGGAAACCAAAGATGTGCGCGAACTCTTCGTTGATCGCCTCGTCAAAGATTATGATGGCGATAAAGATCTGCGCATTGTGTGGGATTCTGGCAATGGCTCATCGGGCGAGATTTTGAAAATGCTTTGCGCTAAACTGCCCGGCGAGCACACGATATTATTTGGCGATATTGATGGCACCTTCCCTAACCATCATCCTGACCCCACGGTCGATGAAAATCTTGAAGATCTGCGCAATGCCGTTGCCAAGCACAAAGCGCATCTGGGCATTGGTCTGGACGGCGATGGCGATCGCATTGGCGCAATTGATGAACAAGGCCGCGCCGTTGCAGGCGATCAGCTGCTTGCGCTGTATGCTGCCGATATTCTTAAAACCATACCCGGCGCCACGATTATTGCCGATGTGAAGGCAAGCGAAAGCATCTTTGATGATATCCGCGCGCATGGCGGCAATGCCTTGATGTGGAAAACAGGGCACTCATTGCTCAAAGCCAAGATGGCGGAAACAGGATCACCCCTTGCGGGCGAGATGAGCGGGCATATTTTCTTTGCCGATAAATATTATGGCTATGATGATGCGCTCTATGCGGGCGTACGCCTTGCGGGCCTTGTCAGCCGCGCAGGGGGTTCACTTGCAAAATTACGCGACCGTTTGCCGCATGTATTCAACACGCCGGAAATCCGCGTCAATAGCAGTGAAGAACGTAAATTTCAGATCGTTGAAGAAGTAAAGCAACGCCTTAAAACCGATGGCGCCAATGTGAACGATATTGATGGCGTGCGCGTTAAAACGGGCGATGGCTGGTGGCTGTTGCGCGCTTCCAACACGCAGGATGTGCTTGTGGCACGCGCAGAATCCACAACACAGGCAGGGCTTGAAGAATGCAAGCAGCAGCTGCGCAAACAGCTTGAATTATCTGGCACAGCCTGTAATTTCTAGCCTCATCACTCAACTCTCATCACTCACTATGGCCGGACATTCCCAGTTTAAAAATATTATGCACCGCAAAGGGCGGCAGGATTCCATCCGCGCCAAGCAGTTCAATAAAATTGCGCGTGAAATTACCGTTGCTGCAAAATCGGGCTTGCCCGATCCTGCAGCCAATCCGCGTCTGCGCGCTGCGATACAAGCTGCACGCGCGGTTAACATGCCACGCGACCGCATTGACCGCGCGATTAAATCCGCGCTGCCCGGCGCAGCAGATTCCGCCAATTACGAAGAAATGCGTTACGAAGGTTATGGCCCCGGCGGCGTTGCAATCATCGTTGAAGCGCTTACCGATAATCGCCAGCGCACCGCGCCCGATATGCGCATGATTTTTTCTAAAAATGGCGGCACGCTGGGCGATACCAATTCGGTCGGCTTCATGTTTAACCGCTGCGGCCTTATTCAATATGCGGCAAGCGTTGCCAGCGCGGATGCGATGCTTGAAGCGGTGATTGATGCTGGTGGTAACGACGTTGAAAGTAACGAAGAAAACCACGACATCCTTACCAATACCGATGATGTCGCCGCCGTGCGCACCGCATTGGAAGAAAAATTCGGCCCACCGAACGCTGCGCGCCTGACATGGAAGCCACAAAACCTTGTGCCTGTTTCGGGTGATGCAGCCGAAAGCCTCATCAAAATGCTCGATGCACTTGAAGAGCATGATGATGTGCAAAACGTCATCGGCAATTACGATATTGATGAAGCTGTGATGAAAAAAATGGCGGGGTAATGCGGCATAATGTTTGAACTCGTCAAACCCGCTTTACCTTATCTTGAAAGCTATACACACGCCCTTGCACAAGGCTGGTCACCCAATAATCTGCGCCCAGAAACGGCGCAAGATGAACTTGTAGAAATCGCCCAAGATCCATATGCTTTTATTAAAAAAATAACCGACCTGCATGTACCCGATGGCGCCACCATCACACTCACCGATGGCTCAAAAGTGCCACGCTTACCGGGCTTTCGACGCTGGATATGGGATAAAGAATTTTGTGGAAATGTGAATTTCCGTTTTCAACGCGGCACTACTGCGCTGCCTTCCTACTGCCTTGGTCATGTTGGCTATGGAACCGTTCCATGGAAACAGCGTTTGGGTTATGCCACACAAGCCCTTGCTATATTTCTTGAAGAAATAAAACCGTTGGGTCTTGAGTATGTCGAGCTCACGACTGAGCCGGAAAATATTCCGTCACAAAAAGTAATCACCCGCAATGGCGGCTTTTTGGTTGAAACATTCAAATGCCATCCCGCTTATGGCGACTATATCAAACAGCGCTACCGTATCAATTTATAACTAAACCCTATTCTCCTATGCATCAGATAGTCCCACTCTTGTCCGTCATGCCCGCCCCAGAAATCCTTTTGGGCGGGCATGACTGCTACTATATGGTTTCCTTAGCTTTTTTTACCTGATAACACGCACATGGCTCCTCACGTTTACGCGCAGCAGCATATACCATTTCTTCACCGATATACTCCATCCCGCATGCCTTCATTACTGCAAAAGACGCTGTATTTTCCAATTGTGCCCCGGCCTCAATAATATCCAGACCAAGCACATCAAATCCAGCATTCAGCACAACGGGCGCGATTTCTTTCATATACCCCTTGCCGTGATAATGTTCACCCATCCAGTAACTGAATGATGCTTTTTGTCTATCGTGCACATCGCGTTTAATCATCGCCCAGCCCGCAAGATTGCCGCTTACTTTTTCAATAACAACGAACGGCAATGCATCACCAAACGCGGCCAATTCCAAAGAGGATTCAATCCGCTCTACCGCCAATTCATGCGTAAATGGAAATGGCCAATTGGCAAGCCAACGGCTTATCTCTGGAGTTATGATTTTAGTAAAAGCCTCAGCATCATTAATTGTCATTGGGCGCAGAAAAAGCCTAGGGGTTTCAAGCTTCTGGCGCAAAGCATCAGACACGCTATTTCCCTTTTCTGCTTTCAACTAACCGTCCGGTTATGAATTTATGCAGCACACTGGAAATGAGCGTTTGATACGGCAATCCTTCTTCTTCGGCAATTTTTTTGAACTGATCAATATCGAATTCTGACATGCGCAGATTAACCCGCGCTTCTTTTTTCTTGCGCATGTGATTGGCAGCAGCGCGCTGTAGTGCTTCACGCATTTCCTTCTGATTAGGAACTGGCTTAAACTCGCCGCGCTTATATGCTTCAATAATATCTCTCTCCTCATCATCAAAATAAGGCGGGTTAAGCTGAACTTTTTTTACACGTTTTGTTTTCATGGCTTTTTAGCCCTCATTTTACGTTTTAATGCTTTCCTGCTCGGGAAAGCTGTCTTAAGAAAAACAGTATCACCGTCAAACACTGCAGGAACGACATAAACATAATCATTGACATCAACACTGATAAGCACTTGCCCTGAATATCTTGTCTGATTGGGATGCTTCGTCATCTCAACCATTTTGCCGTCCAGTAAGGCTTCAATGATGTCTTCAAAAGAAATGCCGCGTGTATGTCAAAGATACCCATCTTTCGCTTCGTTATAACGAAATCCGGATAATTCTTTCATGGTATACCCTACCCCTATTTTATTCCAATGTCAGCCAATTTTGTATTTTTGATGACAATGTCATCAACCTACACCGTCTCCTTGGCCTTCTTTTCTTTTGCTTCTGAAGGCTTATCCGGATAAACAAAGGTCAGCTTATCCTCTGCCACATCAACCATCACTGCGCCGCCCTTGGCCAATTTACCAAACAGCAACTCATCGGCAAGCGGCTTTTTGATATGTTCCTGAATAATGCGCGCCAATGGCCGCGCACCATAAAGCGGGTCATAGCCCTTATCGCCAAGCCAGTTCCGCGCGGCGTCGCTCAGCGCAATCGTAACCTGACGATCCGAAAGCTGCGCTTCGAGTTGCAACACAAATTTCTCAACTACGCGGCCAATAGTTTCTTTACCCAGCGCCTTAAACGGTACAATGGCGTCAAGACGATTACGGAATTCGGGCGTAAACAGCTTGTTAATCGCCTCCATATCCTCGCCTTCGCGCACTTCGCGGTTAAAGCCGATGGTATGTTTGACCATGTCGGCTGCACCGGCATTGGTCGTCATGATCAAGATGACATTGCGGAAATCAACCGACTTGCCGTTATTGTCCGTGAGCTTTCCGTAATCCATCACCTGCAATAAAATATTGAACAGGTCAGGATGCGCTTTTTCAACTTCATCAAGCAGCAATACGCAATGCGGATTTTGCTCAACCGCATCGGTGAGCAAGCCACCCTGATCAAACCCAACATAGCCCGGCGGCGCGCCAATCAGGCGCGATACACTATGCCGTTCCATATATTCCGACATATCAAAACGCTTGAGCTCAATGCCGAGCGAGCGCGAAAGCTGCCGCGCCACTTCGGTCTTCCCAACACCAGTAGGCCCTGCGAACAGATATGAACCAATAGGTTTTTCCATATCGCGCAGACCCGCACGCGATAATTTAATGGCAGTAACCAGCGCATCAATCGCCTGATTTTGACCATAGACCATCGTCTTAAGATCGCGGTCAAGATTACGCAGCACTTCGCGGTCATCCTGCGTGACATTCTTGGGCGGGATACGCGCCATGGTGGCAACCACCGCTTCGATATCTTTCACCTGAATATTCTTTTTGCGTTTGGCAACGGGCAATAATTTTTGCGCTGCGCCCACTTCGTCAATCACATCAATTGCTTTATCAGGCAATTTACGATCACCGATATAACGCGCGGAAAGCTCCACCGCGCTGCGCACCGCTTGCTCTGAATATTTTACATCATGATGTTTTTCGTAATAAGGCTTGATCCCCATCAGGATTTTAAATGCATCCTCAATGCTTGGCTCAGCCACATCAATTTTCTGGAAACGGCGCACCAATGCGCGGTCTTTTTCAAAATAACTGCGATATTCCTTATAGGTCGTCGAGCCAATGCAGCGTAATTCACCGCCTGAAAGCGCAGGCTTTAAAAGGTTAGATGCATCCATCGACCCGCCGGAGGTCGAGCCCGCGCCAATGACGGTGTGAATTTCATCAATAAACAATATGGCGCCCGGCAGTGCCTTGATTTCATGCAGGACATTTTTAAGGCGCTCTTCAAAATCACCGCGATAGCGTGTTCCCGCCAGCAAGGCACCCATATCGAGCGCGAAAATCACTGCGCCATTAAGCACTTCCGGCACTTCATTTTTAATAATGCGCCGCGCAAGACCTTCGGCGATCGCTGTTTTACCCACGCCCGGATCACCGACATACAGCGGATTATTTTTCGAGCGGCGGCATAAAATCTGAATGGTGCGATCAACCTCTTTCTCACGGCCAATAAGTGGATCAATTTTTCCATCCTGAGCTTTTTGATT
>RGZA01000006.1 GCA_010031785.1 Alphaproteobacteria bacterium
CCCCTCCCGAAGGGAGGGGAGTTAGAATGCGCTGTTTCATCAACTACGCGCTCAACACTTCTAAACCTTAATCAAAAATTCAGGATTATTATCGTATTTATAGAATGTGATTCCTGTTATAAAATCACGTTTTAGCATACGTAGGTCATCATGGCGTTCGATACCCTCATCACTGGCGATAAAATAAAGCACGGCTTGGTTATTGGCGTGTGCGTGGCGATTGTCGCCTATTTTGTCTCGCACGGAATTATGGGTGAACGCGGTTTTATCTCGCTCTCGCAAGTTGAGTATCAGATTGCTGGCGCGAAAGGTGATCTTGAAAAAATTCAAAAAGAACGTCAGACGCTGGAAGCACGCACAAAGTTGCTGCGCCCGGATGGACTTGATCTGGATATGCTTGATGAACGCGCACGAGCAACGCTTGGCTACACAAAACCGAATGAGTATGTGGTTTTGTTTGAGAAGAAGAAATAACTTCTTCTATTTAAAATAAATCTGAATGTGTGCCAGTTCTTGCCAACTTGACAGTATCCTTGGTGACTTCATAAATAAGCAGCCAATCAGGTTCTATATGACAATCCCATTTCGGATGCCAATCACCTTTGAGAGGATGCTGTTTATGTTTTGCAGAAAGCGCCTCACCTTTTGCCAGACATTCAACAATGGCCAAAAGCTTTGATAAATCCTTGCCGCGCTTTTTCATTTTTTTTAAATCGCGCTCGAATGCACTGGACTGTACTACCGACTTCACTTTTCAATCGTTTCCAGAAGAGCCTTGAATTCCTTAAGGCTGGTCTTTTTTCCCTTTCCTGCGTCCAGTTCCTTGATTGCGGCGAGCGTTTCCGGATTAGGAATTTTCGCGGCAAAGGGCAAGCCACGCTGCAGGGCAACCTGCCTGTAAAACATCCGAATAGCATCCGTTGCAGAAAGGCCAAGCACGTTAAACACACCCTCTGCTGCAGCTTTGGTTGCGTGGTCGATACGCACGCTAATTTGTTCTGTGGTCATGAATATCCCTTTCGTATGGCTGTGTGTCACAATACAGCAAAATACACATGATGGGAAGTGATTTTTTTTGTCTTCTTATGCCCCATGAACGCGCGGGCAACGCTTGGCTAAACAAAATCGAATGAGTATGTGGTTTTGTTTGAGAAGAAGAAATAATCTAGACGTTAGACTTGTGCAGGCTTGATGACATAGCTGCCAACTGCTACGCGGTTTGACCAAGTTACTGGACGCCGTGTTAGCAAATCATTATACATAATACCAATAGCCCCACGATCACGCTGGTTTTCAGGGGGTAATCCTGAAATAGTTGCGGTGATTTTAGGATCTTGCTCTGATGCTTGATTAATGTGTGCTACAACAGCCTGCAAATAATGGGCTTCTATATGCGGAATTGTGCGTTGTGCAGGGTCATTGTTTTCTACTGCCAGCTTTCCACCAAATTGTTCAGCAGCCATACGGAATGCTGCAATTACCTTCTCATCCGAGGCGGTGTAATCAACAACGATGGGTTCATGTGCTGGCGGTTCTGCACCAGGTTGTGGAGCAAAATTTGCTTTTAGATATCGAATGACATCTACTTTTTGTTGCTTGATAAAACTGCTTTTTAACCACGCCCAGTTGTTACGATCCAGTTCAGCATCAATGGCCTCTTCTTGTTCAACGGGCGCATCGCCAATCAAATGCACTTGGCACATGATATTGCTAGCAAAGATCCGCTCAACCAAAGCCTGGCTTGTATCTCCACCTACGTTGTGATCAAGAAAAACATCGTCATAGAGATTCTCTACTAAACGCCTAGCTTGATCCATATCTCTTGCAACATGCACTTCTGAGCCATTGGCATGGATAAAGATGCCGGCATGACGTTGACTAAAGCCATAGTGTTCAAGAGTTGGAATGAATGACTTCTCGACAACGTCGCCATCCTCCACGATCAAAACTTTTTTTGGCTGCTCGCTCATAAAATGCCTTTTTAATTTTAATGGCTAAAATTCTATTGCTTTAAAATACTACAAAACTGGCAGGGAACGGTTTGCTTTTTTACTTTCGCTATAAGACTGAGGAAGAAGCATGGTTAATAGCCGTTATTACGGCGCGGGCTTAACTATAAATGTGCCTTTTGAGCGCTGTTCAATCGGAATAACAGGCTCGCTGTTTTTAAGTGCTCTATGTGCATTAAGGAACCATGCACTTTCCTGAGCTGTACTTATACCGCCCAAGGCGGTTCCAGAAATGCCGCCCTGATTTTTTCCTTCGATTATTACATGAAGCTTCAAATCAAGCGTATCAGGATCACATTTTAGCTTCCATCCAATTAGTTGAATATGAAGCGCATTCATTATCACATCAGGGTCAGATCCTTTAAGAATAACCTGTAGTTCTTTGGTAAACAGCCTTGCTGCAGCATCTTTAAGTATCGCAGCTATTTCAGCAGAGCTAAGTTTATAAGAAACAGTGATGGGTAATTGCTGAAACATATTATTTATTGAACAACATTTTTAAAAAATATTCCGGGCAGTTTTCCTCATTTTCATAAAAGCAACAAGCGGCTTATGATTAACGCCTGCCGCCCCCCCCTAACTGTTGAAATCCATTGTTGCAGCGCACGTATAGTTGGGATGAAACGACCCTGATTTAGCTTTAACGTAATGATTTTACTCATAAAAGTGCTATTGTAGGCAGAGCGTGATTTGGTCGTGATTTGCTTGAAAATACAACTCAAACACGCTAATTGAACGCCTAATAAAATTTACAGTTGAATCGGTCCACCCCTTCAGGAGATTTAGGCATGGCTTCCCCTAAGCCCATCAATCATCCAATTGATACTGCTACCGGCCATAATAAGCGCGCATCTTCAACGCATGCAGAGCCAACGCCTGCGGAGCTCAAGAAGATGTATCGCGATATGTTGCTGATCCGTCGTTTTGAAGAAAAATCCGGACAGCTTTACGGCATGGGTTTGATCGGCGGCTTCTGCCACTTATATATTGGGCAGGAAGCGGTTGTGGTTGGTATTCAATCGGTGCAAAGCAAAGCCGATAGCATCATCACCTCCTACCGCGATCATGGTCACATGCTTGCGTGCGATATGGACCCCAATGGCGTGATGGCCGAACTGACCGGACGCATTGGCGGCTATTCGCGCGGCAAGGGCGGCTCGATGCATATGTTCAGCGCAGAAAAGAAATTCTATGGCGGCCACGGTATTGTTGGCGCGCAGGTTCCGATTGGAACAGGGCTTGCTTTTGCCCATAAATATAACGGTGATGGCGGCGTAAACATTGTCTATTTCGGCGATGGTGCGGTGAACCAGGGTCAGGTTTATGAAAGCTTCAACATGGCGGCCTTGTGGAAATTGCCGGTTGTGTATGTGATTGAAAATAACCGCTACAGCATGGGTACATCGCAGGCGCGCGGCGCAGCGGGTGAGCTTTATAAACGCGGTGAAGGTTATGGTATTCCTGGCCGTCAGATTGACGGGATGGATGTTCTGGCGGTACGCAAGGCGGCAATCGAAGCACTTGAATATGCGCGTTCCGGCAAGGGCCCGATCATTCTTGAGATGCTTACCTATCGCTATCGCGGCCATTCGATGTCTGATCCTGCGAAATACCGCGAAAAGGAAGAAGTTGAAAAGATGCGTGGTGAGCGCGACCCGATTGAGGCGCTCAAGCGTCTTTTGACTGAAAAGAAAATTGCATCGGATGATGAATTCTCATTAATTGAAAAAGAGGTGAAGAAGCTGGTCAATGACTCAGCCGAATTTGCCCAGACATCGCCAGAGCCAGATCCGTCTGAGCTATGGACCGATGTATTAATAGACGCTTAGGGACGTAAATAGGGAAATTGATATGTCGATTGAAATTCTAATGCCTGCCCTCTCGCCTACCATGACCGAAGGAAAGCTTTCGCGCTGGTTGAAAAAAGAAGGCGATGATATCAAAGCAGGAATGGTGCTTGCTGAAATCGAAACCGACAAGGCGACGATGGAAGTGGAAGCCGTTGATGAAGGCAAACTGCTTAAAATCCTGATCCCGGAAGGCACCGAGGGCGTGCGCGTCAATACGCCGATTGCACATATTACGGGCGATGATGTTGCGCCAAAGAAAAACGGCAAAAGCCACGAAAACGCACCGTTTGTTGAGCCAAGCTGCCTGCCACAAACCAAGAGCAATGGCGTTGCTGCTGCACCGGCGGCCCAATATACAGAAAAAACTTACACTTCATTTGTAAAGCAAACCGTGCGTGAAGCCTTGCGCGATGGTATGGCCGAAGAAATGCGCCGCGATGAAGGCGTGTTCATCATTGGTGAAGAAGTTGCACAATACCAAGGCGCCTATAAGGTCACACAAGGTTTGCTGCAGGAATTCACTGACAAGCGCGTAATTGACGCCCCGATTACCGAGCATGGCTTTGCAGGTCTTGCCGTTGGTGCTGCGTTCGGCAATTTAAAACCGGTTGTTGAATTCATGACGTTTAACTTCTCATTGCAGGCGATGGATCAAATTTTAAATTCTGCTGCCAAGACACGTTATATGTCTGGCGGTCAGATGAGCTGCCCGATTGTGTTCCGTGGCCCTAATGGCGCAGCGGCACGCGTAGCTGCACAGCATTCGCAATGCTTTGCATCATGGTTTATGCATATTCCTGGCCTTAAGGTTGTTGCGCCATACAGCGCAGCCGATGCCAAGGGTTTGATCAAGGCCGCTATTCGTGATCCGAACCCGGTTGTGGTTCTGGAAAATGAAATTCTCTATGGCCAAAGCTTTGATGTACCGGATGATAAGGATTTCACCATCCCCATCGGTAAGGCATTGGTAATGCGTGAAGGAAAAGATGTGACCATCACCGCCTTCTCGATCATGGTTGGCAAAGCCCTTGAAGCAGCAGAATTGCTTGCGCAGGAAGGCATTGAAGCCGAAGTCATTAATCTGCGCACCATTCGCCCGCTGGATCTTGACTGCATTATTCAATCGGTTTCTAAAACCAATCATATTGTGTCGGTTGAAGAAGGCTGGCCGGGTGCGGGGGTTGGCTCGGAAATCGCGGCGCTGATGATGGAACACGCATTTGATTATCTTGATGCGCCTATGGCCCGTGTCTGCGCAAAGGATGTTCCCCTGCCCTATGCTGCGAACCTTGAAAAGCTCGCACTGCCACAGGTTGCGGATATCGTTCAAGCAGTCAAAAACGTTTGCAATAAAGTATGACTAAACTAATTGATCTTGAACCGTTGCGTATGGCGCTCCAAGCTTTGGAAGCTGTGCTGGTCATGCCTGACCATAAAATCCCACATGATATCTTGCGGGATTCCGGCATTCAGCGGTTTGAGTTCTCGTTTGAACTGACATGGAAAACGCTTCGCCGTTATATGAGCATTTATTTTGGAAAAAGTGAAAAACACACGCGCGCCGTTTTAAAGCTCGCCTTTGAAATGAAGCTGATTGATGATATAAAAATATGGGATGTCTTTTTGGAAGCGCGAAATTTATCGTCTCATGAATATGGCGTAGAAATATCCGAGAAAATTTTTGCTACAGCAAAGGTTTTTCTACCCCTTGGCAAAGAAGCCCTGAAACGAATGGAGGAAGGCCTTGCTTAATCTTGATGATGCGCAAAAGCAGGAAGTCATTCGTTTTTGCAAATTCTTTATTCCTGATGCGGCTGTGTATATTTTTGGCAGCAGGGCCAAAGGTACCGCAACGCCACGTTCGGATCTTGATATTGCTCTGGAAAGTACAAACGAAATTCCTTATGGCAAATTAATGCAATTAAAAGACGCTTTGAACAACAGTGACCTGCCATTTCACATTGATGTGGTGAACTGGCAAACCATTCCTCCTTCCTTCCGCGCCATGAATGAAAAAGAGCGCATCCTTCTTTCTTCATAAGGTTATACCCATGCCAATAAAAATTCTTATGCCTGCTCTTTCCCCGACCATGACGGAAGGGAACCTTGCCCGCTGGACCAAGAAGGAAGGCGATACGGTTAAGCCCGGCGACGTCATCGCGGAAATCGAAACCGATAAAGCAACGATGGAAGTTGAAGCGGTGGATGAAGGCCGCATTGGCAAAATTTTATTCCCCGCCGGATCGCAAGGCGTGAAGGTCAACGAAGTGATCGCTGTTCTGCTTGAAGATGGCGAAAAAGAAATCCCGGCTGGCTTTGCCAATAGCAATGCTGCATCTGCGCCCAAAGCCGCACCCGTTGCGAATGCTCCTGCTGCATCATCAGCACCAACCATTTCAGCTGTAAAGCCAGCGATGAGCAACGGGGCGCGCGTGATTGCATCACCGCTTGCCAAGCGCGTTGCTGAACAAAACAATGTCGATCTGCGCCGCGTAACCGGCACAGGTCCTAATGGTCGCATCGTTCGTGCCGATGTTGAAAAGGCTGCTGCAAACAAAAATACTTCGGCACCAGCCGCTGCAGCACCACAAGGCGTGAATGCAATTGATTATGCCAACAAGCTTGGCCTTGCCTATGACCTTGTGCCTAACAGCATGGTGCGCAAGGTGATTGCCAAGCGCCTTACGGAATCCAAGCAAACCGTTCCACATTTTTATCTGACTGTTGATTGCCAAATTGACCGCCTGCTGGATCTGCGCAAGCAGCTCAATGAAACGGCTGAGAAAAGCAAAGTATCGGTTAATGATTTCATCATTCGCGCGGTTGCGGTTGCCATGCGTCAGGTACCTGCGGCCAATGCATCATGGGCTGAAGAAGGCATATTGATGTATAAGGATGTCGATATTTCAATCGCTGTTGCAACGCCAACGGGATTGATTACGCCGATTATCAAAAAAGCCGATCAGAAATCCATTCAGGCGATTTCAACCACGATGAAAGATCTTGCTGGCCGCGCGAAGGATAACAAGCTCAAGCCCGAAGAATTCATGGGTGGTGGGTTTACCATTTCCAATCTTGGCATGTTTGGCATCAAGGATTTCTCCGCGATTATTAACCCGCCACAAGCGTGCATTCTTGCCGTTGGCGCAGGCGAGCAACGCCCGATTGTAAAAGATGGCGAACTCGCGGTGGCAACTGTGATGACCTGCACCCTGTCCGTTGATCATCGCGTGGTTGATGGTGCGGTTGGCGCAGAATTCATTGCCGCATTCAAGAAACTGATCGAGGAGCCGATCCGGCTGTTCGTGTAATGAGTGGCGCTTCGCTCGAAGATCGCGTTGCGGCTATTGAAGCACGCAATGCCAAGGTCCAGATTGATAAAGCCTGGGAAACGAGCTTCTGGCGACGTAGCCTTATCAGCATCATTACTTATGTCGTTGCTGGATTATTGCTTGGATTAATGGGTTCGGATAATCCATGGTTTTCAGCCTTTATTCCTGTGGTAGGCTATCTTTTATCGACGCTCACCTTGCCTTTTGTCCGCCAACAATGGGAGAAAACGATCCATGCAAACAATAAGTAAGATTTTTGTTATTGCGTTGTTGGCCACAGGTTTTGCAACAGTTGCCCATGCCGATATTCGCATTGCGTTTGCCATTCCACTAACGGGCAGCGAAACCATTTTGGGCGAAGAAATCCGCCATGGCGCAGAGCTTGCAGCAGAAAGCATTAATGCCAAGGGCGGCGTGCTCGGCCAAAAAATTATCCTCGATTATCAGGATGATGTATGTAATGCCACGCAAGCAACTGTGGTTGCCAATAAAATTGTAACTACACCGCCGGTTGCGGTAATTGGCGATTTATGCTCGGCTGCAACGCTTGCCTCTTCCCCCATTTATAATGAAGCGAATATTCCGCAGCTCACCTTTTCATCCAATGCCACCATTACGCAAAAAGGCTTTAAAAACCTGTTCCGCCTTATCGGCAGCGATGATATTCAGGCACCGATGCTGGCCAATTATGTTATAAAAGAAATGGCCGGCAAAGACGACAAGGTCGCGGTTATTGATGATAAATCAAGTTGGGGCATGGGGTTTGCCGATAGCGCAGAAAAAACATTGCGCGCAAAAAATACCAAGGTTGGAATGCGGGATTCTGTGAATGTCGGGCAGAAGGATTACGCAAGCCTGATCACCAAATTGAAGGAAGACAAGATCACCCATGTGATTTTGGGCTTGTTGCATGTGGAGGCAGGATTACTAATCCGTCAGGCACGCGAGCAAGGATTTAAAGGCGCATTCTTTGGCGGGGACCCCATTCAAACACCGGAATTCTGGAAAATCGCTGGCACTGCTGCCGAAGGTTTCCAGCAAACCGGACCATTTGATCCGCAATATAGCGATCAGGGCAAAGCGATTGTTGCAAACCTGAAGAAGGCTAATAAATCCATTGGCATCTATACCTTTTATGGCTATGCCGCTGTTGAAACAATAACGCAAGCTATTACGAAAGCTAACAGTGTAAAAAATGATGCTGTCATTGCAGCGCTGCGCAAAGAACAATTTGATACATTGCTTGGCAGTATCAGCTTTGATGCCATTGGTGAGTTAAAAAATTTCGTCTACCAATTGTCAGTCTGGCATGATGGTAATTATGTTCCTGTTAAATAAGTGAGGGTGTATGAGTAACGCGTTTGACGTAGTGGTAATTGGCGGCGGCCCGGGTGGATATGTGGCTGCTATTCGCGCAGCGCAATTGAAACTGAATGTTGCCGTGGTTGAGCGCGAGCATCTGGGTGGTATCTGCCTTAACTGGGGCTGCATTCCAACCAAAGCGCTACTGCGCAGCTCGGAAGTGATGACACTTATCAAGCATGCCGGTGATTTTGGTATTACCGTTAAAGACGTTACGTTTGATCTTGCAAAAATTGTTGAGCGCTCACGCAGCGTTGCAGGGCAGCTTTCCGGCGGCATCAAACATCTGCTCAAGAAAAATAAAGTTACGGTATTTGATGGCTTTGGCAAATTGCTCGGTAAAGGCAAGATTGCAGTCGATGGCAAAGATAAAACCGAAATCACCGCCAAGCATATCATCATCGCAACTGGCGCACGTGCACGGCAACTGCCCGGCATGGAAGCCGATGGCAAGTTGATCTGGACCTATAAGGAAGCGATGGTGCCTAAGGTTATGCCAAAATCACTGCTCGTGGTTGGCTCGGGCGCTATTGGGATTGAGTTTGCAAGCTTCTATCGCAGCCTAGGCGCTGAAGTAACCGTTGTGGAAGTGATGGACCGCGTATTGCCGGTGGAAGATGAAGAAATCTCCGCCCTTGCGCGCAAGGCGTTTGAAAAACAGGGCATGAAGATTATTACAGGAGCAACCGTTAAATCGCTTGAGAAAAGCGCGGATAGCGTAACAGCGACAATCGAAGCAGCAGGTAAAGCAGAGAAGCATGTGTTCAGCCATGTGATTATGGCGGTGGGCATTATTGCCAATACTGAAAATCTTGGCCTTGAAAATACCAAAGTCAAAACAGAAAAAGGCCATATTAAAATTGACCAATGGTGTATGACCGATGAACCGGGCGTTTATGCAATTGGTGATGTTGTGGGCGCACCGTGGCTTGCACATAAGGCAAGTCATGAAGGGGTTTTGTGCGTTGAAAAGATCGCAGGCGTTAAGGGTGTTCACCCGCTCAACGTGCAAAACATCCCCGGCTGTACCTATTGCAGCCCGCAAGTTGCAAGCGTTGGCATGACTGAAGCTAAAGCTAAAGCTGCGGGGCGTGAAATTCGCGTTGGTCGCTTTCCATTCATTGGCAATGGCAAGGCGATTGCGCTGGGTGAGCCCGAAGGGCTTGTTAAAACCATCTTTGATGCCAAAACCGGTGAGTTGCTTGGCGCGCACATGATTGGCGCAGAAGTGACCGAGATGATCCAGGGCTATGTCGTTGCGCGTACGCTTGAATCTACCGAAGCCGAATTGATGCATACGATTTTCCCACATCCAACGATTTCGGAAAGCATGCATGAATCCGTGCTCGCTGCGTATGGAAAGGCAGTGCATATCTAAGATGCTGCGTATCTTTTTTGCATGTTTGTTGATTTTTCTTGCACCTTATGCGCAAGCAAAATTCACCATGCCAAAATATAATTTTGCCTTGAAGATACTGGCCACGGACGAATTACGCTCTGATCTGAACGCCTATCCAAAAATTTCAAACATCCTGCTCAATTACGATCATTACCGCACTTTGCTAAATGAAGTGCATGCGATTTATACGGCGGATCATAAACAAAAATGGGAAATTGCATCCGATATCACCATAGGAATGCTGGAGAATAAGCCCTTATATGTTGATTTTTCTGATAAAAAAGCCGAAAACAGGTTCAGCAATAATGTCGTCAATTATCTGACCAATAATTTTGAATTGCGGCAACTGGGTATTATTAAGGAATTTTTTGGCTCTACACTTGGAAAAAAATACATTACCACGGTCATAGCCCTGTATAATGAGCGCTATCACACGGTAGAAGAAATCTATAAAAAGAATTACCCGGTGTTTGCAGAACCCGAGCAGGAAAAGAAAAGTGGAAAAGAATTCGAATGAGGAAGGCGAATTAAAAGTTCGCCATCCCGAAAAAATCAATCGTCCTGATAATCCAATTCAGCGCAAGCCGGACTGGATAAGGGTTAAGGCACCCAATTCACCCGAATATCTGGAAACCAAGGAATTGATGCGCGGGCTGAAACTGCACACCGTGTGCGAAGAGGCCGCATGCCCCAATATCGGCGAATGCTGGAAACAGAAACACGCAACCTTCATGATTATGGGCGCAACCTGCACCCGCGCCTGCGCTTTTTGCAATGTGGCAACGGGTAAGCCCAATGCGCTTGATCCGCATGAGCCGGACAATGTCGCAACAGCCGTCAAAACCATGAAGCTGCATCATGTGGTGATTACATCGGTTGATCGGGATGATCTTGCGGATGGTGGAGCGGATCATTTTGTAAAAGTAATTAGCGCTATTCGTAGCTCCACACCAAGCACCACGATCGAAATTCTTACGCCCGATTTTATGAAAAAAGATGGCGCAGTTGACCATGTCGCGCACGCAAAACCTGATGTGTTTAATCATAATCTTGAAACTGTGCCGCGCCTTTACCCAACCATTCGCCCCGGTGCGCGTTATTTTACATCGCTGAGCCTGCTCAAGCGCGTTAAGGAAGTTGATCCTTCCATTTTCACAAAATCGGGCCTGATGGTCGGGCTTGGTGAAACACGCGAAGAAGTTGGACAGGTGATGGATGATTTGCGCGCTGCCGATGTTGATTTTTTAACCATTGGGCAATATTTGCAACCAACACCAAAGCATGCGGCGGTTGACCGCTTTGTAACGCCCGAAGAATTCGAGAGCTATGCAACGCTTGCGCGCGGCAAGGGCTTCCTACTCGTATCTTCTTCCCCGCTTACGCGTTCATCGCACCATGCGGGGGATGATTTCAGAAAATTACGTTTAGCGCGTCAGGCATCCTTAAAACACGCCGCAGAATAAGTTATGCCGCATTATCACGAAAAACGCATTCTGCCCTACACGCCATCACAATTGTACGACATCGTTGCCGATGTTGAAAAATATCAGGAATTTCTGCCCTGGTGTGTTGGTACGCGCATTAACTGGCGGAAAGCGGATTCCTTTAATGCGGATGTGCTGATTGGCTATCAGGCCATTCGCGAAACTTTTACCTCAACCGTCACGCTCACGCCCAATGAAGCGGTTGAAGTGCGCTATGAGCATGGGCCTTTTTCAAAACTGAAAAATTACTGGACCTTTGCCGAGCATAAGGATGGCTGCGAAGTTGAATTCTTTATTGATTTTGAATTTCGTGCCGGGTTACTCAACGCCATTATCAGCAGCTTCTTTGAAGAGGCAGTCAAACGCATGATTGGTGCATTTGAGAAGCGCGCGGAAGCGATTTATAGCTAGCTTACCGTATGCACCAGCGCAAGCTGGTGTCCAGTTTCTATTAATACAACTGGTTCCCAGCTTACGCTGGGACATACATTTATTTCTTCTTCGCCAACTGATCAAATGCCTGCAATTGTTCCAGCAGCGCTTTTAAATCCGATAGTTTGACCATGTTCGGGCCATCGCTGGGCGCGCTGTCAGGATCTTCGTGGGTTTCAATAAACACGGCTGCCACGCCAACGGCTACCGCTGCACGCGCAAGCGTTGCAACAAACTGACGCTGCCCGCCTGAGGTTGTGCCCTGCCCGCCCGGTTGCTGCACCGAATGCGTTGCATCAAACACCACAGGATAGCCTGTTTCGGCCATCACGGGCAGCGCGCGCATATCGCTAACGAGCGTGTTATAGCCAAAGCTTGCGCCGCGTTCGGTAAGCAAAATATTTTCATTACCCGTGCTGGCAATTTTGGTGGCTACATGTTTCATATCCCATGGTGCTAAGAACTGCCCCTTCTTAACATTTACCGCTTTACCGGTTTTGCCTGCGGCCAATAATAAATCTGTCTGGCGGCATAGAAATGCAGGAATTTGCAAGATGTCGACAGCACTAGCAACCTCAGCACATTGATGCGCATCATGCACATCGGTGAGAACCGCCAAGCCAAATTCTTTTTTAATGTCCTTGAAAATCTCCAGCGATTTTTCAAGCCCCAAGCCGCGCTGCGTAGAGATCGATGTGCGGTTGGCTTTATCAAATGATGTTTTGTAAATAAGGCCGATGCCAAGGCTTGCGCAAATTTCCTTGAGCTTACCTGCCATCATGAAGGCATGATCGCGGCTTTCGAGCTGGCAGGGACCAGCGATCAGCGCGAGCGGCAAATCATTGCCAAAGGTAACATTATGAGCGGTAACGTGCTTATGGGTCATGGCCGTATGTTAGGCGATGATAACTGAATTGTCACTATGCAGGCTACTTTTATTTTAATTCAAGGGTAAGCCAACCAGTTTGTTGAGTAACAGGGATTGTATAATCTGGTCTATGCGCCATTGTTTCTTGTCCTGTTCTTGCATTTTTTGCTATCGCACGATACTCACGATTAACAAGGCAACGCCAGACATGATAGGGTCTTGAATATAATCTTGGGCTGGTTTGATGTTTTTCATCAAGCTTCATGCACATGGAAATAGCTGCGGCCCGCATTTCCAGTATTTTGAAGGCATTCTTAATTTCAGTTCGACCATTCAGTAGTGCAGAATGGCCAAAACGTACAGAAGATGATCGGGTAATGGCTGAGCGAAATGTAGTTTTTCTCTCATTTCCCTCAACAGCCACTTCCATTTCGCCTACATATTTCTGTGCAGCTTCACTAAGAGCATTACGAATGTCGACGTCTGTTGCATTTAAAAAAATCAGTTTAAAATAGCTCTGTGCTCCCACGGTATATTCCTTTCAAATATATATAAAATAACTTAGCACTCAGAATAACACAGTTTTTATGAAACTATTAAAGGCGGATTTCTGAGACTTCATCCCCATGGCCTTTCAGGCGATGGGCCAGGGAAGCCTGTAAAAACCGGCCTAAATCGCCATCCAGCACGTCTTGGGTCTGACTGGTTTCAACGCCGGTGCGCAGGTCTTTAACCATTTGATAGGGGTGCAAGACATAAGAGCGGATCTGGTGGCCCCAGCCAATATCGGTTTTCTGATCTTCAAGCGCAGCGGAAATGGCTTCGCGTTTGCGTAGCTCCGCTTCGTAGATACGCGCTTTAAGCATGGTCATCGCCTTGTCGCGATTTTTATGCTGTGAGCGCTCCTGCTGGCAGGCAACCACAATCCCTGTTGGAATGTGCGTAAGGCGCACGGCGCTTTCAGTTTTATTAACGTGCTGCCCGCCCGCACCCGATGCCCGATAGACATCCATCTTGATATCCTTATCGACCAGCACGATGTCAATATTATCATCGACCACAGGTGTTACCGATACCGAGCAAAAACTGGTGTGACGCCGCGCATTCGAGTCATAAGGGCTGATGCGCACAAGGCGATGCACGCCGCTTTCCGTTTTAAGCCAGCCATAAGCATTAAGCCCTTTAATTTCGATGGTGGCAGACTTGATACCCGCCTCTTCCCCTGCAGATTCATCCAGCAGGGAAACAGTATAGCCATTTTTCTCAGCCCAGCGCGCATACATACGAAAGACCATCTGCGCCCAATCCTGCGCTTCAGTACCGCCTGCGCCCGCATTGACTTCAAGATAGCAATCATTGCTGTCGGCTTCGCCCGAGAGCAGGCTTTCAAGTTCCATCTGCGCAGCTTTGGCGCGCAAGGCATAGATCGCGCTTTCGGCTTCGCCCTGCATCTCGCGATCGCCTTCACTTTCCGCGAGCGTGATCATTTCAAGATTATCTTTGGTATCGCGCTCAAGCCCGATGCATGTTTCCATGGCATTGCCAAGCTTGGTGCGTTCTTTCATCAGTTTTTGTGCTTTGGCAGCATCGTTCCAAAGATTTGGATCTTCGGCAAGCGCGTTTAATTCGTGCAATCGTTCAACGGAGTGATCCCAGTCAAAGATGCCTCCTCAGAAGTGCAAGCGACTTCTTGATTTCGTTAACTGCGGTCTCTATTTCTGCTTTCATCTTGGGTCCTTATGGCATCTTTGATTTTTAGATTGTTTGATTCACGCGCTCAGCGCCTTGCGCTTCGCACGATCAAACAACGGATGCCTCCTCAGAAGTGCAAGCGACTTCTTAATCTCACCGACGGCTGTTTCAATTTCTGCTTTCATGACATTCTATATAATTAAGTCGGGCGGCTATTAAAAGCCCTAATTTTGCTGCGGATACGCTCCAATGGCTCCAGCATGATGACTAATGCAGTCGATAATGAGAGGGTTAGGCACAGTGCGGTAATAAAGAACGCAAAGCTATCCATTTTTAGAAATAAGCTCACATAGACCCCAACCGCCCAATGCAGCAAAAACAGCGGATAGGATAATTTGCCAAGAAAATCGAAATTCTGTTGGGTGATGTTCTTGCCCGATAATAGAAGCACTGCCGTAATCGCCGCGCTGAGCGCAACGGCGATGTTCCTTGGAATTAAAAACGGCATGGCGAATGCGTTAAGGATAAAGAGTGCTAGTGCCGCGTAAAATACCATCGACGATAACTGAATTTTATCTTTGTAAAAACAAGCAAGTGATCCAAGGAAGAAAGCAAACGCACTGCCTATGATGCTATTATAAAATGTGATATCAGCCACAGTAAATATTACGATGCTAGCAACAAACAACACCCATGTCAGTAGGCGCGAGCGATAGGTGACAAGACCAATCAGCGCATAAAAAACAATCTCAATGCTGAGCGACCACGCGGGTGGCGATAGCCGCGTTGGTGCCTTATCAATTCCCACGAGCAGGATTTGTTGTACAAAGCCCATAGGCCATTGCGGCTTTTCAAAGAGTGCGTTGAGTGCAAAGGCAACATCCGGCAGCAATGCAATCGTCATAGCGCCAAAAGCAATTGCAAAAAAATATAAAGGATAGATACGCAGGAAACGATTTTTGATAAAGGCCACAGGGCGCCCGGCGTAATTCTCCCGCGCGATTTTGGTAATCAGAAATCCGCTAATACAAAAAAAGGCGATAACCGCATGACGGCCAGCATCCGGCGCGATACTTACCCAGAAATGGCAAATGACAACCGATACCGCGAGAAAAAGCCGGAAGGCACCTAGAAACGCTAACGGGCTTTTGCTCATATGTTATTTTTTGGCAGCGGCTTTCTTTGCATCTTCTGCGGCCAAATATTTTTCAAGCCAGTGAATGCTGTAATCGCCATTGATGAAATCGGGCTGCGCGATGATCTTGGCGTGCAGCGGCAGCAACGTATCAACGCCCCCCACTACGAATTCTCCAAGCGTGCGACGCAAACGCAAGATGCATTCATTGCGGTTTTTACCATGCACAACCAACTTCGCGATCAAGCTGTCGTAGTTTGGTGGAATTTTATAGCCTTCATACACGGCGCTATCCACGCGCACACCAAGCCCGCCTGGCGCATGGAAGTTTGTAACCTTGCCGGGCGATGGAATAAACGTATCAGGATTTTCTGCATTAATACGGCACTGAATGGAATGGCCGTTAAATTGAATATCTTCCTGCGTGTAGCCAAGCGGCGCGCCGGTTGCGACGCGAATTTGTTCGCGGACCAGATCAACACCGGTGATCATTTCCGTGATCGTGTGCTCAACCTGTAAACGCGTATTCATTTCAATGAAATAAAACTGCCCATCTTCATAAAGGAATTCCATGGTGCCAACACCGCGATAGGCAATCGCGCCTGCGGTTTTGGCAGCAAGTGTACCGATGAATTCGCGCTCTTTTGCATTAAGTGCAGGCGATGGCGCTTCTTCAACGACCTTTTGATGACGACGTTGGATCGAGCAATCGCGTTCACCAAAATGCACGCAGTTTCCGTGATTATCACCAAGTAACTGAATTTCAATATGGCGCGGATTGCCAAGGTACTTTTCCATATAGACTTCATCATTACCAAACGCAGCCTTGGCTTCACCGCGCGCGAGCGAATAGGCTTCTTCAAGCCCGTCAGCATCATAGGCAACTTTCATACCCTTACCGCCGCCGCCTGCTGCTGCCTTGATCAATACCGGATAGCCGGTTTTTTCTGCAACAACACGCGCTTCATCAACCGTTTTAACAGCACCTGCGGAACCGGGAACGGTTGGCAAGCCCTGTTCCTGTACCGTTGTTTTTGCAGTGACCTTGTCACCCATAATGCGGATATGTTCAGGGCTTGGGCCGATAAACGTAAAACCGTGTTCTTCCACGAGTTCAGCAAAGCGCTGATTTTCAGACATAAAGCCAATGCCAGGATGAATGGCATCTGCACCCGTGATTGCAGCGGCTTCTAAAATCGCGGGAATGTTTAAATAGGAATCCTTGGCAGGTGGCGGGCCAATGCACACACTTTCGTCGGCAAGGCGCACATGCATTGCATCGGCATCGGCCGTTGAATGCACCGCAACTGTGGAAATACCCATTTCCTTACAGGCGCGATGGATGCGCAACGCAATTTCACCGCGATTAGCTATGAGGACTTTTTCAAACATAAAACAAAACCTCTACATTACTTTAACAAAAGAAGTCATGCCCGCGAAGGCGGGCATCCACGAGTTTACTTTTTATTTCTAAACTCCATGACCTTTAATCATCTCTCTCGGACTACATTATTAAAAAGGAAGTAAGTTCGTGGATGCCCGCCTTCGCGGGCATGACGGAATAATTATTCTATCACTAGCAAGGGCTGGCCAAATTCGACCGGCTGGGCGTCATTGACCAGAACCTGTGTGATCGTACCGCCCTTGGGAGCCTTGATAGGGTTCATAACCTTCATCGCTTCGATGATCAGGATGGTATCCCCTGCTTTTACTTTGCCGCCAACAGGTGCAAATGGCTTTGCGCCCGGCGTTGCAGAAAGATAAGCCGTGCCGACCATTGGCGATGTCACGGCATCAACCGGGGCTGCAGCTACTGCGGCAGGTGCTGCAGCGACTGGCGCGGCTGCAAATTGCTGCACAGGCGCTGCGCTGACCACACCACCACGTTGCAGGCGGATGCGCTTCTCACCTTCGGAATATTCGAGTTCCGTTAAACCGGTTTCGTTAATAAGGCTCGCGAGCTTGCGGACAAGATCGGAATCCACGTCAAATTTAGCCATGATATGTTTCGTTATTTTTCTGGGTTATGGAAACGATGGGACAAGGCACCCAAGGCTAATTCATAGCCAATAGCACCAAGCCCACATATAACGCCCAAAGCTACCTGAGACACATAAGAATGCTGCCTGAAGACTTCGCGGCGGTAAATGTTGGACAAATGAACCTCAATCACCGGCAATTCGCAAGCCAAAAGCGCATCAAGCAACGCAACCGAGGTATGGGAAAATGCGCCAGCATTAATAATTAGGCCAAAAAACTTGCCTTTTGACTGCTGAATCCAGTCAATCATCTCACCTTCATGGTTGGTTTGGCGAAAATCGATCGACAGGCCCAGTTCCGTTGCGGTTTCCTGACAGCGTGATTCGACATCATCAAGGGTCAGCTTGCCGTAAATCTCCGGCTGGCGTGTGCCAAGCATATTAAGATTTGGCCCGTTAATAATCAGTATTTGCGGCGTGGTTGTCATCAGCACATAGCCTTTGCTTCGTGAAAGACGATAGCTTAGCCGTTTTGGCTGAAAGGTCAAATCAGGGTTTTTTCTTAATAAACAGCATGAAACTATTTGGGGGGATTGACGATATACGGTTTGGGCGGTTTAAATTTGAGCTTCTATTTTATGAATTTTGAAAAGGAATATGATTATGGGAACTGCCCCTTCACCTGTTCGCCCACTTGATCCAAATAAGGCAAGAACATTGCTTCAAAAAATTGAAGATTATAGAAAAAAACCATCTCCAAAAAGCTGCGGTGATGCTATCGATTATTTTATGGACGGCTGTGATGGTGCAGATCGTTGTGATGGCAGAAAACTAAATCGTGGCCTACTTAACCCTGCACGCCGTAATCCACCAACTGATAAAGCTGTGCAAGTTAAATATCTGAATGCTATTGGCGAACATGTTGCCCCTTATGCGCCTGGTAGCCCAAGCTTTTCAGCACTCAAACTTTAAATTAAGCAGCAATACTAATCTCAAAAAAAAACCTGCATCGCGAAAGCCATGCAGGTTTTTTATTCTCCGCTTGTTAGGTTGATTTAATCAACGGGTACGAGCTTACCGAACACGCCATTCTTTTCATCATCAGGCCCGGCCGAAAAATAAAGATGATTGGATTGGCCCAGATGCACGCCATTGCCAAACAGCATGCCCCACAAGCCATCGATTTCAATCGGCTCACCCGTAGGCGTGCTTAGCAGACCAAGCTGTTTGCCACTTTGCTTATCGAATGCGATAATGCGGCCATCACCAAAATTACCAACCAGAATGGCGCCCGAATATTTTCCAAAATCCGCTGGCGCAAGCGTAACGCCCCATGGTGCGTTGAATGATTTGCCACCATCCAATAAGCGTTTAAAGGTTCCATCAAAATCAAATTCAGCGACATAGCCAAGGCCCTCGCCTTTTACTTCCTTGCCTGCTTCTTTTGCTTTTGGTTCAAGCTTTGCGTAAGCTACATACAGCGCACCGCCAACTTCCTTGATGTTGAACGGGCCGTAGCCTGCAGGTATGGCATTGTTTGGTACAACAAACGCATTCGTACCAAGCTTTGCAGGCTTGAAGCTGTTATCAAACACATCAATCTTTTTGCCTACAAAATCCGCAGCATAGAGATAATTATTCTCAGGCTTTTTCGATAGCGCAAGCCCCTTGTAAGCTGTGCCCTTCTTACTATTATCAACCATCAGCAAGGATGTTTTTGGACGAATAAACGTACCATCCTCATTCTTTTTTTCTGTCCATGCGGAAATGGTGCCGCCTTTGGTTGCGAACATAAATTTCGCAGGGCCCGTTAAACCTTCCTGCGTGATGGTGAATTCATTATCATTGCCATTAAACACCTGCCCTGTTGGCTCAGACTGTTTTTCTTTTGAATTTTTTGGCGCCGCGATAGTGATGAAGGGCACTTCATCTTGGTAGAGTGCTTTTTCTTTTGTATCGCCAACATAGAGGCTTACGGTTCCAGTCCCCGTATTGCTGACCCAGAAATGCCCGCCTGCGCCTGCCGGACGGATCGCAAGGCCCCATGGATTGACCACATGCGGATCAAGAATTTGCGGCGCATAGATTTGCTTGTTCGCAACCAGCACTGAAAGTTTATAGCCTTCCGCGCTAAGCAGATTTGGAACAAGCGCGAGCAAGGCGATAATCGCAAATTGATATGAAGAATATTTCGGAATCATAGATAAACCTCAATTTTGTAGTTGCAATTAATAATCATTCTTAGTATAGTGAGTGTAGGTAGTCAAGCCACGAGATAGTGAGGAAAACATGAAAATTGAACGCATGATTGGCCCCCAACAGATCGCACAGCGCCTTGCAACCGAAATTGCGAACGAACATCCCAACTCCCGCCACCTGTTTCCCGATAGCAGCTTTTTGCTGTTTGGCCCCAGTGATTTTGATGGATCGCAGATCAAGTCGCCCCGCAAGAAATAATTCTACAAGAAACAATTACGGTACAGGACGCGCAAGCAAATCAATTTTGATTTTTACCGCGTTCTTCACATAGGTTTCATTGGCCCAGGTCCCCACCCCTATGCCGTAATCCATACGGTTGATGGTGAGCTCTCCCTTGATGCGTTGCGCATCGCGTTCATCTTCCATGCTGAATGGTAAAACAACCTCATGCGTGATGTCTTTGAGCGTCAGCAGTGCAGTGAGTTCAAACTTTTTATCGCTGAGCTTACGCACCTTAGTGCTATTAAGCTGTGCAAACGGTATGGCAGATGAATTAAACCAATCCTTACCAGGTAATGCCTGATCGCGATCCTTGTCGCCGGTTTTAGCGCTACGCACATCAATATTGACTTCAATTCGCGAAGAGTCTGGCTTTTTAGGATCGAAATTGACTGATGCCTGAAAGACTGAAAAATTACCAGTAAATGGGGTGCCGGTTTGCGTGCCTTCAAATGACAGCTTGCTCATCGGATAGGCGATTTCCCAATTCATCGCGTGCGCAGTAAGTGGAAACAGCAATAATAAAGCGAACGCCCCGGCGAAGGCCGGGGTCCAGCAAAGTTTTTTAAAAATAATGCTGGATACTGGCTTGCGCCGGTATGTACGTGATGTACTCATATGCTTTTTCCTCGTAGTTTTTGCAAAACACCTTCCATCCAGCGCGGCGTCATGCGCAGGATGATTTCATCTTTCAAGATCCAGTGATGCCGCAATGCCGCGCCAACATGCAATGCAAGCAAGGTGAGTAATCCGTAAGCGAGCCACAGATGCACCTCTTCGATGCTATGCGATAATTCCTTGCGCGCTTCGATATCCTGAATGGCATCGAAAAACGGCAAATGCGGCAGCGGGAGAATACCATAGAGGAAGGTTGGAATATTTTTAGGTGAGGATGAAACCATCATCCAGCCACTAAATGGAATAGCAACCATCAACAGGTAGAACAGGACGTAAGTGAGGTTAGCTACAGCCTTTTCCCACGGCTTTATATGGCCAGGCAACGCAGGCGCGCGGTACATCAGGCGCCAGATGATACGCAGCACCGTGAGCACTAATACGGTGATGCCTATTGATTTATGGAGTTGATAAAACTGGAAGCGCTGCTCAATGGGGATATCCTCGAGCAGCAACCCAAGCGCCAAATTTCCAAGAATGAGCAAAGCCATGAGCCAGTGCAGGATCATCGCCCCTGCATGATAACGCTTAACAGCTTCACTCATTCCCAGTTTTCCTTACGTCTTATTTTTAGTGGTTGATGTCTTTTTTAGGCGTTGATGCCGCAGGGCGTACTGCCTTTGGCGCTGCTTTAGCAGGTGCTGCGGCTTTTGCTGGCGCAGCGGCAGGTGTTCTAGCAGAAGAAGCAGCTGGTGTTGACGGCGTTGCGGCCTTAGAAGGTTCTGCAATTGGCTGAGCAACGGGAGTTGGCGTGGTCGCCGGTGTTGTTGTTTGAGTTGTTACTGGCGGTGCAGCAGCAGGCGTTACAGTTGCCTTTGCCGGTGCTGCTGGAGTTGCTGTTGGCGCTGAGGTAGCTGGCGTCGCAAGCGCAGATGCTGCTACACCGCTGTAATTAAATTCACTTTCGATTTCTAACTGCACTTCATCGCCAACCATTGGTACCATGGCATTCAGGCCCCATTGCGCGCGGTTAAGAACCGAGGTTGCGCTAAAGCCAATCGTTTCTTTTTTAGAGAACGGCATAATTCCCGTTCCGCGAAAGGTTACATTAAAGGTAACCGGGCGACTCACGCCAAGCATGGTCAATTCACCAATCATCGTGCCATTATCGCCCGCACGCGTTACATGCAGTGACTTGAATGTAATGGTGGGAAACTTTGCGGTGTTGAAAAACTTTTCTGTTTTTAATTCCGCTTCAAGTTTTTCATTGTTCGTATCAATGCTGTTGGCATCGATAGAAACCGTTACCGAACTTTTTTCCGGTACCTTTGCATCAAAATTAAGCTGGCCATCGACATTATTAAAACGGCCATGATACATGGAGAAACCAAGGTGGCTTACCTTGAACAGTACGCTGGCATGCGATTTATCCATCGTATAGACACCAGAAGATGCCTTGCTCAAATCTTTTCCAATGGCAGGCGCAGGATCTGCAGCCATCGCCGCCGATGCAGAGCAGAGCACAACACATAATCCAGCAAGCAAAGAATTCATACGCATCGGGGAACCTCATGTCAGAAATTTAAAGAGATGGATGGAATAGTACGTTAGAAAAACGGCAGGCGCGCGGCAGTATTTATAGCATAAATTTCAAAAAAAATCATATGGAGAATGTGTTTAATGAAGCAGCACATTACTATTCCCCTCCCTTCGGGAGGGGCGTTAGAACGCGCTTCTTACACAAAACGAAATGGCCGCAACTAGTGCGGCCATTTCAGCAGTCCTGCATATACAGGAGCATGCTTTATTCGTGTGGGCTTTATTTCGTTGCTTTATTTGCTGCGCGGTTTTCATCCACAAGCTTTTTCATATCAGCAAGATCCATCGCGCCGGGCACAACCTTGTCACCCACGATAAAGGTTGGTGTACCATGGGCACCGATTTCTCGGCCAAGATCAGCTGTTGCCAGGATAATTGCAGCTACCTCTGGGGATTCCATATCCTTCTTAAGCTTTTCCTTATCAAGGCCAGCCTTCACTGCCATATCCAGAATGGTGTCTTCGCTCAGCGCGCCCTTGTTTTCCATCAGCGCATTGTGAAGTTCAGCATATTTCTTCTGCTTGTTTGCAGCAAGCGCAGCACGAGCGGCCACGCGTGAGCTTTCAGCAAGAATAGGATATTCCTTCATGACGAACTTAACGTTCTTGTCGCTTTCAACAAGTTTGCGCATGGGTTCATTTGCTTTTTTGCAATAGCCACAATTGTAATCAAAGAACGCAACGATCGTTACATCGCCCTTTGGGTTACCAAGAATTGGATCAGATGGGGAGTTAAAGAGCTTATCCTTGTTCTTGCCCAACGCTTCGGTTGCTTTTTTGTTATTTTCTTCTTCCTGTTTTTGCTGTGCAGCTTTTGCAGCTTCCATGATGATTTCAGGGTTTTTCTTGGTCAGCAATTCTTTTACAAGGGCTTCGATCTGTTCTTTTTGCTTATCGGTAAAATCAGCAGCTGGTGTTTCCGCTGCATGAACAGCGCCAGAGATTAAAATGGTTGAGAGCACGAGAGCTCCTAATAAATTGCGCATCATGGGGGTGTTCTCCTCTGGTGGTTTATAAACTTTGTTAGTGATATGGCGTGTTTACTAAGATAAAACGGGCGGCATATAAAACAACCCCGTAAAGGGTCATTTTCTATACCTGAAATCAGATTAAGGAAACATTAAGTCACTTAAAAGGCAGGCTTTACTAATCATCCTCATCCTTGCGGGTTTGCTTAATATCCTGCGCCCTTATGACATAGGAAGAGCCTTTTGGAAGCAATTTCAAGGCTCGTTCCGCCCATTTATGCGCCGAGCCAATATCCCCATTGCTTAACGCTTCTTCGGCAAGGCAGTAGGAAACCATGCCCTCGTCATTTTTACGGCCCCAGGCGGTCGCCAGAAAGCGCCAGGTCGAGGCTTCCCGTGGCTCTGTTTTCAAGGATTCATTTAGGCGCACAATCGCCTCATCAAGATAGCGGCTACTTTGTATTTCCAGCAAGGCATGGCCATAGGATGCTTCGATCAACCCGGCATCGGGTTTGAGATCAACCGCTTTTTTATACACGCGCACGGCATCATCGACCCGGCCATTTTCAAAAAGGATCTGGCCCTTCAATTCATAAAAATAAGGATTGGCGGGTTCTTCCTTGATTAAGGCATCCATCGCCTTCTCTGCCTTGTCCACATCACCTTTGCGATAATAGGCAATCGCACGCGCATAGCGTGCAGAAATGCGGCCATCTTTTTCAGCATAGCGCAGCAACGCAGATTCCGGTTTCAGATAGCCGAGCAATTTTGCGCGCATGCGGTCATGCAGATCATACAATCGCTTACTGACTTTTGTATCGCTGATGCTTGATTGACCAGCATGATAACGAACCGCATCAATACGATCCTGCGTGAGCGGATGGGTGCGAAGATATTCAACCTGCCGGTCAATGGGCAATAATTCCTGCCCGGATAATTTTTGTAAAAACTCAAGAAGGCCGCGCGATGAAATATGCGCGCCATCCAGAAACTTCATCCCCGCAGCGTCTGCTGAAGATTCCTGCGCGCGGCTGAAGGATAAAATCGAACGTTGCGCTAGCGATTGTCCACCGGTAATAACAGCAGCACCAGCGTTGGGGTTACCGCTCAATACCGCAGCGGCCGTTCCAAGCACCATGCTGAGCATTGCTTCTGCCGAAGCTTCCTTCATCGCGCTGCTGCCACGCACCAGATGACCGCCGGAAATGTGGCCTGTTTCGTGGGCAAGAATGCCAATTAGTTGTTCGGGTGTTTCGGTCGCCTGTAAAAGCCCGGTATGGAAAAAGATATTTTGCCCACCCGCAACGAATGCATTCAGAGTTGGATCATTAATAACGATAACGTGCACAGAGTCCGGATTGATCCCCGCCGCTTCCCAGATCGGCCTGCCATATTCTTTAAGCGTGGCTTCAATTTCAACGTCACGGATAACATTGAAGCGTGGCTTGTCTTGAGCATGCGATGGTGTAGTAAAAAGCAGCCCGCACAACGCAACTATTACGGCGGAAATACCAAATACGCTGCGCAGGGAAAGAAAGGTCATGCCGTACCATAAAAAAGAATGATAGCTAGTGTTCTTTCATACCCTGTCTGAACATTTTGTTAAAAATGCGCCAAGATTTGATATTTAAAGTGTTTACGACGCGCCCGTTAAACGCTGCCACCAGCCTGTTTTCTTTTGTTCTGGTTGGGCGTTATCAGGTTTTGATTTACCTGATGGTTCCTTAGGCGTGGTATCGAGCTCAAACACGCTTGATGGAACATGTGGCTGCGCTTGATGCGGCTGCTGATTATTGCGGTTGAAATTACGATTATCGCTGTTGCGGTTTTCGTAACGCTGGCCTTGGTTACGGTTGTCATTGCGGAAACCATCGCGGCTACCGTCGCGTGGCTGACCTTCTCTTTGAGGATCACGCGGCAGTCCATCCCTTTGGCCATCCCTTTGGCCATCCCGTGGTTGTCCATCACGCGGTGGACGGTTGTCACGACGATTATCGCGGCGTCCATGATTGCGACCACCACCTTCGCGGCGACGTTGGTTATCACGATTTCCTTCACGGCCACCTTCACGATTATTATCGCGTTGACGGAAGCCACCTTCATGCGGTGCAGCAACTGCTGCTTCACCTTCAACTAGCGCTACATTCCCATTTACGTCTGCCACGCTGCCTTCAGCGTTTGGCGCGGCATCAAAGCCTTCGCGGTTGTTATCGCGGAAGCGGTTATTTGGCCCGCCACCTTGTCCACCACCTTGTCCACTGCGGCGATTACGGCCACCACGGCGACCGCGTCTGCGACCCCCACGGCGTTCATCGCCAGCAGCTGCGCCGCCATCGGTAAAGGCGCTGCCGTTATTATCAGCAGGCATATCGCCATCAGCAAAACGGTCAAAGCCTTCGCGTCCGGGCATGCCTTCAGCGGGTGCAAAATCAGATTCCATGGAACCCAGATTTTCCTGCATGTCACCATCAATGCCCATGTCACGATCCATATCAGCAAAGAGCTGTTTTTCGTTGAGCATTTGATTGATCGGCAATTGTTCGCTGGCCTTTTTGGTGCGAACACGTTCGATCGGGAATTCTGGCGGAATGACATCTTCGCGCGGACGAATATTGATCGTAAGGTTATAGCGTTTTTCGATGCTCGCCATGCCTTCACGCTTGTTATTCATGATGTAGAGCGAAACATTGGTTGGCATGGAAATAATAATTTCCGCTGCGGTCTGACGAATGCCCTCTTCTTCCATTGCATGCAAGGCAAGCAATGCTGAGGATTCCACAAGACGGATATGGCCGGTGCCATGACAATGCGGACATTTTTCAAAATTGAGATCAAGCAAGGATGGACGCAGACGCTGGCGCGATAATTCCATTAAGCCGAAATGCGAAATGCGGCCAATCTGTAAGCGTGCGCGATCATGGCGCATGGATTCTTTTAAGCGGCGTTCTACGGCTGCATTATTTCGGCCATCTTCCATATCAATGAAATCGATTACGATGAGGCCAGCAAGATCGCGCAGACGCAATTGGCGGAAGAAGAGTGGAATAATATGATCGCGGTAATTGTGCACGCGACGCGTGTGGCTTGGCATCAGCATGCGCATGAAATCGCGCGCCTTGTGATAGCCATCATCGCCTTCAACCAGAATATTCTCGATATCGGGCGTATATAAATCGCGGATCGCGCGTTTGATCAAATCGGCTTCTTCATAGACAACACTTGGCGCAACTGATTTAAGCGTGAGCTCACGAATGCTGTCCCAAAGACGCAAGAGATATTCCAGATCGCGACGCACTTCTATTTTGCTGCGCTCCATCCCTGCGGTACGCAGAATAACTGCCATACCGTTTGGCGTTTCTAGATCTTCAAGCAGATCCTTCATGCGACGGCGATCCTGCATGCTGGTGATCTTGCGTGAAATACCGCCACCCTTATCGGTGTTAGGCATCAATACGCAATAACGGCCAGCGAGCGAGATATAGGTGGTAAGCGCTGCGCCTTTATTGCCGCGCTCTTCCTTTACAACCTGGATCAACATGATCTGGCCGCGCTTGATTACTTCCTGAATTTTATAACGTCGGATAAAGCGATGACGGCGCTGTTCGCGGTGGCCTTCTACTTCGTCGCCGCCCACATTTTCAAACGGGGTTTCGCCTTCTGCGCCATCGGTTAAGGCTTCAACCGGGTGGGCAACCTCCCCTTCTACGATATCGCCAACGGGCTGGATAAAACCGGTTACCGCTTGTTCTTGCTCTGCTTCAAATTCGCTGTCGGTTGCGAATGGATCAAGCATCGGGCCGCTTGAGGAAAGGCTTACGGCTGGTGGCAGTGCGGAATGGGAAATATGCTCTTCACTGACTTCTTCGTCATTAAAGGGCACACTTGCGTCATCCGAAAATTCATCGGCTGGGTAATTCTGGAAAGGTTGACCAGCTTGGTAATCTGCTGGCTGATCTGCCATTGCTTCTTCCAGTGCCTGACGATCCGCCATAGGGATGCGGTAATAATCAGGATGAATTTCAGAAAAAGCGAGGAATCCGTGACGGTTACCACCATATTCTACAAAGGCGGCCTGCAGCGATGGCTCGATGCGGATAACCTTGGCAAGATAGATATTGCCTTTTAATTGCTTGCGCGAGATGGATTCAAAATCGAATTCCACAAGACGCTGACCGTCAACGACAGCCACCCGTGTTTGTTCCGGATGGGTCGCGTCGATTAACATACGTTTAGCCATAGTATACTCCCTTAAGGGGAGCTCTTATCTGCCACTTGAGCGGGGGCTATGAGCCAGCGCGGGCGTGTGAAACAAGAGATCCCGTGGGCGACAAGCCAGCATCCTTCGTTTTGGCGATAGAACAAAACATCAGGCGCGGCGCACCCAAAACATTGCTTCATGTACCAAGGTTCAGGAGATAAAAGCTGAAACCGGCGGTATAAAAAGCAAAACTGTTAAAAAAATCATCAAGGCAAAACTGCCAAACAAATCCACAGGGAAAACGTAAAAACGTTATACTTCAAAGAAGTAATCTGTGAATAAATAAAACGGCACAGCAATCGAACAGCCAAATTAAGGCGGCCAGCCCATTGCGCGACCTTGACGACTATCGCGGTTTTCATAATAGCCAGAGCTGTGACAGTTTAGCAATAAGAATTCTGCTTTGCCTTCGTGTTGCCTAAAATGCTAGGTAAATCAGCCTGCAACCGCTCGACTCAAACGTAATGCCTTAACCTCACGCAAAAACTACTCATATGCGCTTTATTTCATGGCTTTTTTCGATTTCCGTGCTTCTGGTGATGCTGGGGATTGGCTCGGGTTTCTATGTATTACATCAGTTTAGCCAAAATCTGCCTGATTTTCAGGTTCTGAAGAATTACGAGCCCGCCATTTTGTCGCGTGTGTATGCGGGTGATGGGCGCTTGCTGGCAACCTTTGCTGCCGAGCAACGCATTTTTATTCCCATCAAGGATATTCCGCAGCGTGTGAAAGACGCCTTCCTTTCTGCCGAGGATAAGGATTTTTATACACATCCCGGTGTTGATATTTTTGGTATCGCGCGGGCGGTGCTCAGTAACATTCAAAGCATGGGTGGCCGCCGCCCGATGGGTGCATCCACGATCACGCAGCAGGTGGCAAAAAACATGCTGCTTGGCAACGAAGTTTCCTTTGCACGTAAAATCAAGGAAGCAATTTTGGCATTCCGCATTGAAAGCGTACTCAGCAAAGACCGTATTCTTGAAATCTATCTAAACCAGATTTTCCTTGGCCAGCATTCCTATGGTGTTGCGGCTGCAGCGCTTAATTACTTCAATAAATCATTGGATGAATTGACGATAGCCGAAACGGCCTATCTTGCCGCTTTGCCCAAGGCACCTAATAATTATCATCCTGTAAAAGATGCAGCAGCCGCACTTGCGCGGCGCAACTGGGTGATTTCGCGCATGGCGGATGATGGAAAAATTGCGCGCGAGGATGGCGACAAAGCCAAGGCAGAAAAGCTTGAAATGCGCGGGCGCGGGGAAGGTGAAAATGTACGCGCAGAATATTATGCCGAAGAAGTGCGCCGTGAACTCGTGGATGCTTATGGCAACACCAGTCTTTTAAAAGATGGCTATGCGGTGCGCACCAGCCTTGACCCCAAGCTGCAAATTATTGCAGATAACGCGCTGCGTCGCGCATTGATTAATTTTGATCAGAGCCGCACCGGCTATCGCGGCCCGGTTGCAAAATTCACCAACATGACGGATTGGTCCAAGCAACTGGAAGCGGTTGAAGTACCGCCCGGTGGCGAAGACTGGAAGATGGGCGTTGTACTCGAAACCCGGGAAAGCGAAGCCATTCTTGGCTTTGAAGGGGGCGGGCGCGGGATTGTTCCCTTCACCTCCATGCGCTGGGCACGGCCACAATATAAAGACAAACGCTTTGGCCCGCCCCCACGCAAGGTTACCGATGTTGTCACTGTTGGTGATGTGATTTTGGTCGATGATGTTGTTGAAGAGGCAAAAAAGAAAGACGACAAAAAAGCAGAAACAAAACCAACCGCCCCGCTCTATCGTTTGATGCAGGTGCCAAAAATTCAGGGCGCATTTGTTGCGGTTGATCCGCATACGGGCCGCGTGCTGGCACTGGTTGGTGGATTTAGCGCGCGCCTCAGTTCGTTCAATCGCGCAACACAAGCAATGCGTCAGGAGGGTTCATCCTTCAAACCGTTCGTCTATCTTGCTGCGCTTGATAATGGCTTTACACCATCAAGCCTGATCAATGATGCACCGATTGAATTATCGCAAGGGCCCGGCTTGCCATTGTGGCAGCCGCAAAATTTCGACGGTGATTATATGGGTGTGATGACCATGCGCCGTGCGCTCGAAAAATCACGTAACGTTGTGACCGTGCGCCTTGCACAATCGATCGGCATGGAAAAAGTAATCGAATATGCCAAGAAATTCGGCATTGTTGATGATATGCCATCTTACCTTGCCTATTGCCTTGGCGCAAAGGAAACGAGCTTGCTGCGCCTCACCACGGCCTATGCAATGCTAGTGAATGGCGGTAAAAAAATTCTGCCAAGCTTCATTGACCGTATCCAGGATAATGAAGGCAAAACCATCTGGCGGCATGATCGCCGCCCGTGCGAAGGATGTAGCAACATAGCGTGGAATGACAAAACACCTGTGCCTGATCTTCCCGATACGCGCGAGCAGGTGAATGATCCGCGCACGACCTATCAGATTGTCTCACTGCTCGAAGGCGTTGCAACGCGCGGCACGGCGGCATCGCTGCGCACGCTTGGAAAGAGCCTTGCAGGAAAAACCGGAACCACCAATGACAGCAAGGATTTGTGGTTTGTTGGCTTCTCCCCCAATCTCGCAGCCGGTGTGTTTATAGGCTATGATGAGCCAACACCGCTTGGTGAAAAAGAAACCGGCGGCACAATGTCGCTGCCGATCTTTAAGGAATTTATGGAAAAGGCATTGGCCGGTAAACCTGATATGCCCTTCCGCGTGCCCCCCGGCGTGCAATTGGTGCGTGTTGATCCATACACCGGCAAGCAATCTTTTGGTGGTGAAGAAGCGATTTACGAACCCTTCCTTCCAGGAACTGACCCTGAAACGGCGCAACGCTCGGTGCTTGGTGGTGGTGATCCATTACCGGACGAGCTTGATGAAAATGGCAACCCCATTCCCGAACATGATTTGCCTGATAATGGTATGCCGCCGGGGATGAATGTTCTTCCCCCACCTGCGCAGGAAAAACCACCTGCTGCGGATATGGGTACGGGTGGGTTGTATTAAACACGCAATAGACCTTGCTATATATTAGCAAGCTTGTTTTCAATATATCGGCGCGCTTTGCTTAAAATTTCATGCAAACGACCTGCCAGTATATCTGAAATGCCCCACAGCGCTATACCTACGGCAACAAAGTAATTATCGACAGCGCAAGCTGAAATGATACCCGGAATGCGCATTATAATAATGCTTATGCCAACGAGTGGCGGTATAAAAACATCTGCTACGCGATAAAAATTCTTTTTTGCAGCATCATTATTTAAATGATCTGCAAGCAACGTTATCAACGCACGACAGGCTGCGATAGACCAGATAGCTGCCATACAAAAAAGTGCGCGCTGCAGATCATGACTATGGCTAAGCGCCGGAGATAAAGCTACTGCAATATCACCAATGCACAAAAAGCCAGCCCCGATTGAATAACCCGCACGTTTATGCCCATATCGTGCAAATGTAATTTCTGCAGCAGTAAATAGAGCGGTACCGACAATATTTTCGGGCGTATATATAAATGAAATTGCAATAAAGCTTGTGGGATCAAATTTAAGGGATACGATAACGCTACCGACAATGCTTACAATACCAGCAACATTTTCGGCCTTTATTTTCTTAAGAAAAAGCACGGCTGGTTTATCCCGTCATAATTTGATTTTTCTTTAACTTTAAGCACGATAGAATGTTCTAACTTCCTATAAAACAAGAATCTAATACTTGTAGCATAACTCATATTATTCATGTCCAACCGCGAGCTGACGCCAGAATTACTGCTTGAAGCCTATGCGATGGGGGTATTCCCCATGTCGGATCATGCGAGCAGCGAGGCGATTTATTGGGTGAACCCCAAGCATCGCGGCATTCTTCCGCTTGATACCTTTCATGTTCCAAAACGCCTTGCACGCACGGTGCGTCAAGGCACTTATCGCGTGACCATCAATACATGCTTTGAGCGCGTGATTAATGCCTGCGCGCAAACCCCGCGCAAAGATGGCAATACATGGATCAACCCGATCATCATTGAAAATTATTGCAAGCTGCACCAGATGGGCCATGCGCATTCGGTTGAAGTGTGGAAAGACGATGCGCTGGTTGGTGGCCTTTATGGCATATCATTGGGACGCGCGTTTTTTGGCGAAAGCATGTTTTCAACCGCACGCGATGCAAGCAAGGTTGCGCTCGTGCATCTTGTGGCGCGGTTAGTCAAGCAAGGCTATATGCTGCTTGATGCGCAATTTATCAATGATCATCTCAAGCAATTTGGCATTATTGAAATACCGCGCGACGAGTATCAGGGCTTCTTGCGCTTGGCCTTGGATGGCGAGGCTTTTTTCTCTGGCGTTACATCAGGAGAAGCCGCCTTGGTTGCCGAATTTTTGCAATCCAGAATCCAGACATCGTAAATCGGATGCTCCAGCGCCGAGAGCGCCGGGCTTGATGCAAACATCCAGCCGCGATAGAGATTTTGATGCAGGGCATCTTTTACACGTGGATCATCAACTTCAACAAACGCAACAGACTCCGGTGTTTCTTCCGGTGGTGCTTTTTTGCAGGCTTTGACCTTCACGCTGAGCGGTCCAAAATTCGCGGTGCGACCAACCACTACATTAAACGTCTGAACCCGTGCATTGGGCTTATCAAGCCCCTGCATTACAGCTGTATCATATTCATCAAAATGCCGTTCGGCATGGGCGAATGCTGGAAATATACAGAGCAATAATAAAAACAAACGCGTCATTGCGAGGAGGGCTTTAGCCCGACGCGGCAATCCATGATCAATACGCAAAATGGATTGCTTCGCCTCTAAAGAGGCTCGCAATGACGCTGCATTTTTCTTTTGCGCTTTATTAGTCATTATTGCCCTGCAGGGGCAGGTTCCGTCGCCAGAAGCGGCATGTTATTGAGCGGTGTTGCGGACGAGCTATTACCATTGGCCGGTTGCTGCTGATTTTTCTTTTTATCATCTTCCTTGAAAATCATATGACCGATCAGATCATCAAGACGCATCGGCGGCGTGGTACGCGTTAAACGGCCTGTGTCATCGGTTGCAATATTTTCATCTTCTACGCCCACTTCAAGCGATAGGTATTTTCCGCCCAGTAAGCTTTCGCTTGCGATCATCGCAATGGTATCGCGCGGCAGTTTGATTTTTTTATCAAGGCTGAAATTCACCGTGGCGCGGAAATTTTCTTTATCTAGTGCAATGTTCAGGATTGAGCCCACCTGCACACCATTCATGCGTACATCCCCGCCAGCCTTGAGCCCATCAATGCGGTCGAAATCAGCGCGCACATTATAACCTTCTTTTTTGCCCAGATCAGCGCTGCTGTAGGCAAAGCTGAGGAAGACGGCTGCGGTCAATAACACAACTGCACCAAGCACAGTTTCAATGACATTACGGTTCATCGGTTTGTTCCTTCGTATCTTTTGATTATTTATTAGGTTGCCAGGCTTGGTAATCGCCCGTTGCTTTATCACGCTTGCCGCCTTCAAGGAAGTGGCCCGGCGGGTGATAGGCTTTGTCAGTAAAGGTCAGATTGCCATGATGCTGTTTAACCCAAGCCTGATGAAAATCGCTTTCTTCGGGCAGAGGTTCATCAAGCGTGTAGTGCAGCCAACCATGCCATTCAGGAGGTACCAGCGATGCTTCGGGACGCCCCTTATACATCACCCAGCGTTTTTCGCGCATATTAGAAAAACTGGGCGCACCTTTTTGAATTTTCTGACGGAAGTAGCGATTGCCATGGCTATCCTTGCCCACCAGCTCGCCTGAAAAGATTGTAAAAAGCTGCGTGCCCAGATTGGAAAGGCGCGCAATCCATGAATAGTGTTCTTGCATATGAAACGGCTTTTGGATTCGAAGTGAAATGACGCATCTTTTTAGCCTTATTTGCGCGCAGGCGCAAATTCATAAATGTTGGGGATAGTTTTCAGTCTTGCATACCTAATTTATTAATTTTGTGGCAAGCATATCAACACCTTACATTACTCCTTGTTCCTACGGTATCTTATGCGCATTGAACGGCTACTTACTAATAAGGATGTTGACGTCTATCAGGGGCTCGAATTCATTACGCTGGCCTTTGATGGCAATGAACCGGATGAGGAAGATGGCAACCTGGCCGGAATTCTGGAAGTTCCCGCCAACTGGTCGCGCCGTTCGGTTACCGCGCTCAAGCAATATGGATTTTTAAACGCGCCCTTTTCACGCAGCCTGAAAACGGTTGAAGAAAATACCGTGCCATCATGGTTATGGCCAAAAACCACGAGCGATAAATCGCAGGATATTACAACCGAGCATAGCGCACGCAATGTGTTCGACCGGTTTGCCGGTGCCCTCACCTATGAAGGATGGAAGCACAGCTTCTTCAATCGTGAAAACGATGCCAAGGCATTCTACGACGAAGTGCGCGCGATGTTGGCAAGCCAGATCGCGGTGCCTAATCTTTCCCTTTTATCAAGCATGGGCGCGCAGTGGGCCTATGGCTTAACAACTCCGCGCGCAGCAGAAAATCAAGCGCAGGATTTGCCAATTATTGTTAATAAAGCGGCTGATAACCTGTGGTCGCTGGATGGATATCTGAATAATAAAGCTGATTTTACGATCACTTTTAATCTGCTCGCCTTCCGCCGGGATGATGGCTTTTTGAATGTACAATTGCTGCGCCATGCAACATTACTTTGGTCGCTTGCCTTACATATACTAACGGCAACGCATGAAGGAACGTGCGGTGGCATAACAGTCACCAATTTTGCTGCGCTGCTTGCAACGCAAGGCATCGCCTATAACAGCATTGCCGCCAAACATTACATTGCAGGCATCATGGCGCAGATCAGCGCGTGCGGGTTGCAAGTTACCGCACAAATTGCGCAGGAAAAAGGCCCATCAGGCGATTACGCAGCCAAGCAAGATGCACTGATGAATGTGTTTGATCATCAGGAAATTGCCATTCACGGCACCAAAAATGATTTGAATATTTTTACATTGCAGCCCGGCGATGCGCCTGAATTGCCATTGATCGCCGAAAGCCGTAAAAGCTGGGATGAAGCGCTGGCCCTGATTGAAAAAACCGGCATGCGCAACATTTACCTGAACGGTGTTTTGCCGATGCGCGAAGCCGATGAATGGTTTGATAGCGAAAGCAGCAGTATTGCTCCACTGCCCAGCCATGTTACGACGATCTGGACGATGGATGGCCGCATCGAACAACGCGTGCGCCCTGTTATTATCGAAGGGCTTTCGCGCCTTGGCTATGATCCCGATGATATTGCGCAGATTGAACGTTATGCATCGGGCCACCACACCTTGCATGACGCACCAGCGATTAATCCAACCTCGCTACACCTGCGCGGCTTTGATGCTGCTGCAATTACGCGCCTTGAAGAAGCGTTATCCAAAGCCATGCATATCCGCCATGCCTTTAGTCCATGGGTGATTGGGGAAGGTTTCTGCATTAAGAAGCTCGGCCTCACCGCTGATGCGATCCGCGATCCTGAATTTGATCTGCTCACCTTCCTTAGCTTCAGTGATGAGGATGTGAAGCTCGCCAACCAGCATATTTGCGGCAGCGAGCGCATTACGGGATGCAGCCAGCTTAAAAAAGCGCATGAAGGATTATTTGCAACCGCAAAACCCAATGGTGATGATCGCACGGCGCTTTCCTATGCTTGCCAGCTCGATATGCTGCATGCGGTGCAACCATTTCTGCTCGGCGCATGCGATTATCAACTCCATCTACCAAGCGATACCAGCGCGCAGGAATTATCGGTATTGCACACCCTTGTGCAGGAAAAGAATATCCGCCGCGTGACGTGGCTGCTTGATCCCGCATGGCGCAGTGTTGAAATTGTTGAAACACAAAACGCAGTACAACCCAAAATGGTGGCACAACCCATCACCCAGCGCCGTATTAGCCGCAATAAAATGCCCGACCGCCGCAAAGGCTATACGCAGCGCGCGGTTATTGGTGGCCATAAATTATACTTACGTACCGGTGAATATGAGGATGGCCGCATCGGCGAAATCTTTATCGATATGCATAAGGAAGGCGCAGCGTTCCGCTCACTGATCAATAATTTCGCGATTGCTGTATCGATTGGTTTGCAATATGGCGTGCCGCTCGAAGAATTTGTTGAAGCCTTTACCTTCACGCGCTTTGAACCATCGGGCATGGTGGAGGGCAATGATATGATCACTGCCGCGACATCCGTGCTGGATTACATGTTTCGCGAACTTGCAATCTCGTATCTTGGCCGCGAGGATTTAGCGCAAGTCCATGAAGCCGATCTGCATCCTGATAGCCTTGGCAAAGGTCACCGCGAAGGTGATTTACCCAAAGAAGGTAATCTGGCCAGCGATGCTGCGCTCAACATCATCCGTAAAATCACCAGTAAAGGCTATGTGCGCAACCGGTATGGGGTAAAGGCGGAAGGGTAGCGTACGATGCGGCATATTATCCTCTTTGGCGCCGGATCCGTAGCGCAAGGCTTGGCAAGCTGCATTCAAAAATCCAATAGTGGGCGTGTTTCATTTATTACACGTGAACCGACATTGTCTGCCCTTTCAGATGGCATTAAACGAACAGGCATTTTTGGAGAGCATATTAGCCCGCCATCCAGTTTCGATGTGTTTCATTCGCTTGATGAATGTGACGCTTCTGCCGATGTTATTCTGGTGTGCTCGAAAGCATTCGATGCTGAAGTTATTTTAGAAAGCATTCTCCAATCTAAATTCGCCTCATTAGATACACCGATTATTCTTTGCCATAATGGCTGGGGAACAGCGGATATATTTGCAGCTAAGCTTGATAAAAAGCGGATATTCAATGCGCGGATTATCACTGGCTTTCGCCGCCCTGCGCTCAACCATGTTGATATTACTGTGCATGCCGATGATATCCATATTGGCAGCATTTTTTATCCTGAAACCCATACGCACTTTGATTGGCTGGCAGATGCGATCACCAAAGGCGGCATGGGCACCATCACCACTCCCAAGGTAAGCGCCGATATGTGGTCAAAGATGCTTTATAATTGCTGCCTTAACCCGCTGGGAGCGATGTTAAAAGCAACCTATGGCGAATTAGCGGATTCCATTTTTTCGCGCACCATTATGGATAAGGTGATGGATGAAATTTATGAGGTGATGCGCGCTTA
Source organism: Alphaproteobacteria bacterium (assembly GCA_010031785.1). GTDB lineage: Bacteria > Pseudomonadota > Alphaproteobacteria > UBA9219 > RGZA01 > RGZA01. The sequence continues at coordinate 36,642 of RGZA01000006.1, forward strand.
TCGTTTTCAAACCCACTGGCCGGATGCCGCAGGTTTTCGCGATGCGTTTTATTCAAAAATGATCCCGCCCACAGCCGCACATCGATCATCCATGCTTCAGGATATTACCGCAGGCCGCAAGACGGAGATTGATTTTCTATCTGGACGAGTGGTTGACCTCGCAAAAGCAAAAAACATTGCAGTTCCAACCAATGCGCTTTTAGCGGATACGGTTCGTTTTCTTGAGAAAAAGCCTACCTAATCGCCAGAACAGCGCTTTACTTTGTATCACAAACGTGATACATTGGTAGAGATTAAAGGAATATTCATGCTTAAAACCGAAGTCGTTCATGCCCGTGTTCCGCCTGCCCTTAAGCAGTCTGCGGAAATTATTTTACGTCGTCTTGGTCTTTCGACCGCGGATGCGTTTAATATGCTTCTGCATCAGGTTGTGATGCATAAAGGCATGCCGTTTGAAGTGCGTATTCCCAACAAAGCCACTAAACAGGCTCTTAAGGATATGAAATCTGGTAAAAATATGAAAACCAGAAAATCCGTAAAAGATTTAATGAAGGAAATACGGTCCTCGGATTAAGTGATGCGCAACATTGTTCGCCATAACCGTTTTATCAAGGATGCCCGCCTTGCCATTAAGCGCGGCAAGGATGATAAAAAGCTCGAGCGTATTCTTCTTAATCTTGTTCAAGACATTCCACTCCCTCAACGGTCCAAACCCCATAAGCTAACAGGGAACTGGGCGGGATGCTGGGAATGCCATATCGAGCCTGACTGGCT
>RGZA01000051.1 GCA_010031785.1 Alphaproteobacteria bacterium
GGGGAGTCGCCGCCAGCGACCGCGCGATTGCCGATGCTTTACAGAATTCTGTAAAAGCTATGGCATCCCCTGCTCCCACCCCTAACGGTACTGCTGGCGGCGACTCCCCCATTGCAGGAAAAGCAGCAGGCCTATCGGCAATCCCTGGCCTTGAAGGTTTGCAGCAAGGCAATAATGTGCAAACCACATTTTCTGGCGTCGTGCGCGGCACCAAAGAAACACAAAGCAGCCTGATGGTGCCAAGCGAACAGGTCGCGGTGCATTTGAACCGCATGGCAAAAAATGGCGATACAAAATATGATCTACAACTCCACCCGGCTGAACTGGGCCGCGTAGATATCCGCCTTGAAATCAATAAGGATGGATTGGTGCAGGCATCGGTTATGGCGGATAACCAGCAATCGCTCGATCTGTTACAAAAAGATTCCCGCGCACTTGAACGTGCCTTGCAGCAGGCAGGATTGCAAACCGATAGCAACTCCCTGAATTTTAGCTTGCGTCAACAACAAGATGGCGCTTCGCAGCAACAGCACGCACAACAGCATTCAAATGGTCGCGGCAATAAATGGGTAGAACCATCCGCAAGCGAACACGTTGCACAAGCAAAGACATTATCATTCCATGTAAATAGCGGCGCTGGCCGCATTGATTTAACTGTTTAGGAGTTAAGGGTATGGCGACAGTACCAACAACCATTACCAACACCAATACAAGCAACCCGCTGGCCCAATATCAGGCAGGCGCAACCAAACCATCAACTAGCGCTGGCGATGCCGCGTTGGATAAGCTGACCAGCGATTACACAACCTTTTTAAAATTGCTGACAACGCAGTTACAAAATCAGGATCCGACATCGCCGATGGATTCCGCGCAATTCACCCAGCAACTCGTGCAATATTCGCAAGTTGAACAACAGATCAAATCAAACCAGAAACTGGATGCGATTATTAATGGCCAAGCCAACGCTGGCGTGGGTTCATCGCTTGGCTATCTAGGTAAAATTATTGAAATGGATAGCGCTGCCTTCACAACGACAGATACCGGCGGTTCGTTTAATTACACCCTTAGCGATGTCGCCGACACTGTAACGGTAAAAATTTTCAATGAGAGCGGAACCCTTGTGCGCACAGCACCTGGCGCTTCGGGAACGCTTGGCAAACATACCATTAACTGGGATGGCAAAAATGATGATGGCAAGGCATTGCCTCCTGGCCTTTACTCGGTAGGCGTTACTGCAACCAAATCATCCGGTGTACCCGTAAGTACCAAGGTAAGTACGAATGGCCGTGTTGACGGCGTTGAAAAAGATGCAAGCGGGGCTGTTGTACTGAACGTAGGTAAAATGCAGATCGCTACGGATAAGATTCTGGCAATTCATGATACGCCCGTTGCAACGACATCAACGGCAAGCACAACGACACCAACCACAACGACCAACACTACCAATAGCGACAAGTTCTCAACCTTTATCAATAGTCTTTCTGAAGAAGATGCTGATGGCGCATTGGGCTGGCTTGAAAATCGCTTTAAGGGCGTTGCATCAACGGCAAGCGATATTATCAATACGATTATTTGATATAGGCTTTAATAAGTGCGATGGACTCTGGTGCCATCCAGTCCGTCTGGCCGTGAACGCGGCCAATCTCACGTCCATCCTTATCAAGCAATACTGAAAAAGGAATGCCATGCGTTTCAAGCGCGAGGCTAACTTCGGTTTTCGGATCAGCATAGGTTGGCAGATTGATGCTTTTTTCTTCAAGATATTTTTTGGCAATGCGCGCTCCTTCCTTATCGATGCTGATCGGCAGCACCATGAATTTTGTCGGGTCCATCATTGCTTGTAGATCACTAAGGCCCGGTAATTCCTGTGCACAATAAGGGCACCAAGTTGCCCATAGCGTGAGCAGCACAAGCTTGCCATGAAAGCTGCTCAGCTTCACAGGTTTCCCCGCCACATCTTTAAACACAGCATCGGGCCATTGCTTGGGCGTGGGCTGCAGCGTGAAATCCTTCATCGCGCCTTGTAACAACGGGGTTGCCTCTGTTGCATAAACAGGCGCGTTAAACAGCGCAAAACTCAAAAAAAGCGCAACAACCACGCTAAACACTTGTAAGGATGGGAGCTTTTTCTGCATAATCGGTAACACCTTTAAAAACGAACGAAACAACGAATGTTCTGGACCATGTCAGATAAGCAGAAAATCACTTCCGGTAAAACAGAATCAGAAAACAGCATGTGGGGTGGCCGCTATGCGGCTGGTCCTTCTGCGATCATGATGGCCATTAATGCCAGCATCAGCTTTGATAAAAAGCTCGCCCTTTATGACATTGAAGGATCACTCGCCCATGCCGCGATGCTGGGTGCAAAAAATATCATCAGCGCGGATGATGTAGCAAAAATTACCGCAGGCTTAAATACAATCCGCGAACAGATTAAGGCAGGGGATTTTGCCTTCACCGAAGCACTTGAAGATGTGCACATGAATATCGAGCATCATCTTACACTAGCGATTGGCGATGCCGGGCGGCGTTTGCATACAGGCCGCTCACGCAATGACCAGGTTGCAACTGATTTTAAATTATGGATGCGCGATGCGTTTGATTATCTCGATGCGCAGCTTAAAGCATTGCAAGCCGCATTGATATCACAAGCGGAGCAGCATACTGAAACCGTAATGCCTGGCCTGACGCATTTTCAAATCGCACAGCCCGTTAGCTTTGCACATCATTTAATGGCCTATGTGGAAATGCTTGGCCGTGATCGTGATCGCGTATTGGGCGCGCGCAAACGCGCCAATGAATGTCCGCTGGGCGCTGCGGCTCTTGCTGGTACGCCCTACCCGATTGATCGCGCGATGACCGCAAAAACATTGGGCTTTGATCGTCCAACAGCCAATTCGCTCGACAGCGTGTCCGACCGCGATTTTGTGATGGATTATGCAAGCACAGCATCGATCACCATGGTGCACCTCTCACGCCTTGCCGAAGAAATTATTCTTTGGATGAATCCGCAAATCGGGTTTGTAACCTTGGGCGATCAGCTCACCACCGGCAGCTCAATCATGCCGCAAAAACGTAATCCCGATGCGGCAGAATTGGTACGCGGTAAAACAGGCCGTGTATTTGGTGTGCTTATGCAAATGCTGACGCTTTTAAAAGCATTACCTCTCGCTTATGCCAAGGATTTGCAGGAAGATAAAGAGCAGACCTTTATGGTTGCCGAAACACTGGACCTTGCGCTGAGTGCGATGACCGCAATGGTGCTGGATATCAAGGTCAATAAGGCTGCGATGCAGTATGCTGCGACGCTTGGTTTTAGCACCGCAACCGATCTTGCCGATTGGCTCGTGCGCGAATTAAAACTGCCTTTCCGCGATGCCCATCATGTTACCGGAAAAATTGTTAAACTGGCTGAAGATAAGAATGTGCAGCTACATGAAATACCATTGCAGGATATGCAATCGGTTGAACCACGCATTACGGCAAACATCTTTGATGTATTAAGCGTGGAAGCATCAATGAAAAGCCGCACTAGCTTTGGCGGCACGGCGCCCGTGATGGTGAAGGCCGCGATTAGCGACGCCAAGAAAAGGTTTTGGTAAGGAGAAAACAATGAATAATGAAATGGTAACAGACCTTCACAAAAGCTTTGAAGATATAGCAAAAAATGAAAATGGGGTGACCTATTGGCTTGCAAGAGATATACAGCCCTTACTTGATTATACCCGCTGGGAGAATTTTGAAACTGCGATTGAGCGGGCAAAAAATGCCTGCAAAACAGCAGGGCAGCCAATCGATAACCATTTTCGTGAGGTCACGAAAATGGTCGATATCGGCTCGGAAACATCAAGGAAAATCAATGACTTAATGTTAACACGCTACGCGTGTTACCTGATCGCACAAAACGGAGACCCTCGAAAAGAAGCGATCGCCTTTGCCCAAAGCTATTTTGCCATTCAAACCCGTAAACAAGAAATCTTACAAGAACGGTTACAACTCGCCGAACGAATCCAAGCGCGTACAAAACTAACGGAAACAGAAAGACAACTCTCAGGCATCCTTTATGAACATGGGGTAGATGATAGGGGATTCGGGGCGGTTCGTTCGATGGACGACAATGCTTTATTCGGAGGCAACAATACGGCTGAAATGAAACGCAGACTAGGCGTAAAAGACTCAAGAGCACTTGCTGATTTTCTTCCAACCGTCACCTTAAAAGCAAAAGAATTTGCAAGTGCTATTACAGCATTCAATGTTCGAAAATTAAATCTTTTTGGCGTCAAGGAAATATCCGGAGAACATGTAAAAAATAACAAAGACGTCCGCGCCGTTCTTGCAAAAAGCAATATCCAGCCTGAAAATCTTCCAGCAGAAGAAGACATACAAAAACTGGAGCGCAGAATTCGCTCCCATGATACAAAATTGCTAAAATCCGAAGGCGGACTTGATCAACTTGACAAGAAAACATCACGATGAATTGTTCACACAAAATACATTTCGTAATCGGTTGTTTTATATTAGCTATTTTTCTCAGTCTTACGGGCTGTGGCAAGCGCCCGGATATTGTTGACCCGCCCGATGGCGCAGACCCCAAAGCCTATCCCCGCTCCTATCCTGACATTTCAACTGACCCCTCTGGACACGTAAACCCACAATGACTTACATCGCCCATAAAAATAACCGCCTGATGATTGAAGGCGTGGATATCGCTAATCTTGCCGCAACCATCCCAACACCTTTTTATATTTATTCATCGGCAACGATGCGCGCACGCTTTCAATCGCTCAAAGCGGCGGTTAATCATCCGCGCGTTAAAATCTTTTTTGCGGTGAAAGCTAATTCCAATATCGCGGTGCTTTCGGTGCTGGGCAAAGAAGGCGCGAATATGGATATTGTTTCATCGGGGGAGATGAAACGCGCGCTTGCAGCAGGTATCCCTGGATCGCGCATGGTGTTTTCCGGTGTTGGCAAAACCGATGATGAAATCGCCTTTGCCCTGCAGAATGATATTTATCAAATCAATGCGGAATCCCTGCCAGAGCTTGATGCGATTAACCGCGTTGCAGTGCGCCTGAATGTAAAAGCGCCGATTGCCTTGCGCGTAAACCCGGATGTGGATGCAAAAACCCATGCAAAAATTTCAACGGGTAAAGATGAAAACAAATTCGGCATTAGCTGGGATCATGTTGAAGAAGCCGTGCGCAAGGTCGCATCGCTTCCTAACCTTACGTTCATGGGGCTTAGCGCGCATATTGGCTCGCAAATTACCAATACACAGCCTTTTGTGAATTCAGCCGCGCGCATGGAAGAAATGGTCGCGCGCCTGCGCGGAGCTGGCCATACGATCCAGCGCATCAGCCTTGGCGGCGGGCTTGGCATTCCCTATCGCGGTGAAACCATTCCGCTGGCCGATTTTGGCAAACTGGTTCATGCTTTTGCAGAAAAAATGCAATGTGATGTGGAGCTGGAGCCGGGACGTTTTCTGGTTGGTGAGGCAGGCGTTTTGATTACCAAGGTCATCTACGTAAAAAAGACCAACAGCAAGCAGTTCCTGATTGTTGATGGCGCAATGAACGATCTGATCCGCCCAACGCTCTATGAAGCCTATCACCCGATTGGAAAAGTGATTGAGGCTGACACAAAAGCTACACCGCAAACCTATGATATTGTTGGTCCAATCTGCGAAACGGGTGATTTTCTGGCGCAGGACCGCCCGCTTGCCCCCTGTCAGGAAGGTGATTTAATTGCTATATTCATGGCGGGTGCTTATGGGGCCACCATGTCATCCATGTACAATTCGCGCAGCCTTATCGGAGAAGTGTTGGTGAACGGTAACCAGACCGCCATTATCCGCAAGCCGTTAACGATTGAACAGCAATTACTGTGGGAAACTATTCCCACTTTTTAGATTAAGCGGGCAGATAAATGAAATACGAAGCAGGAAAGAAAAAAAAGTTCGCAGGGCCAGTGTTGCTCGCAATAATCGTTGTTGCAGGTGTTGCGGCATCCGTAATCTGGAAAAATGACACAACGCGTTTTCTGCAATCGCTAAACCAAGGTGTTCTTACAACTGAACAAACTGCAAGCACGCAAGCCAAACGCGCTGACCCGACCCTTGCGCCGCCAAGCATTTCATGGGTAACCAGCCCGCAAGGCGCTGCACAAAACCGTATTGCGATGGCGTTTAAAGTGGGCGCATCAGCCCCATTACGCAGCGTGAAGATCAGCATCACCCCGGTTGTTAAAATGCCCGGCATTGAGGTTGGTAAAGAAGTTATGGATGTGCCGACCTATTTCATTGGCCGCAAAAGCCTTGATTGGGATGGGCAAATTGATCTTACCCGCTCACTGCTTGCAGGCGGCCCGGTTGTGCTGCAAATCATCGCGCAGGATAATGATAAGCGCGAAGGTCTAAGCGATACGGTTTCTATTACGCTCCCTGAGCATAATTTTAATCATCCGGTTGCCAAGGCAATCTATGGCTTGCGCAAAACCCTGAAGGATGAACCGCACGCCAAGCGTCTTGAAACTTTACGTTCATTAGCAATGATTTTGCAGCAACGTGATAATTTTGAAAATCAGGAACTCACGCTTTTGACCCTGCGCAGCGCGGCAGTACGCATTGCGCTTGATCGTTCGACTGACGGATTACGCAGCGCGCTCGATCTGCTCTGGCATGCAGCAATCCTGTTTGAAGATGCGCATCCTGTTGGCCTTGCAAAAAGCTAAATGAACTCCTTCCCTCATCGTCGCCCGATTGCATTATGGCTTGGCGCATGCTGCGCACTGATCCTGCTGATGGCGGTGATTGGTGCTATTACACGGCTTACGGAATCCGGCCTTTCGATTACACGCTGGGAACCGATCAAAGGTATTTTACCTCCTCTGAATGACACTGCATGGAATGAAGCCTATCAGCTTTATAAAGCGACGCCACAATATGCTGGCATTCATGATGGTATGCAGCTTGATGAATTTAAGGGAATCTATTTTTGGGAATGGATTCACCGGCTTTGGGGCCGGTTGATTGGTCTGGCCTTTGCCCTGCCGATGCTGGTGTTCTGGCTTAAAGGGATGATCCCGCGTGGATTTAAACTGCCCCTGCTGGGAATTTTTGCACTCGGCGGATTACAAGGCTTCATTGGCTGGTACATGGTGCAAAGCGGGCTTGAGCCCGGGCAAGTCAGTGTGAGCCCCTATCGCCTTGCGCTGCATCTTGGGCTTGCAGTGCTGATTTACAGCATGACCTTTTGGCAAATCCTGCGGCTTTATGCCGATGAATTGAAATTACAAAAACCCTATTGCTGGTGTTTGCATCGCCACACGTTGTTTGCACTTTTATTTTTAGCGCTAACTATGGTCTGGGGTGCCTTTACCGCCGGACTTAATGCTGGAAAAATCTATAATACATTTCCCTTGATGGATGGCCATATCATCCCCCCCGATTTTTCAGCAATGTCTTCATGGGTACAGAATATATTCGCCAACCCAGCATCTGTGCAGTTTATTCACCGCTGCCTTGCAACCATCACTCTTGTGTTAACAGCCGCGCTTGCATGGCGCATGCGTGCAATCAGCCCACGCATCAGCGCGGCATTGTTTGTTGTTATTCTGGTTCAATATGCTTTGGGAGTTATAACGGTACTAGGTGGCGTACAGTTGCTGCCTGCAGCCCTGCACCAGGCCAATGCGATTATCGCGCTGACCTGTGTGCTGGGATGTTTATTTCTGGTAAGGCAGAAAGCTAACTAAATCCAAATTTACTGTTTTGGATTTAGTAAGGGCAGCGACTGCTGTCCCGCCCGCCAATGCCGGCGCTCTTAATTATTAAGCTGCTTGTAAAATCGCAGTGCGATCTTCGGCAATATGCTGCACAATCGCATCAAGCCATGAAGCATCATCGGGCAATTTGGCAAAAGTGAGCAGATGGTTATCAATCATTGCTTCCTGTTCAGAGATAATCGCACCAGCTGTTTTAAGGGTTTGCACCAGTTGCGCAGGCACGCTGACTTCAAGACCATTGAGATGCTCACACAGCGTTAGCAATTCTATCGCCTCAGCAACTGCAACAATCGGTTTTTGCGCATCAAAGAAGTGACGCAGCATACGACGGGTGTGCAGATTATTTTTCAGTTTTTCAATTCCGCGCATACCACCTGGAATAAGGATCGCATCAAAGTCCGATCCCATCGCTGCGGAGAGGGCTGTATCAACCGGGAAATAGTGACCCCAGGTATTTTCAAACCAACCATGCGCCAAACCATTTTCGGGAGAAACGGTGACAAATTTTGCACCGGTCTTGTTTAATGTTTTTTGAATATTACTGAACTGTTCTTCTGCAAAACCACTGGCTACCAGAATACAAATCTTCTTACCTGACAGGATATTCTCCATGCCCAACCTTTCTGTTTTATTTTTAATTATGAAATGCGCAAAACCATGTGCAGCATTTGTGGATATGATGGATGTTTAAAATAGTGCTTTTAAAAAACCCACTTTTTTAAAAGAACCCTTATCCTTAAATGAAGAAGGGATGCAATAGATAGACCATTGCACCCCTTGTTTCAATTACGTTTTTAGTTTCAACAAAGCTTTTTTTAAGCCTTATTGTACAGCCAATACTTGGAAGAACCAGACGCCAGGTGTTGTCGTATTGAGATTGCGAACGCAACCTGAAATTTTTCCGGCTAATTCTGTTGGCCATGCAGTTATGTTAGCTGTGACGTTAGCGCCAAGATCAAGACCCGCTGATGGGGTAGCAGCAGGAATATTTGCAGCAATCGCATTAATCTGATCACACACCCCACTGGTTACTTTCAGATACGCCATGCGTTCAAGGGCATTGGTGCCAAGACTAGCTACGTTCGCCCAGCTATAAATCCAGGTATCCGTTGTAGGGGCTGCAGCAAGCGCAGTGGATGGAGGTACAAGACCGCCACCCGTTTGTGAAAACAGATCAACCGTGTTGGAAACGTTTGCAGGAGCAATAACAACGTCAGTAATAGGAGTGCCCAAACCAACAATACGGTCAACACCGAGCTTCAAGGTTTCGCCGATTTGTACGATGGCACCAGCATTGGTACGGTTTGTTTCAGAGGATGCATTGGTTGCAAAGGTACTTGAACCTGCAGCAATCGCAGTTGCAAGAATTGCTAAAATCGCAACGACAAAAAGAATAGGCCCAATTGCGATACCCGCTTGATGATTAAAGCGTGTTTGAATGGATTGTTTCATCAACGTGTTCTCCGACAGGTGGGGTTACGAATATGGACAGTAGTAAATTAGTGTTAACAAAAAGTTACGTATAGTCAGAGTTATACCGGTTTATTGGCCAAGAATACAATGATTCCATGGGGCACCGATATAATTCTACAAGTGTTGCATAATTAAACCGCATGTAGATAAGTGGCCTTAAGGCGTCATTTCTTCCGGTTGCGTTATGTTTATTTTTTCAGCGGCAAGCTCTGCCTGCATCACGCCATTATCGGTGCATTCGGATCCTACACAAAAAGAACTAATGGTCCAGCGAACGGTTGAAACCATCGAATCGGTATAGCTGATCGCATTGAGCCAGGTGATGAAATCATCTGGATTATTGCTTTGGATACGCAAAGTTGGCTTATTCGTAATTTCAATATTCACAGCAGGAAACTGTTTTTTAAGCCGCGCTAAAAGAGGTGCGTAATCATCCTTACTTAAGGGCGCGCGAACAATTTTAGGCAAGACAGGATCAAGCGCACGCGCGATCTCTATCTTTAGTTTGAGCTGGGACATTTCCTTGACGGAAACAAATGCAATTGCAACCGCAATCATCGCAGCAAGCCAGGCAACGCCAATAATGGCAAGTGTCGACTTATCAAAGGTCATCAATACTTTTTCAAATATACTGCCTGAAAAATAGCGCGGCGCTTCCTTGAAACGCACATCCAGCGCTAATGCCTTGGGTAGCTTGAAGGGTTTCTTTAAAGCGGGTTCTTCAAGGGGCGTTCCGTCTTCATTATAGAGTACTTCTTTTTTTGAAAACAGTTTTGAGAGGCCATCTTTGGATAGATCCATCTGGCCATGATTTAGTTTTGATACGAACTGTTCGAGTGCAGCAGGAAGCTTCATCACTGTTGTTTCCCCTTACGCACATAGGCGTCTTTGCTATTGGCGATGACCCAGCCTTCGTCATTGCGCTCAAGGGTTTGTGCACCCAGATCCTGAATACGTTCAGACGTAAGATTGCCCGGAACAACACCCCACCATTTGACGGTTTTATCCTTAAGGGTATAGAGCTTGAGCCAGCCTTGTGCATTGATCAGATTTTCATTGAGCTTGTTAAAGGTCGCAAGCTGTTCGCGCATATCGCTGGTGCGCAGAACCATCGCGGTTTGCTGCAACTGAAGCAGCGATGAAGCGGTGCGCGCCTGTAATTCTTTCAAATCCGATTTATAGGCAAGCTGTGCAACCGATGACATAAACCAGATAAACACCGAGAGCAACGTAACGACAATCGCGGACATCACCGAGACAAATCCCATAAAACGCCGTGCGCGATTTTCAAGCAACGAGAGGGATTCCCATGGAACTGCTTTTAATAAAATAATCTTGTCAGGAATTAGATCAATCATTTTTGCATTGCCGTTTTCGCGTGAAATGCGTTCAGCCTTGGCTTTAATAATCGATGAACTGCCACGAATAATCTGCAACCCATCGCGTTGCACCGCCATCAATGTCGCTGATTCATCAGTATAATACGTATAAACAATAGGCGCATCATAGGCATCCGGCGCGCCGGGCAACAAGCTTGCAAAGGGGCACCATGATTTGGAGTGCGATGCCAGATCTTCCGAACGAATAGCAAGATACCATATGCGATCATCATGGACACGCCAGACAAAATGAATGCGTTCCGTGGCACACGCTTCCGCGGCGGCATGCCAGGCAACCGCTTCTTCATCGCCTTTAACAACCGGACAACTGCCGCCGATCACTTCCGCAGGAAAATAAAATGACTGTAATGCTTCGTCAGCCGCGCTCAGCGCATTATTTTCTAATGCGACATTTCCACCCTGATCGGCTGCGCCAGCAAAACTCATTATCCGCCACCCTTACCCATATCTTTAAGACTATCCATGAAGCCTTGATTCTGAATGCTCAGAAGATAGATCATTGTTAACACAACTGCACCAAACAGTGCCATGGTCAGAATGACTCCGAACATCATAATCTTTTTCTGGCCTGCCTTTGCTGCGGAATGCCGTTCTTCCGAGATACTTTCGAACACTTCGGATAATTGTTCAAGCGATTGAATACTGCGCATTTGGTCGCTTTCCTGCTTTGTCAGCGGGGGGCGAGAAAGAGCCCGCGCAGTATCCGTACCTGCCATAATGCGGTTTAAACATTCACGCCAGTAATTGCGGGTGATGGGTTCAATGCACGACTCAATCAGAATTTTTAAGGCTTCATCCAGCGGCACCCGGCCACGCAGCAAGCGCGCCATGAGCTTGGTTGTATCATGCATGGTGGCATCATGCATATAGCTGCTGATCAAGGGTAACTTCGAAATCATGCGCGAAGCGTAATGGTCGGGCAAATGGCGGTTCTTCCAGAAAATCATGCCAAGCGTCGCGACACCTGCCGCACCACCGATGGTAATTACCATAAGACTAATATTAATGAAACTCACTGTATCAATCGCATCATTAAATTTCTTGGCTGCAACGACGTCGGTAGTTGATTTATTACCCGATGTTTTAAGATAAGGAATAAATGTAAATTGCGCGCCGAAAATGGTTGAGATAATCGAGAAAATATCAAAGGACAGCCAGCCCATCGCGGCTATCACGATTTTCATCTGTTTGCCTTTTTCATCAACGTGCTGAATGGCATGTACAATCACGCTTTTTAAATCACCCGCACGCTCCCCCGCCATGATGATCGACATGGTCGCAGCATCCATGAGTTTAAGGGCCTTAAGCGCTTCGGAAAAAGAGCCGCCACCTTTTAATACCGAGCGTGTTGGCAGGAATGCAAGGCGCCTGCGCGGATCATTTTCGCCTTCGATAATATTTAACAGCGCTGTACCTGCAGAACTGGTCGCAGATTGAAAACGTAAGGCACGCAGCAACTGGATTTGCCAGGTGGATGAACGCACATCCATCCATTCAAAGTTACTGGGTTTACGTTCGCTGATTTTGATCGGCCATAGGCCTTTGGTGCGTAAAACTTTGCGCACTTCTTCTTGTGATGGTAAGTAAAAATCTTCTTCGCGAACAGCAACATGGCCACCGGGCAATGTTAGCGCATAGCGAACATTCCACAGTTTCATCGCGCCTTCCCCGCCATTTCTTCAACCAGAAGCGCAGCGCCCATATGCGCATCAATCACGCGGCGCTTGATCAGATCGCGAATGGTAAATTCACGCGGAATAAAGATGGTTCCCGGTATATCGACAATCGAATTGGTGACATTGGATAACAGCATTTCCGTAATGCTGCGTTTGCTTGCCTGATCTTCAGGCGGGAATAGCGCCTCAAGCGCAAGGGTTCGGCCAAGGAAACCGCTGCGGTTACATAAATCGCAGCCCTTGCGGTCAGCAATCGCAATACGGTCATCGCCGACAAGGCCCATATCCTGAATACGGTTTTCATCGCCAAATACTTCCATCGCGGTCATTTGCTGATGGCATGCCGGGCATACGGATTTCACAAGGCGCTGCGAAAGTGACCCGATCAACGCATGGCCCAAAATATAAAGTCCAGAGGTACGATAGGTTGATGACAAGAAACCATCAATACGATCAAGGACGTGCAATGCATTTACAGCGTGCACTGTGGTGATCACCAAATGGCCTGATTCCGTGGCGCGCAATGCGGCTTCTACCGTATCACCATCGCGCATTTCACCGATGATGAT